>JAJRTL010000086.1 GCA_024278315.1 Planctomycetota bacterium | reverse complement strand
TCCTTGATCTGAGGTCGACGTAGCAGGAGGGCCAGGTCGGCAAGGAGCAGCGGTCGGGAGGCCCGAAGGCCTCGTTGGCTCCTTACACAGACTGGAGTGCAGTCCGCGTCAGCGACCGCACAGGAAAAACCCAGTTTTCTCGGCCTGGCCCGAAAGGCGCCGTCAGACGCATCGAGGTCGTGAATCGTTCGGGTCAATCCCTGGGGGTACCTGCGCAGCCAGCCATTTGGCCTACAAGGCCCTCGTGCTCCTTCCCCTGTGAGGTGGCTTTACTCCAGGCTGGTGACGAGTCTCTTGGCCACCTTCTTCCAGGCTTTCTTGTGCTTGGGAGGGAGACGGAGGGGGTGCAGCGATTCGGCGCAGAAGCTCATTGCGACAATGGCATTGGCGATCTCGAAGCGTGAGTTTCGTGATGCGGAAGGATACTGGGTGGCCATCTGGTCGGCGACCAAGGCCACCATGTCCTGGATGAAGTCCGAGATCATGGAGCGACACTCATCGTGGCGATCTGAGCTCGCAATCAGGATGTCGAGGGCGAGCTCCGCATCCGAGGGGCCCGAAGTGCTCTGCAAGAAAAGGTAGTCCACGAGAGCAATGCATGGTTTGCGCTTTGGCAGAGCCTCGACGAGTTCGTCCAGCGACTCCCGGTAGCGATCGATCGACCGCTGCGCCCAGGCCACGAGCACGGCTTCCCGATTCCCCAGGTAGTGGCGGATCAGGCTGCGCTGGATGCCGGCCTCCTGGGCCACCATCTCCAGTTTGGTTCCCTCCAAGCCGTGGCTGGCCACACATGTCTCGAAGGCATCGAGGATCTGCTCGATCCGTTCCTTGCTCCTGTCAGGTCTCCCCATGCTCGCTCCAGATAATCAATTTGACAATCAACGCGCTCCCCTGGACCCTGCTTCCTGGGATTGATTGTCTATTTGAGGATATACGAGCCTTCATGGAAGAGCGAGCAGATTCTACAGCTGGCACAAGGTTGATCGGCCTGGACCTGGCTCGAGGGCTGGCTCTCATGGGGATGGTCATCGTCCACTTCCTCCTGGTGATGCTGAACCCGGCGCAAGCCGAAGCTTCGGCGTTTCTAGTCATCCTCGACGGGCGTCCCGCAACCCTCTTCATGATCCTGGCCGGAATCGGTGCCAGCCTCATGGCCCACTCTCGAGGTGCAGCCGTCCACGCCCTCTTCATCAAACGTGGTCTCTTCCTCTTCATCGTGGGCTACGTCAATCTCGTTCTCTGGCAAGGGGACATCCTCCGCATCTACGGTCTCTCCTTCCTCCTGGCCCCTGTTCTCGTTCGTCGCAGCCCGTTGGGGCTTGCGCTCATCATCATCGGCATCCTCATCGCCTTCGCGCTGGCCTTCCTGACCTTGGACTATGGTCAGAACTGGGATTGGGAGACGATGACCTACCGCGGGCTCTGGACCCTGAGCGGCAGCTTCCGAAACCTCTTCTTCGATGGTTTCCGCAGCGTTCTTCCCTGGACGAGTCTCTTTCTCATCGGAATGCTCCTGGGCAGGCTCGACCTCAGATCCCGACGCGTGCAGTGGATCTTGTTGTTCACTGGAGCGGGTACATGGGTTCTTGCAGAGGCTTCCTCGAGACTCCTGAGCCGCAGCTTCCTCGCGGATCCGCTCGTCATCGGAGATCCGGACCTCATCGAGGCTATTCCCTACCTGTTCGGTACCGGCTCCATGCCACCCCTCCTTCTCTTCCTGCTCTCGAGCGGAGGTATGGCTCTTCTTGTTCTCGGCCTTTGCCTGATTGCCGCGGCCCGATTCTCCAGATCCAGGATCCTGGCCGCAGGCGCTGCCACCGGGCGGCTTGCTTTCAGATGGTATCTGGGGCACATCTACGTCGGTGTGTTTACGCTCGTGGCTCTGGACTTCACGACAGAACGCGAATCAACGGCCCTTCAGATTGCCCTCGTCTGGTGCCTGGCGATGGCCTTGGTCTCCTACCGCTGGCGCTGCAACCCGAGACATGGCCTCAAAGGATGAATGAGGACGGTGCAACCGATAGAAGTCTCCGTGCTCTTCCCGAATGGCCGGCTTCAGGCGCATGCAGCCGGCCCGTGAGAAGCCCTGGAACCCTGCCCCTATTTCTTCCTGCTCCCAGGGAGTGGGAGCCAGTGTTCTTTGTCGGGGGAAGAGCTGGAAGGAACTGAAGAAGTCGATTGTAACTTGGATCCGCTTCCTGAAGTTGTGGGCTCGGTGCCTCACGCACCGTCTCCTGGTTGGTGATTGCGCTCGAACCGATTCATGAGAGACTGGGCTTCCCGTGCACTGTTGTCAGAAAATATGAAAGGGTCCAGGTATTCCGTGGGTCCGTTGTCAGCTTCGTTTCCAAAGGCCCCGATGTAGTCCTTGTGCCGAGGAAGATGATCTCATCTGTCGCCAGCATCTTCTCAGCTTACGTTCGCACCCGGATCGCGATGTCGATGTAGGGGCGGATCTCGTCCACACCCAGTTGGTGGACCGTCTTCCTGTATTCATGCAAAGGCCTACTGACGGCTAGCGCTGATCGACAATCGACTTGAAAGGTTGCGTGCCCCTGAGCGAGCTACGCGGTTGGGTGTGCTGCACGGAAACGCGCACACCCAACGACTCAAGGTCAGAACTCTCCCAGCTTGGTCCTGCATCCGTTCGAGCTGATGACGCCGAGGGCATTGCGTGTGTCGGCAACGACGAACTGCTCGAAGGCGACCACCCCAATCAATCGCTTGTCATTCGGGATCGGAATCGGGACCGATGCCAGTCCGCTTCCATTGGTGACGAAGGCGACGACGATGTCGACCGAGACGAGGAGATTGCAGGGTGCGGCGTACGCGAATGGCAACGGCAAGGTGCTCCAGGCCTTGTTCGAGCCGCCGAGGATGAGCATCCCTGGCGTTGCACCGCGCGCTTTGCTGAGTTCAAGCTTCATCGTCTGTCCGATGAGTGGGCTTCCCGTGAGCCCCAGGATCGGGGTCTGATTCCCCTTGTCACAGTGGATCCGGTACTGCCATTTCGTGTTGTTCCAGTACGTGCTGCTCCAGACGCTCTTTCGCATCTCGAGGTGGTAGCTGGCGCTGCCTGTCTTGGATTCGGAAAGGATGAGCTTGTCAGCTTTGTCGAAGACAACCCAGAAGACCGTGCTTGCCGAGAGCGAGACTGGCTGAGCAAACTTCACTGTGTAGGTCTGAAGTTTCGTGCCGACCTTGACCTTGGCCGTAGCCAAGACCTTTCCTGGGAGCGAACTCGAACCCATGTCCATGAGCCTTACCGTGACATCAACGCTACCACTGCGTGCCTGCGTGAACAGATCGATGCCGCAGATCTTGATGGCTTCCGATGACCAGTCCATGAGCGCGATCTGCTGAGCCGTGCTCGTCTTCGATGTAATGGTCTTGGTCCAGTTGCGACTCACACATGGTGCGCAGCCCGATGCGCTTGGGCAGCCCTGTCCAAATGTCGTGAAGGCGCCGACTGTCAGCTCCATCGATTTCTTGTTGACGAACACGGCACCGTTGACAACGAGGCCGAAGTCGGCGTCGACAGCCTTGGTCTCGACATGTGAGTCCTTCGCGATCAGGAATGCTCCGACCTCGATCTTCCACAGCCCGGCAGCCGGATTCTTGACGAAGACGTTCTCGACCGTATTGCGTGAGTCTCGTTGGCCGTTTGTTGTCGAGTAGTTACCTGTCTTGAGGCCCGCATTGCCCCAGTACTTCGTCGATCCGTTCGGCGCGGTCACGCGGAGCGTCAAGTCGTTGACGCGAGTGATGCTCGCGCTCGGATTGGCTGCCAGGTCGGCGTAGCACATTGAAACCTTGAGTTCAGACTGCCCTCTCGCGACGCGTACCGTGTAGATGATCCCCTTGCCATGCGTGAGGATATCCGTTTCATCGACGACGAAGTGGACCTTCCGATTGTCATACATCGTCTTGAGATTCGGCATGCCCCAGCCCACGTGCTCACGACGGTTGTCCGTGCTCGTGGAAGTGAAAGCGTACTGTGACGCATTGGCGATCTGAAGGGCCTTCAGGGTCGTGAAGTGCGGCTTGTTCTGCCAACGCGTGCCGTTGATGACGCGCTTTGGACTGAAGAGGCCGTCCGTGAACATCTGGATGGCGATGGCATTGTGGCCCGCCACGATCGGGGTGGCTCCCGAAGTCCCGCCGAAGCTCGTATAGTAGTCGCCCAATCGGTTGTAGCCTGCGCTGCCGGTGCGATCCGAGCAGAAAATACGATCGTAGTAGGCGCAGAGATCCGGCTTGATGCGGCCGTCCGCGGCTGGGCCTGTGCTTCCGCGGCCGGCCTTCCACGAGTCATCGAGTGGATTGGAGTTGTCGCGATGGACGACGCCTCCGACGGAGAAGATGTTTTTGGCCCACGCCTGTGGACGGGATGGAGTTCCACCGGAGTTTGATTGGCTCTGTGTCCATGGCATGTCATGGTCGAAAATGATGTCATCGGTGTCGGCCGAGACGGACGTGTACTGCGTCGTTCTGGCATTGCCCCAAGAGGCCGTCGTGAACATCACCTTGTGTTTCTTGACCAAGGTCTCGACGACCTTCCAGCGTGAGCCCTGGACGGATGTGTAGGTCGTGTAGAAGGGCTGTGCGTCGGGTGCCATGCCGCGTGCATTTGTGTGGCTCTTGCCGTTTCCGAAGACGATGCCCGCGGTACAGTGCCCATGACTCTGTGCCGCACCGCTGCTACTGACGTTGATGGCCTTGTTCGTGAAATCCTTGTGTCCGGCTTCCACGCCCTCGTAGACGTGGCCGTTGATGCCTTTTCCGGTGTACTTGCCCTGCTTCTCGACGTAGTTCGCGCCGCCTTGGATGCGGGCATTGTTCATGTCCTCTTCGCTCTCCGTCCAGAGGTCGATCCAGAGGACTTGATCGAGGCGTGCGGCTTGGATCAGCTGCTTCTGATTCAGGTTTGCCTCGAGCAACAGGCTGCCGATCTGCTCATGGACGATCTTGCCGCCGAGCTTCTGGATCGAGGTCATCAGAGCTGGTTTGTCCTTGTGTTTGTTGACGACGACGATGTTGAAACGACGGACATCCTGCGGATCACCCTTCGCGATCTCCCGGATCAGGTCGGGATCGAGGCGGAAGGCCGGGTGGTAGTAGCTGACTGAGCGAACGCCTGCGAGCTTCTGCGCAAGTGGCATGACCTTGTGCGGCATCCGAGCCACGTACGCGTTCTCCGGTAGGTAGCCATGGATTTCAGCGCCAACTTCACGCAGGGCCTTGCGATTCGTCTCCGTCGGAGAGCCTTCGAATTGCACGATCCAGAGCTGCGTGTCCTTGCCACCTCTGAGGGTGTTGGGGATCTGCAGCTGTCCTGCCGCAGGGTCGAACTCGGCGAAGCGCAGATGAATCAGTCGATCTCGTGCGGTGTCTTGTGCGACAGCGAGGTTGGAGAAGGCCGGGCATACGGCCAGAAGCAGAGACAGGGGGAACAGGCGCATATCGACCTCTCTAGATCAGGAGGAACGCGGTAGAGGACTGCAGGAACCCAAGGATAACCGCATCCGCGAATGCACCAAGACATAGAGTCGACTTGCTTGGATCTTGTGGGTCCATGCACCCGGTGCCAGTCTGCATCCGGGGCCTCTGCCCGTGTCTTGGAAGCTCCGATGGCGTTGGGCCTTCGCCCCAAGAGGTAGGCGACTTCTTGTCCTTGACATCGATCGTGCCGATGCCTCCTGGGGTGGCCCTTGACGGCATCAGGGCGTCGACCGCTCAGATACCCTCGATCACAGCGTTGAAGGTCGCACTCGGGCGCATGGCAACGGCGGTGCGCTCGGGGTCGGGCCGGTAGTAGCCACCGACGTCCTGAGGCTCGCCTTGAGCGTCGTTCAGCTCCTTCAGGATCGTGTCCGTGTTGGCTGCGAGGGCCTCTGCGACTGGCTTCAGGCGGGCAGCGATCCCGGCATTGGTGGTCTGGGTGGCAAGAGCCTTTGCCCATGCGAGGGTCAGATAGAATGTACTCCCGCGGTTGTCGATCTCGTGGACCCGACGTGCTGGCGAACGTGCGTTCTGTAGATATTCGGAAGTCGCGGCGTCGAGAGCGTCGCCGAGAAGCCGTGCGCCATCATTGTCGTGCTGTTCTCCGAAGTGCTGCAGGCTGGCGGCCAGTGCCAGATACTCACCGAGCGAATCCCAACGCAGGTGACCTTCCTTCATGAACTGCTGCACGTGCTTGGGCGCAGAGCCACCGGCGCCAGTCTCGAAGAGGCCGCCGCCATTCATCAGCGGTACGATCGAGAGCATACGTGCGCTTGTGCCCACTTCGAGGATAGGAAAGAGGTCCGTGAGGAAGTCACGCAGGACATTGCCGGTGACCGAGATCGTGTCTTCACCACGGCGGATGCGCTCGAGCGAGAACATGGCTGCTTCGCGGGGCGGGAGGATCTTGATCGCCAGTCCGTTCGTGTCGTGCTCAGGAAGATAGGCCTCGACCTTGGCGAGAATCTGGCGGTCGTGGGCACGGTCACGGTCGAGCCAGAAGACAGCTGGATCTCCCGATGCCCGGGCGCGGTGAACGGCGAGCTTTACCCAGTCGCGGATCGGGGCATCTTTGGCCTGACAGGCACGCCAGATGTCACCGGCTTCTACCGTATTCTCGATCAGGGTATTGCCCTCTGCATCGACGACTCGCATCGTCCCTGCGCTCGGCACCTCGAAGGTCTTGTCATGGGATCCATACTCCTCGGCCTTCTGTGCCATGAGCCCTACGTTCGAGACGCTGCCCATCGTGGACGGATCGAAGGCGCCGTGTGCCTGACAATCTTCGACGGTCGCCGCGTAGACGCCGGCATAGCTGCTGTCGGGAATGACGGCCTTGCAGTCCTGCAGCTTGCCATCCGTATTCCACATGCGGCCCCCGTCACGGATCATCGGCGGCATCGATGCGTCGATGATGATGTCGCTCGGCACGTGCAGATTGGTGATCCCCTTGTCTGAGTCCACCATGGCGATGGATGGACCCTTCTCGTAGGCAGCTTGGATGTCCGCCTCAATGGGGGCGCGCTCGGCCTCGGGCAGGCCAGCAATCTTTTCCAGGACGTCTCCGAATCCATAGTTTGGATCGATACCGAGACGTTCGAAGGTCGCGGCGTTCTTGGAAAAGACATCCTTGAAGAACACACGCACGCAGTGGCCGAAGATGACCGGGTCCGAGACCTTCATCATCGTGGCCTTGAGGTGCAGGGAGAAGAGGACCCCCTTCTCCTTGGCGTCGGCGATCTGCTTCTCGAGGAAAGTGCTGAGAGCCTTCTTGCTCATGAAGGTTCCGTCGAGCACTTCGCCTTTCTGCAGGGGAAGGCTCTCCTTCATGATGGTGACCGTCCCGTCTGCCGCGACGTGCTCGATCCGGGCCGTGGTCGCCTTCGCGATCGTCACGGACTTCTCGTTGTGCCGGAAGTCGCCTTCGGACATCGTCGCGACGTGGGTCTTGGAGTCACTGGCCCACACGCCCATCCGCACGGGGTTCTTCTTGGCGAAGTCCTTGACGGCCTTCGGAGCACGACGGTCCGAGTTGCCCTCCCGCAAGACAGGATTGACTGCGCTGCCTTTGACGTTGTTGTAGCGAGCTTGGATCTCACGCTCCTGGTCGGTCTGCGGTTCCTCCGGATACTCAGGAAGGGCATAACCCTTCGTCTGCAACTCAGCGATGCATTCCTTGAGTTGGGGGACGGATGCGCTGATGTTTGGCAGCTTGATGATGTTGGCATCGGGAGTCTTGACGAGCTCGCCCAGTTCCGACAGGTCATCGGCTATGCGTTGCGAAACGTCGAGCTCCGGTGCCATGACAGCCAGGATGCGACCAGCGAGTGAGATGTCTCGTGTTTCGATGGGCACGTCGGCGACGCTGGCGAACTTGCTGATGATCGGCAGGAAGGCATGGGTCGCCAAGGCGGGTGCTTCGTCGGTCCAGGTGTAGATGATCGGTGCTGACTTGCTCATGGCTATGCTTCTGCTTGCGTGTGTCAGATCAAATGGTGCTGATCTGGGTCCAGATTCCTTGGAATCTCGGAACATGGCTGCGGAGGAACCCGCCGGCGACCCGGGAACCAGGCCGACCGGGGGCAGGAATTGGGGAGAGATTATCTCCTCCTCGTGCTCTCGACTCAATCGTAGATTCCTCCTGCTTGGGCTACGACCCTGCTTCCACCGCGACCAGGTGATGCCATTTCGTCCGACAGGCGCCCTCGGAGAGGGGGGGGGCCCGAAGCATGGTCGGAATCTTGAGAACTACCTGTACCCAAGAAGCCAGGAATCGTTCGGGCAGGATGGCTTTGACGTGGGGGAGGCCTGCGACAAGATGGGAGCAGAAACGACCAGCCATGACCCATCAGGAAAGCCAGCCCCGGCAGTCACGGCCGCCAATGAGTGGATGGTCGATCTTTTTGCTCTTGCTCCCGAGGGACATTCGCGCTCTCGGAGCTTCGCTCCTCATGGATGCGGTCCACGAGGTCGGCGAGGGAGGTGAAGGAGAAGTCTCCCTGCGTGCCTCGGATCTGGAAGTAGAAGACGACAGGGGCGACTGCGTGCAGCATGACCAGAAAGCTCACGACGGTCCACTGCATCAGCAGGTTCGTGATGGCCCGGGAGTCCAGACCTATGGACGTCGGTACCTCACCCACGACGCGCATCAGCGCAAGCGACCCGAGGAGGGGGATCACGGCCAGGAGGCCCAGAAGGAGGAATGCCGCCACGATATCGCGACGAAAGCCTCGAGTGAGCCTGGCGCTGCGTTTGAAAACCGTTCGAAACCCCAGCTTCTCGATGACGATGGCCGGGAACCCAAGATAGAAGGCTGACAAGAACATGTATCCGGGAACGATCAGCAGGAGGGTTCCGAGTGCGATTCCCAGGTGGTAGAGGAAGCCGAAGGCCACCAGATGGAGCCATCGTCCCGACGCCAACCGGATACTGCGCGTCATCGAGATCCTCTCGCCCGTGTAGCTTCCCGTCACGATCCCGATGATGGAGCCGATCATCAGTGGGTAGAGCAGGAAATTGATGACCAGGCTGTAGTCATCAGCCCGGCCTACCCAGGCCCTGAAGTCGATCTCCTCCATGACGGCGGGGATCATCCCTGGCAGCGTGAAGAGAAGAGAAAGCAGCGTCAGTTTCCCCAGGTTCGCCCAGATGATCGAGAAGAACAGTGAGAGGTTCTCGCCCACTCCACGCTCATGCAGGGAAATCGTCATGCAGTTCGGTGATCGCCGGCGAGGCGCAGGAGTCAATCCTGCGCCCGTGAAAATGCTACTTCTTCTTGTCGCCCGATCTTCCGGCCCGTTGGAGGAAGCGCGGCCCCAGGTTGCCGTCGGCTGAGTTCTCGATCATTTCGAGGACCTTGGCGTCATTGATGATCACGAATCCAGGCCCCTTGGCGCGAGTGACCCGGTTGTGGTTGAGTTTGAGCGCTGTGGCTTCGTTGATCGAGATGCCGGGCGCTCCGCTACCCGCAACGAGGTTGCCTTCGATGATGGCGACGGAGTGGTTGGAGAGGCCGATGCCCACCAGGCCTGCATCGTAGACGAAGTTGCCGATGAAGCGGATTGGCTGCTGCATCGACCCTCCGCCACCGCAGGAGATGCCTGGACGGACCTTCCCGTTGGAGTAGACGACGTTCCGCGCGACCGTGGAGTGCGTGGGTTTGTCGATGGGATGTGCGCCTTGCGGCTTTCCCGTTCTGCTGAGGATGCCACCGCCTGGATTGTCATGGACGAGGTTGCCTACGATGATCGGGCCGGCACCATGCTTGGCACCCATGCCGGGCGTTGGTCGGGCACCGGGTTCTTCGCTGTTGTGGAAGACCTCGTTGCCGAGGACGCGTGGAGCCGAGAAGTGGTTGCACCCGATCCCCAGGCCCAGGCTGTCGCGGATGATGTTGTTGTAGATCACGGCCTCGGCCTTGTAGGCCACATTGGCCCAGCGGAAGTCCCGCTTGGAGATAGGGCTCCCCTGGTCCTTGAACACCACGTGGTTGCCGATCCCCGTGCTGCCGTTCTTGCGTATGTAGCAGTTCATGATCACGGGGCTGGCTCCACGCACATTGAGGCCGTGGGCGTGGCCAGGGACGTGGTGATCCTGTTCGGGGAGTTTCTGGATTGTGAATCCATCGACGATCGTCTGGCGACCGACGCCTGGACCGAAGTCGATCATGCCATGATGCGAAGGCTTGGATTTGGAGCCATCGATGATCGTGCGCAGCGTTCTGCGCGGCAACTGGATCTTGGCTCCAGGAATCGCGACGAGGCTGTTGCCGTCATCCGCGTCGTCCGAGACGAGTTTGACTCCCGGCTTCATGACCAGTTGCTCGTAGTAGGTGCCAGGCATGACGACGACGATGTCCCCGCGTTGCGCTGCCTCGATGGCTCCTTGGATCGAGACGTGGTCCTTGGGGACGAGCAGGCGGCGGCCCTTGTGGTAGGCCCTGTCGATGAGGGGGAGAGCCCTGGCACGGGCAGCGAGTCGCGCCACCTTGATGGCCTCGTCGATCGACGGTGGTCTGATCTTGACGTTGCTTTGGAGTTTGAGGATCTCCGGAGGCAATCCGCCGATCCGATCCTGGACCTCACGCTTGCGGTTCTCCCAGGGTCGGTTGCCTTCCTGCGAGCCTCCTGACCCTCCCGGTCCTTGCGCCCATGCAATCGCACTGGCCAACCCCATGAATCCCAGCCCCATCATCACCGCGGCTTTCATCGAGATCACTGCATTCTCCTTTCTTGTGGTCGTGGAACGGATTCTGGGCTGGTCTACTTCTTCTGGCGGAGCTGCTCGATGGCTCTCGCAAGGATCAAGTCTCTCTTCTGGAGGTCGGCGCTCGTGGGGACGACCTCGACGTCGGGGGCGATGCCCTCTGCTTCGAAACAGCTACCGTCAGGGCGGAGGGCTTTCCACGAGGGCAGGAAGAGCGTGACCCCATTGGGGAGCTCATGAGGCTTGGGATTGCCGCTGCTGCCATAGGAGCGCTGCCCGATCAGAGTGCAGTCCTCTGCCTGCTTCATCATGAGGAGAAAAGCCTCGTTGCTGCTCATGCAATAGTGGCTCATCAAGACGGCCACCGGCCGATCGAATCTCTCTCCACCGTCTTTGCCCTGGATGCTGCGATCCATGATCGGGCCGAATCCCTTCTTGCCCTCGCGGATGCGAGAGGTGTTCTTGGCATAGACGCGATTGCCAGCCACGAACCAGCGGGCCACGCGGCGGGCCAGCGTCTCGTCTCCTCCACTGTTGGGGCGCACATCGAGGACGAGGGCTTTGACCTTCTTGTCGTCGCGTAGCTTCACGATGAGCCGCTCGACCTTGTCGAAATCGATCTTCCGGGTCCAGGAGCTGATCATCAAGTAGGAGATGCCGTCCTGGGTGTGCCCAGTCACGACACCCGGAATCGGTTGCCGCACGTCCTTCAGTTCCTTGGCGAGGAGGCGCCCCCGATAGAGTGCGTCGACCCTACGGCTGCCAGCGCCGAAGAAATGGTCTCCGATGCGCAGGTAGAGGTGCAGGTCCTGTGTGGGCTTCAGCATGGTCGCGACGGCACTGGCCCAACCCACCGTGGTCCGGCGTTCGAGGATCTTGTCTTGATGGAGCTTGTACTGCTTGCTCCAGTCGATCGGGCGCAGGTCGTAGTAGGAGTAGCGCGCAGCCAGGAGCTTTTTCAATGCCGAGAAGGCCTTCTTGTTGAGCGCGCGTTGTTCCTTGATGGGGGTGAGCATCGCGGGCAGCGTCGTGAAGTTCCACGCAGTCGGAGCCAGGCGAACGCCCTTTGCACTCATGAAGTTGCGAAAGGACTGGCAGTTGAGCGACATCTTGTAGCTGTGGTCCGCTACGAGAGCCACGTCGATGATCAGCGTGAAGTCGTCCTTCCAGCGGATCTTCTGTGCCTTGGGGAAGGTGGGCCCACCACCGCAGATCGACCGACCGCGCTTGTCCATCTTCTGATCGAACTTCACGGTGAGTTGTCGAGTCTTGCGGGCGTCGACCTCCATGTCGCCGTGGGCCGGCCGGAGTTCGACGACCTTGGGTGCCTCCTGTGCGATGAGGTCCTGAGAAAGATGCGTTGCGACGATCGAGACGGCAAGAACGAGGCTCGGAATCGTGGAGGGCATGTGGTCCTCGGGGTCGAGTGTGGCAGGCGCTGGAACGTGTCGACGATCAAGGTCGCCGATCGGAATCCGCGGGCGGCTCACATTCTGAAGACAAGGATTCATGTCCGCAACGGGCGGAAGTGCGGAGGAGTGCGTTCGCCTGCTCGAACGGCAGGTTTGCAACGATCCGAAAGCGTGGCGATGCACAGGATCGCCGTGGATGTCACCGCGATGTATCTCGTTCAGGCTATCCCGAACGATTCATGACCTCGATGCGTCTGACGGCGTCTTTCGGTCCAAGACCGCGAACCTATCGGTTCGCTCGGCATTGCTTCGATTCGACGACCCTCTTGGGTCGCCTTCATCTCGCGCAGCCGTCCTGAACTCGAAATGCGCTCGTCAGACCGCGAATGCGAGCTCGGCTGCGCCGATCTCGCATTCGCTCACAACGATCTCATGATTATTCCGGGCTAGCGAACGTCGAAGATGATGGCGGTGTCGACCCATCCGAAGCGGGCTTCATCCTTGTCGGGATTGAAGGTGGTGGGTCCAGACCCGTAGTCGTACTTGTGGGAGATCACCATCGGGTAGTGGACCTTGTAGTTGCCGAACTGGACTTCGTTGCCCCGTGAGAGTCGCATGGTCGAGAACGTCGAGTCCACGGCGCCCGACTGCAGCCAGACCTTCTTGCCCCTGAGCCTCGAGATCACCCTGCCCCATTCGAAGTTTGCGTAGCCGGTGCGCTCCCTCGTGAGAGCGATGTTGGGATGGAAGACCACTGGCGCCGTATAGAGCGAGCAACCCTTCAGCCCGGGAAACGACACATTGATGGGCGAAGCCCCGGCCCAGGTCAGGACGATGTCCCCCGCATTCTGTGTGAAGCAATACTGACGAAGCAGACTGTCTACGTCGAGACCGGTGGCGTAGTTGTAGAAGGTCGTTGGGTTACAGGGTTTGCCGTAGTTCAGAGAGGATCCACGTGTGCCCGTGGCTTTGGCCGTGATCGTAGCGGCATCCAGGAACAGGTTGGGGTTGAACTGATTGGACCGTGCGTAGGTGGCCCAATCGATGACCAGGTTGGCTGTCGCCGCAAGGAAGGGCGAATCCCCCTTGAGTTGGATGGTCCACTTGGCTGGCGCGGCGGGAGCCTTGGCCAAAGGGGCGAACTTGAAGGTCTTCCTCTTCATGAAGACCTTGACGTCCGTGCCCTGGTTGTTGGCGAAGATCATGGATGGGGTGGCAGGATTGCAGCCCTTGCTCGAAATGAGGACTTGCATCTCCACGGAGAAGCCCGTCGTGAGATAGCCGGACTTGTCCGCGCGGACCCAGAGTTCCTTGATGGTTTTCGGCGCCTTCCATCCGGTGGCGCTAGCGTCATATCCCAGCTGGATCCGGGAGGAGTTGTACGCAAGAGGCACGTGACGTGAGGTCGCGCCTTCCTTCTTGCCATAGCCTGTTGGAATCGTCGATTGGGCCAGGAGGCTTGCGGAGAGTACGGCAGTGAAGCCGAGGGGCAGGATTCGATGCATCGGGCAGCGGGCTCCGTGGGTCACGGGCGAGACCGCAACATACCACTGTCTCGGGCGAGAGCGACTGGCTTTGAGGAGGAGCTGTGCTCAACCGTGTTGGAGTGCAGACCTCAGGAGTAGGTGCCCTACGAGCCCTGACGATGGGATCACTCCGTACCATTGGAGGATCGGCAAGGCAAGGATGCCGTGGGGCTGGGGGGGGCCCGTCGTTGGGCGGGGAGGGATTCTCTGGCTGGGATCGGAAGCGATCTCATGGGCGAGGTTCTCGATGGCTCTGTCTGTACCGGCTATGTGGAAGCGATTCGCCTGGTGATGAGTCGAGAAGAACGGCCGTAAGCCCCGTCTGGAGGGGGATGTAGGGGGAATGGGGAACGATCGGCGCCTGCGAGGCTCTTCTATGGAGCGAATCCGTCGCATTTGCGCCTTTTTCCGGATTCTCTTCCCGACCGTATTGGGTTGAGATTCGGATAGATTTGGAGGGTCTTCGGCCTCCGAACATGACCTACCCCTGACCCCTCATCCGGTGAATACCCTATGAGAACCCTCTCGATGAAAGCCCTACCCCTTGTCTCCCTTCTCCTGATGGGTCTGCCGGCCTTGTCGGCCCAGAAGACCCACTATCTGACGCTGCGACCAGCTCCCGCCAAGGCAACGATTGCGCCGGGGAAGACTGTCAGCAACGGGTGGCTCTTCAACAACCAGCTCCCAGGCCCCATGATCCGCATCACCCAGGGCGACCGGCTCAAGGTCAAGGTGATCAACGATCTGGACGAAGTCACGACCGTGCACTGGCATGGCCTGCCGATCGAAATGAAGAGCGATGGCGTCCCAGGCGTCAGCCAGGGGCCGATCGGACCAGGGCAGGAGTATGACTACGACTTCGTGGTCAACACCCCGGGCACCTACTGGTACCACCCGCACATCGACCTGCAGATCGACCGTGGTCTGGTGGGGGCCATCATCGTGGATCCCAAGGACCCCAAGGCCGATCCCAAGTACGACCGCGAGTACATCCTCATGGTGGATGACTGGCTCCCCGGGGCGCCGATCAGTGGCCAGGATCCGGTCTACAGCGATTTCCTCATCAACGGCAAGACCAGCGCTGGACAGACACCGCTGAAGGTCAAGAAAGGTGAAGTCGTCAGGCTCCGCATCCTGAACGTCTCGGGCGCGACTCCCTACGCCTTCACCGTGGATGGCCACAAGATGCGCGTGACCCACGCGGATGGTCAACCGGTTGTTCCCGTCCAGGCCCAGGTCATCCCGATCGGTCCTGGTGAGCGCTACGACGTCTACATCGACGCCAACAACGTGGGCAAGTGGAGCATCGCCTTCGCCGACCTGCGCCGCCGCAACCAGACGCTCGTTCGCGCGGTCCTGGCCTATGACAGCTCGAACGCCAAGATCCCCTCGGCCAGCCATGTTCCCACGGCGCTCAGCTCGGGATCCCTGCTGACCTATGCGCAGATGAAGAGCGCCAAGCCGCTGGGGTCGCTGTTCACGACTCCTACGCGCTCCTATGACATCAGTCTCACCATGGGTGGGATGATGCGCTACGTCTGGATGATCAATGGCCAGGCTTTCCCCAAGGCCGACCCCATCCCGGTCTCCTTCAAGGACAAGGTCCGCTTCAAGGCCTACAACCGGACGATGATGTATCACCCGATGCACCTGCATGGCCACTTCATGATGGTGCATGGTTCGCTCGGTGGCACCAGCGCACCCCTCGTCAAGGACACGGTCCTCGTGCCACCTGGTAACATGCGCTTCCCCGGTCGCATGGACGTGGACTGGCTGGCCGACAATCCCGGCAACTGGCCCTATCACTGCCACCAGATCTACCACATGGGTGCTGGAATGATGCGACTCGTCGAATACGTCGGGCGCGATGGTGACAAGGATGGCCTTGCCGACGGAAAGGACTTCAGTCCGGACTCGGCCTACCCCGTGACTTGGACGGACGGCGGCACCGGTGCCTACCGGCCAGGCACCAAGGTCCACATGATCGCACAATGGCAACCCGGAGAGCATGCCTTCTGGTTCATCGGTGTTCCTCTGACCCAGAAGGTCTCACTCGGAGGTCTTGGTGACTCCTGGATCAGCCCCTACATCTTCGTCGGCCAAGGGCAGGTCGGTTCCAAGAACGTCGCGACGACGAGTCTTGCGATCCCCAACGACTCGAGCCTGAAGGGTCTGCGCGCCGGTATCCAGGCCGTCGCAACCCACAAGTGATTGGCTCCCACCTTGCGCCTCTCGACGCTCAGCTATCTCCGGATCCGCTGAACACAAGTCCGCAGTACGCCTCAGGGCCTGCCAGCAAGCTTGCTTGCTGGCAGGCCTTGATGGCTATGTGGGTGACCATGCGAGACACCCCGCTGTGACCTGAATGGTTACAGCGAGCCGCGACGGGTCTTCCTGGGGCCTCGATAGCCCATGAGGTTGCTGGTATGCGAATTGCATGCCTCCGCAGCTTCGGGAGGAGACGGATGACCCAGGAGCCACGCTCGCACATGAGCCAGGAACAGGACCACAAGCACGCAGTTGGTGCCGATCACGAGATGACGGAAGCCGACGGAGCGGGGCCTGTGCGCACCGAGACCTCGGCAGCGGTGGGAAAGACGATCTACACCTGCCCCATGCACCCCGAGATCGAGCGAGAGGCTCCTGGTCCCTGCCCGATCTGTGGAATGACTCTTGAGGCCAGACTCGACCTGGGCGCCGGCGAACCTGCTGAAGACAGCAGTGAACTCGAGGACATGCGTCGACGGTTGGTCGTCTCGGTCTTCTTCGCGGCTCCGATCCTGATCCTGTCCATGGGCGACATGTTGCCCGGCCAGCCCTTCTCCAGCCTCTTCGGGGGCAGGTTGCGTGTCTTCCTTGAGCTGCTCCTGGCTTCGCCTGTCTGCCTGTGGGCGGCTTGGCCCTTCTATGAGCGAGCCTGGCTCTCCATCCGCAACAAGAGCCTCAACATGTTCACGCTCATCGGCTTGGGCGTGAGCGTCTCCTTCATCTACAGCCTGGTGGCGGCCCTCCTTCCCGGTATTTTCCCGGACTCCTTCCGCGGAGACGATGGTGAGGTGGCCGTCTACTTCGAAGCGGCCGCGGTCATCACTGTGCTGATCCTCCTTGGGCAGGTCCTGGAGCTCCGCGCGCGCAGCCAGACGGGGGCGGCCATCAAGTTGCTCCTGGGCCTTGCGCCCAAGATGGCGCGTCGGATTCTGGTTGGTGGCGAGGAGGAGGATGTTCCTCTGGAGCAGATCCAGGTGGGAGATCGGCTCCGCGTCAGGCCTGGGGAAAAGGTGCCCGTGGATGGGGTCGTGCTGGAAGGACGCAGTCTGGTAGACGAGTCCATGGTCTCGGGTGAACCCATCCCCGTCGAGAAGGTCGAAGGCAGAGCGGTGGTGGGCGCCACGGTCAACGGCACGGGGGGCCTTGTGATCCGTGCGGAGAGAGTCGGTGCCGATACCTTGCTGGCGCGCATCGTGAGCATGGTGGCACAAGCCCAGCGTAGTCGCGCCCCGATCCAGAAGCTTGCCGACGAGGTCGCGGGTTGGTTCGTTCCCGTTGTGATCCTGGCCTCCCTGCTGACCTTCGTCGTCTGGGCGCTCGTGGGTCCGGATCCCAAGATGGCGCATGCGCTGATCAATGCTGTCGCCGTGCTCATCATCGCCTGTCCCTGCGCTTTGGGCCTTGCGACACCTATGTCCATCATGGTCTCGACCGGCAAGGGGGCGCAGATGGGTGTGTTGTTCAAGAATGCGCAAGCCATCGAGGTCTTCGGCAAGGTCGATACGCTGGTCGTCGACAAGACTGGCACGCTGACCGAGGGCAAGCCCAGGCTCGTTCATGTGCAAGTCAAGGACGGAGGCGATGAGCAGGAGCTTCTCACCTTGGCTGCGAGCCTGGAGAAAGCCAGCGAACATCCCCTCGCCGCGGCAGTCGTCGAAGGCGCCTCGGCGCGCGGGGCGGAGACTCTCGATGTCGACGAGTTCGAGTCCAGAACCGGCATGGGCGTGTTGGGGATCGTGGATGGCAAACGGATTGCGCTCGGGAACGCCGCCTTGCTGCAAGAGCTGGGTGTCGAGGCTCGGGATGCCGAGGGTGAGGCGCATGATTTGAGGGAGCGAGGGCAGACCGTCATGTTCGTCGTGATCGAAGGCCGATGGGCCGGGTTGTTGGGCGTGGCGGATCCGATCAAGGCGAGCACTGCGGCCGCTATCCGGGAGCTCCATGCCGAGAATCTTCGGATCGTGATGCTGACCGGGGACAGTGAGGGCACGGCACGCGCTGTCGCCCGCGAGCTCGAGATCGACGAAGTTGTCGCAGATGTGTTGCCCGATCAGAAGGTCGCGGTCGTCGAGCGCTTCCAGGCAGAAGGGAAGGTCGTCGCCATGGCTGGAGACGGCATCAACGACGCCCCTGCGCTGGCGCAGGCGGAGGTGGGCATCGCCATGGGTACGGGAACGGACATCGCCATGGAGAGCGCGGACGTGACCCTCGTGCGCGGGGATCTGCTGGGCATCGTGCATGCTCGCAAGCTCAGTCGAGCCACCATGGCCAACATCCGACAGAACCTCTTCTTTGCCTTCGTCTATAACGCGATGGGTGTACCGGTGGCCGCTGGACTCCTCTATCCCGTTCTCGGGCTGCTTCTGAGCCCCGTGCTCGCGGCAGCTGCCATGAGCTTCAGCTCTGTCTCCGTCATCTTCAACTCCTTGAGGCTCAGGGGCTTCCGAGGATGAAAGGAACCCGGCGGAGTTTCGACCGTATGCGGGACGTTTGTCCCAATCTCTAGTTTCAAGCGGATCCGGGGCGATTTGTGGGGTTTCCTGTTTGACCCCCATGAGGACTTCCCAAGAATCCACGACCCAACCAATCTGTGTAACAAGGAAAAGATCTGATGACGATTCCCTCTCTGGCCCTGGCAGCTGCCATTCTTGCCCTCCCTGTCCTTCTTCCTGCCCAGGACTCGAGGCCAGGATCCCAGCCTGCCCCGAAGATCGCTTCGACGGATGGCTATCCTCTTGGCACCTGCGTGGTCTCCGGCAAGTCCCTCGCCAAGAAGATGAAGGTCTTCGAGGTCAATGGCCGCACGGTCAAGGTCTGCTGTGGCACCTGCGTCAAGAAGGTCACGAAGAACCCCGAGCCCTATCTCAAGAAGCTCGATGCCGCTGTCCTCGCGCAACAGACGGCCAACTATCCCCTCACAGAGTGTCCGATCTCGGGCAAGAAGCTCGGAGCCATGGGCAAGGGCAAGAACATCGTCGTGGATGGGCAACTCGTTCGCCTTTGTTGTGGCGGCTGCGTCAAGAAGGCCAAGACGACGGAGAAGGCCTATGTCCTCGGCAAGATCCAGAAGGCGGCCTACGCCAAGCAGATCAAGGGGCACGAAAATGGCAAGGGCCTCACCTGCGTCGTCTCCAAGAAGCCTGCGGATCGCAAGGGCACGGCCCAGATGATCATGCATGGCAACACGCTGGTTGCCGTCTGCTGCAAGGGTTGTCTCAAGAAGTTCAAGGCTGACCCCAATATGTACCTGTCCCAGATGGGCGGAGCGACGACCAGGCCCGCAGGCAAGGACGGTGAGCACGGCGAGCACGATCACGACGGCGATCATGCCGAGGAAGGCAAGGGTCACGACGATGACCATGGCAAGAAGCACGACGACGGCGGTCACAAGCACTAGCCCCAGGAGCCTGCGCCACAGAATCTGCGGCCCCAGATCGGTCCGGTTTCACCCTGCTCAATCCGGAGAAGCTTCGACGATGAA
The DNA here is from genome assembly GCA_024278315.1 of Planctomycetota bacterium. Taxonomy (GTDB): domain Bacteria; phylum Planctomycetota; class UBA1135; order UBA1135; genus JAJRTL01. The sequence continues at coordinate 1,330 of JAJRTL010000086.1, read as the reverse complement.
ACGGTGGCTTCACCTGCGTTTCTTCGGGTTGACCAGGGCAAGACTGAACTCGACTGGCCTCCACGCCTTCTATGGCGCAAACTCCTGACCCGAACAATTCATGACCTCGATGCGTCTGACGGCGTCTTTTGGTCCAGGACCGCGAACCTATCGGTTCGCTCGGCATTGCTTCGATTCGACGACCCTCTTGGGTCGCCTCATATCTCGCGCAGCCGTCCGGAACTCGAAATGCGCTCGTCAGATCGCGAAAACGAGCTCGGCTGCGCCGATCTCGCCTTCGCTCACAACGATCTCATGAATCATCCGGGTTAGAGATCCTAGACGGACTGGACTATGGTCCGGCTGGCCGACGGATGGTCTGCCGGGTAACCAGCTGATGCGGTCGAGTGAGGCTCGACTGCCGATCACGGATGGACCCCATGAACGCAATACCAGCTCTCTCATTCGCGCTGCTCGTGCCTCTTGCCTGGCAGAACGCTTACGCGCAGAAGCCCCCTCCGGACAAGGGGGAGCACTCGCAGAAGGCCACAGGCAAGGAGGAGGCTCTCTTTGCCAAGAGCTGCTCCAAGTGCCACTTCCTTCCTGATGCGGAGGAGCCGACGGACCTGGCCTGGCTCTCACAGGTCACCGAGACCTCGTGAACGAGTACACCCCCCAAGGTCCGTGTGGCCTTGATGAAGTGGCTCGGCACGCAGTCGGACAAGGCTCCCGCGCAGGCCTCGGTAGAGGCTGAGACTGCCAAGGTCTCCTCCAAGGGGAAGGGTTCGGGCCGATCCAAGGTCACGTCCAATATCCCTGTCGGCTCGGTGGTCCTGTCTGGCAAGCAGGGCCTCGTGCGCCTGACCTGGAAGAAGGGTCAGCGTGAGCACTACCTGAGTCCCGGCGACTACCGGATCCGAAACCTCCGGGTCGTGGAGAAGAAGGGCAAGGAGACCTGGTTCCTGAGTTCCACACAACCCAGGGGGCGTGCTTTGCAGGTCGAAGCGGGTAGTCCGCTGCATCTGCGCCTGACCCGCGGGATCCTCTTTGGCGGCAAGGCTCGATGGAAGGGCCGTGAACTCATGCTGGGCTTCGGCCTCCGTGACTCGCAAGGCCGTGGCCTCTCGATCTATCGCAACGGAAAGCGCGTCCCGATCCGCTACGAACTCCTCTCCTCCTCGGGCAAGCGCCTGCAGTCAGGAGAGATGAACTACGGCTGAGGCGGTGGCGGCTGGGCCTCGGTGAGGCTCAACTCGGACCACCTTCCTGCCAAGGTCCGCTACCTGGTTCCCAACGGCCCCTTCCCGGTCCAAGGCAAGACCACGGTCAAGATCCCCCAGCGTTAACGCTA
>JAJRTL010000085.1 GCA_024278315.1 Planctomycetota bacterium | reverse complement strand
GAGGGCCACACGACCATGGGCTGGCTGGGAGACGATCCGGAAGGTCAGTGGATCCTTGTCGGGATCTGTGGCCTGGAGCGAGATCGACACGGGCTTGTCACTCACCGTGATCTTCCCTGCTTGAGCAAAGGCGGGGCGATTCGGATTGCTCTTGTCACTCTTGGGTCCGAGATGGCAGGCATAGCAGGAGACGATGGCTCCACGGAAGAGGGTCTTGTTCCCGTATTTCTTCGTGGTCAGGATCTGATCAGAGAAGGAGCGGGAGAGCACTGTGCCTCTCAGCGTGGCTCCGTGGCAGGCCTTGCAGGAATTGAGGCCCAGGGCCTTTACCGCGTCCTCATGCTTGTCCAGACCGATGCGCCCAGTCGCATGCATGCCGTGGGGCCCCTTGCCAAAGGACTCCGGCATCTGCTTGTGGCAGGCATCACATCGGGAGAGCGTACCCTCATGCCCCTGAAGAGCCTGGTTCTGCAGGTTGTCGTTGCCGTGACGACTGGGGTAGACGGCATGCGTGGAGCCATGACAGGCCTCGCACTGGATGCCCTTGTGCCCCTTCGAGAAGCGATAGAGATCGAAGCCCTTGGCCGGCACATCCGCGTTGGTCGCGAACGTGGCATCCACTGCCTTGCGTAGATTCCCACTGCTGTCGAGGGCATTCGCATAGCGGATCTTGCCGTTGTTCTTGACGGCGGTGCCGGTGTGACAGTTCTGGCAGGAAGGCTCATCCAGCCAACCACTTCTCGTGGGAGCTCCGACCTTGCTCATGCTCCCATGGCAATCCTGACATTGCATGGAAAGGCTCCCATCGCTCCCAACGGCAGCCCCCATGGCTCCCCTCAGGCAGCCGGTCTCCGACCCAGGATGACATCGGTAGCAGGAGGCGCGGTTGCTACTGGCCTCGAGAGTCAGGTTCGTGATGGGGTCCTTGACCTTGGCGTGGCCGGCATGGATCGCACCGGTCAGCGCAGAGAGCCCTTTCTGGCCCGTTCCTGGCAGCGCATTCGAACCGTGGCAACGCGCGCAGAGGATGGCCTTGCCCTTGGTGACAACCGTCGCGTAGAGGCCCTTCGCTTCGTACCCCGCGGTCTTGAGCGCAGCACCGTACCTCGTGTCCTTGGCATGCTTCTCATCGTGCAGGCGGAGGATATTGAGGCGGTAGTCCTTACTGAAGTTGGCTTCAAAGACCCAGCCCGCGGTTGGCTTGGCAGCCGCACCCGACCCGGATCCATGACAAAGGCTGCAGTCCATCTCATCCGACACGGGCAGCACCGTGGGCGTGGATGCCAACAGGGTCCCACTGAGGTCCCGGACAACGATACGCATGAGCGGGTAGTACCGCTTGCGGCCAGCATCATCGTAGGGTGTCAGAGGAATCCCCTCGGCCACGAAGGTCCCCATCTTGCTGTCATAGCGCATGGGCTGTGGCTGGTTGGAGGAGCCCGGCATGTCATGCCCTGTCAACCCCTTGTTCGGTGTGGAACTACCCCCATAGAGTTCCTTGGCATGCTGCCAGAAGTTTGTTTTCCCTTTGCTGCTCTTGTTGATCGAGCCACCCGGATCGGCCATGGCCTCGTAGGTGACCTTGATCCCTGCAGAGGACTGTACCAACTTGCCTTTCGGATCCAGAACCTGCGCGTGGACCGTATTGAACGGCGGCATGATCGAGAACACCGAGTAGTCGGAGTCCATGCAGTGCATTCCCAGATCGTTCCAGGCAATGACCTTCCAGGTCTCTCCCCTGTAGGGAGACCTCGCTCCCAACAGGAGGAACAAGGCCCCCAGGCCCCCCAGCGACATCGATGCAAAACGTGATCGCTTCATCATGACGATTCCCCATCAAAGAACTCTTCAGACATCGTAGAAAAAGACAGCTGCATTCCGATGCGGCTGCCAACCATGAAAAGGAGCCGGAGTGCGCATTCCCACGTACCCTTCTTCCCTGACACGATTCCATCCAACAATTCGCCCTCTACCCATTGGTCACAGTGGCCTGCCTGACCTATCTTGGAAGGGTCAAATGACTCATGGAGATCCGCATGCCCAGCCAGAAGCTGAAACAGTTCCTCGACGAGAACCGCATCGAATACGTGACGCTGAAGCACTCTCCTGCGTTCACGGCTGCCAAGACCGCACATGCGGCACACATCCCCGGCAAGACCATGGTCAAGACCGTGATCGTCCGTATCGATGGCGCCCCCGCGATGCTCGTCCTCCCCTCCAGCTACAAGGTTTTTTCCGACCTCCTGAAACAGGAACTGGGGGCCGAAGAAGTGGATCTCATCCCTGAGGCCGAATTCCAGGAGATGTTCCCCGGATGCGAGACAGGAGCCATGCCGCCCTTCGGTAATCTCTTTGGACTCGAGACCTACGCAGCCGAGAGCCTCGCTGAGGACACCGAGATCGCCTTCAACTCCGGCACGCATGTGGAGCTCATTCGCATGTCCTGGGCGGACTACAAACGCCTGGTGAACCCCAAGATCCGGATGTTCTCGTTCAAGAACATCCCCGCAGCAGACGCCGGCGAAACCGACGGTTGAGAAGCCAACGGTCGAAGAATCAGGTCGGGGGTGGGACATCGCATCCGCGGAGAGAGACTTCCAGGAGAGTGACCTCCCACTGAGAGCCTACCCTGCCATGGACAGTTCCCGTTCCTGGGGCTGAATGTCAAGGAAGTCTGCTATCCCCAGCTGAACCGGGCCCCAGCAGTCCGGCGTCTCAGTGCCCGGGATCGAAGTCCTTGGGCGGAGGAATCACCCCTGCTTTGCGCTTGTACTCCTCGAACCGCTCGATCATCCGCCGGAGACGCTCGGGATTGGTGGGTCCCAGGTTCCGGGACTCAGAGGGGTCCTCGATCAAGTCGTAGAGTTCGTAGCGATCCTCACCATACGGCGGGCGCTGCTTGAGGAGCTTGAACTCCCCCATGACCAGAGCCTCGTTGCCAAAGACCTCGAAGCCCACCGCGTCCTCCGGATCGTGGAGGCGGGATCTGCTTCCGCTCAATACAGGCATCAGCGACAGCCCCTGCATCGGGTGGATGGGACGCCCCTGGTACTGCTGTCCGGGATGCTCGACACCACCGAAATCGAGAATCGTTGCTGCGAGGTCCATGGCGGAAACGAACCCGCGGTTCTGGGTTCCCGCGGCGGTGAGGTTGGGGTACTGCACCAGCAAGGGCACGCGCAGAGCCCCTTCGGCTGCCGTCCCCTTGTGCAGCCTGTGCGGTGTCGCGGAAACCTGGGCCCAACCTGGGCCGTATGCGACGAAGCTGTCCGCTTCTCCGAGGTTCTCGAGATCGTTGTTGAAGGTCTCGGCGATCCAACGCTTCATGCGTGGGTCCTCTCCTGGCACCCAGGCCTCACTTCCGTTGTCCGAGACCAGGAGGATCAGGGTCCTCTCATACTCTCCCGTCTTGCGGAGGTGGGACACCAGTCGACCGATGTTCTGATCGAGCTTCTCGACCATGGCTGCGTAGACCGCCATCTTGCGAGCCTCACGCTTACGCTCGTCAGGGTCGAGATCCTTCCAGGCACGTACACCCTGGATGCGCCGGGGTAGCTCTGCTGTTGGCCCAATCAGGCCTTTGGATCGCTGGCGGTCGAACCGGCCGGCGCGCACGGCATCCCAGCCGATGCTGTAGCGTGCCTCGTACTTTTCGATCAGCTTCTTGTCGGCCTGCAAGGGCCAGTGCGGTGCCGTGTAGGCGAGGTAGGCAAAGAAGGGTTCAGGCCCCGTTCGTCCCTCGCCGATCCACTCGACGAGCTTGTCGGTGTAGATATCGGTGGAGTAGAAGCCCTTGGGCGGATGCACTACCTGCCCATTCTCGCGATAGACGACGGTCGGCTCGTCCGGCCCCACTCCCCGCTCGACATAGTGGTTACCCGCCCTTCCGACCAGGACGAAGCTCTTCTCGAATCCGCGTGCCTCTGGACCTTGGTCGATCTCGGCCCCCAAGCTCCACTTGCCGCTCATCCAGGTGTTGTATCCCGTGTCCTGCAGCAAGGACGCCACGGTCACGACATTCTGGTTGAGATAACCCTCATAGCCGGGCTGTCCCCGCTGAGAGGGAGCCAGGCGTTGCTGCCCTGCCGCGAGGCCGGTGAGATGGGAATCCACTCCCGTGAGAAGCATGCTCCGCGTAGGAACACCCGATCCCCCGACATGGAAGTTGGTGAACAACATCCCACGCAACGAGAGATCATCGATCCTGGGTGTGTCGATCTCTCCACCGAAACAGCCCAGATCTGACCATCCCATATCGTCGGCAACGATGAGGATGATATTGGGACGAGCACTCAGCTCGGCATCGCTTCCACTCGAACAACCGAGCAGGAGGGAGAGGGCCAGAATCGCAGCGGCGGAACGGAATCGCATGTAGGTGTCTCCTGGGAGTGAGAGGGATCGGGTCTCAGGAGACGAGTATACTCGGAGAGAAGCCTCGGGATGATGCTCGTTTTCGGTGGACCGGGGAAGGCTGCCTCCCCGACCATCAGCCCGCAGGATCAGATCTCCAGATCCAGACAGATCCGATTGGAGACCCTGAAGCCCTCCTTGTGGAAGAACCCCAGGAGGGCCGTATCGGAGAAATCGACTTCGGTCCGCAGCACGGGGATTCCCAGGCCGGTCAGGTTCATCTTGAGCTGGCGCAACATCGAGTCGCCAACGCCCTGATGAGCAAAGTCGGGATTGACTCCGATCGTATCCATGACGGCACCTGGCTCGGGCTGCCCAAACTCGCCATAGAAGACCCAGCAGAGCATGAATCCGACCAGGATTCCATCGACCTCGGCAGCCAAGGACACCTCCACTCCACTCTCCGCCAAGGCCTGGCGAAGCTTGAGCTTGAAGTACTCCTCACGCCTCCGGCCCGTATTCTTGGCATCGATCCGGATGACGGCATCCAGGTCGTCGGGCTTCAGCCTCCGCACGGTCACCGCACTCTCTCGTTCGAGATTCTCGTCAGTCATTGTCATCTCCAAAGGACCTTGATCCGTTTCTTCGATACTCATCCGGAGGCTGCTATGCCATCCACTGCCCACCATCGACGCGCAAGACCTGCCCCGTGATATGGGCACTCATGTCCGAGCAGAGGAAAAGTACCGCATGAGCCACATCTTTGGGGTCGCCTTCCTTGCCCAACACGATCTCCTGCCTGGCCTTCTCCAACACCTCTTCGGGAAGCTCCGCAACCATGCGCGTCCGGATGAGGCCCGGCGAAATGCAGTTGACCCGGACACCGAAGCGACCCAGCTCACGCGCTGCTGTCTTTCCCAACGCGATGAGACCTGCCTTGCTGGCGGCGTAGTTGGCTTGACCGAGCTTTCCCCGTTCTCCGTTGATGGATGAGATCAACACGACACGGCCATCCCCGCGCTCCCGGAAGAAGGGAATCGCGGCGCGTAGCAGGAAGAACGCAGAATCGAGATTCACCTCGAGGACCGCATCCCAGTCTTCATCCGACATCTTCCAGAGAACCCTGTCCCGCGTGATTCCCGCACAGTGGACAAGAATGTCGAAACCGCCCACCTCGTCGTGGATCTCCTCCATCGTGTTGGCGATCTGCTCGGGGTCCGAGAAATCACAGGCCTTGAAGATCGCGGAGCCGGGCGCTGACTTCCCTTCCAGATCGATACAGTAGACCTCTGCACCAGCCATGAGCAGATGCTCCACCGTCACCGACCCGATGCCACCCGAACCGCCGGTCACGACGGCGGTCTTGCCCTCGAGACTCAAGAGGCTTCCAAGGTCGTGCTCGGGCTTGTCATCAGCGGCACTCATGACCCAGCCTGCAGGCTCAGTCCTTTTTCGGCCAGTTTGCGGACACGGAAGCCACCCCAGAGAGCTGCACCAATGGCACCCGCCAACACCGAGTCCTCATGCCTGCGAATCTCGAGGGGATTCTTGGCTTCATCGCTCATGGCAGCGATGGCGCTGCACATGCCCACATCCGAGGCCAGGCCCCCGGTCACCATGACCACACCGCTGGCCTTGGCTGCATTCAGGAGCTTGATGTAGCGCCCGGCCATGGATTGATGGATGCCACCCAGGATGTTCGGAATCGAGATCCCGCGACTCACCATGTTGATCACATCTGTCTCGGCCAGGACGGCGCAGATCGAAGAGCAGGATTCGGGGTCGTCGGCCTCCAGCGATAGAGGACCGATCTCCTCCAGCGTCACACCCAGATAGCGGCTGATGTTCTCCAGGAACTGACCCGACCCTGAGGCACACTGGCTCGTCATCTTGTAGGTGAGCACCTTGGCCTTCTCGTCGAAGATCACCGCACGCGTATGGAGCGCTCCGATATCCAGCGCAGCACGGGCTTCTGCATCCAGGAAGTGAGCGCCGCGAGCATGCGTCGTCATCCCATAGAAGTGCCCGGTCCGGAAAGGCACACACTCCCCTTCACCAGTCGTTGCCAGGTAATCCACATCATCGCGTTGCAACCCTGCCTGTGTCAGGAGCAGGTCGTAGAGCTGCGTGGCAACCTCAGCGGGTTCGCGTCTCCGCAAGCGTTCGAATCCCTTGGCCAGGATCTTCTCCCCGCCCTTGCCGTCATCTTCCATGATGACGACCTTGGCCATGGAGGACCCGATATCGATACCGCCGAGAATCAGTTTCTTGTTTGCATCCATCGTCTCTGAACTCCTCTTCTCAGGCAGCCTCTTCCCCTGTCACATCGCGACCCCGGAGGGCGAAGATCGCAGCTCCCAGAGCACCGGTGTAGATCGAGGTCGGGGAGATGTTGACTGTGCGCTCGCCATAGTTCTCCTTGATGAGCTTGGCCAAGGCTTCGACAGCAGCGGGATTCTTGGCCACACCTCCGGTGAACGTGAACTCGTTGTCGATGCCACCCGAACGGGCCAGGATCGACATGGCTCTCAGGATGATGGCTCGATGCAGACCCGCGAGGATGTCCTCGCGCTTCTCCCCGAGAGAGAGTCTTTCGCGAAGCTCGGCCCCAGCAAAGACCGTGCAGGTCGAGTTGATCTTGACGCACTTCTTGCTCTTCTGGGCCATCGGGCCGAGCTCGTGCAAGCCCAGGTTCATCTCGTCGGCGATATAGCCCAGGTAGCGACCACAACCAGCCGCACAACGATCGTTCATCTGGAAAGAGGTCACGATGCCATTCGCATCCACCTGGATGGCCTTGGTGTCTTGCCCTCCGATGTCCAGAACCGTCCTGGTTCCCGGGAACATGGCATGCGCTCCGAGTCCGTGACAGAGGATCTCAGAGCGGATCTGCGCCTTGTCGAAGGGCAGCCTCGCCCGGCCGTAACCCGTCCCGACGCTTCCTGACTGTACGAGGTCGATGGCAGCCACCTTGGTGATGGTCGCCCTGATGGGCTCGTCGAACCCTCCACACTCCAGAGCCGAATCGAGGTGAAGTCGAAAACTCTCGCCATCGGGCATCCGCGCCTCGACCTCGAGAATGGCCTTGTCATAGAGGCCGACGATCTGCTCGAAGGAGAGATCCGCATCGCGCGAGACCTTCTCGGCGAGGCTCAGGTAGCTCGCCCCCGCCAGGTCACGGAAGAAATCGCTGCGACGGTTGGCACCGTGCTGATGGAGATCATGGGCCTCGACCTCCATGCCATTGAAGATCTCCGTCAAGGCCTCTGCGTAGACCGCAGGAGCCTTGCGTTGCTCCAGAAGGCCCATGCAGATCTGCTGCAGATCTGCAAGCTGCTCCCGGAACTGCGCCTCCTTGAAGGCCAGCTCCAAACGCTCGAGGATGGCCTTACTGTCGGCCTGGCCCGCGAACTCCTTGGCGATGAGAGAGAACCGGGCGTCGGTCAGCGCTTCGGCCAAGGAGACGCTGCAGGCCACGTCATAGTTGCTGCGACTGTTGGTGATCCCGCAGCCAAGGGTATCACCGGCTTGATTGAGGACGACGGCCTTGGTCGTGGTCGACCCGAGGTCGATGCCCACCCAGTATTCGATCGTAGAGACCATCAGCCATCCCTCCTCTGTTGGATCATCTGGAACCAGGATTCCAGCCGGTTCTTGATGTTCGCCGCAGAGAAGTAGCGCGGATCCACCAGATCACTCTCGATGAACCCACCGGGCTTCCCGGTCCGCTTCTCGACCTCTCTCAGGATCATGAGTTGACCCGCACTGAACGAGTTGCAGCTCTTGATGGAGTTGATCAGAAGACCATCCGCGTTGTAGTCCTCCACATACTTCGCCAGCATGTCCACTCGACTCGGCAGGGTGAGGTTGGTGTAGCAACCCATGCAGTACTCGGCCAGGCTCTCCAGGGGACGATCAGGATCGTGTCGGAACCCATTGTCGTAGACACCGCCGACCTTGGTGTAGGACGAGGTCACGACGACGGCTCCCTCGTCGGAGAACATCTTCCAGAACTTGCGGAAGCTGGTCCAGTTGGGTGGCCCCTCGACGACGATGCGATACTTCTCTTCCTTCATCTCGCCTTCAGGCGTCACGGGTCCCTTGCCCAGGCGCACTCGCTCGTCGATCTCGCTGCGCAGGGCCTCGTAGTAATCCACGGCATCCTGCGTGCCTCGAAACGCCGTGAAGATCGGGCCGATGTAGTAGACGCCACCGAAATAGGCATCGATCGGCGAGGGCGTGTTCTTTCCGGATTCCAGGACGGCCACGAGGTCATCCTCGGCCTTGGCCGAGCGGGTCAGCATCTCCTTGAGCCGGTCTTCGTCATAGCTCTTCCCAGAGACCTTCTCCATGACGGGAATGACCTTGGTCTTGAGCTGATCCACGACGTATTTGCGCATGCTGTCCGTGATGACGCCATCGCCTTGATAGGGCACATGCAGCATGGCCACAGGAGCGTCGTATTCTTCGCGCAGGATCTCGAACCACTTCATGAAGGTGAAGCAACCCGTATAGGAGAGGAGCAGCAGATCTGGATCTGGCAGCCGTTCTCCCGTGGGCCCCACGTTGCCCGACTTCATCATTCCGAGGTCGCACTTGACGTAGGTGCAGACGTCCTCGGAGTGTCCGAGCTTCTCGGCGATGGCAATGTACTCCCTGGACTTCCCGCGCATGCTACTCTGCAGAGCGTTGATCTCGGGGAGCACGGGGAGGAGATCGAAGCTTCGGAGCAGCTCCGTGAGATTGCCGGGCACGAAGGTGTAGGCGTTCTTCTCACCCGTGTCCGGGGCCTTCGCCAGGCGGGTGTAGTGCTCGGCAATCATCTGCTTCTGCTTGAGCTGGCTCGAATCCTTCTGGACATCGGGCGTCATCTGATTCTTTGACATGGCTTCTCCTTCAGCTCCAGAGCTTGATCGAATCGGCAAAGGTTCCGGCCTGCTCACGGATCACCTGGAACTGGCCCGTGTTCTCGGAAAACAGGAAACTGGTCCAGGGGATCCCTGCCTTCTCGACCGCCGTAACGGCCATGGGCTGGTCCAACAAGGCAGGGTCGCAAAAACTCGGTGCGCAGAACAGAAGCCCTTCGGCTCGACTGTCCTTGACGCGCTGTACGAGTTCAGCGCCCTTGACTCCATCATCGATGTAGCGCGTAGGGCTATCGATCGTATCGGAGAGGAAGGCCTGGACCAGGTTGTCGAGGGGGTCGCCCTCGGTGGGAATCGAGCTCAGGATCCAACGGTGCACCTGGATCAGATCATCGTCGACGATGTAGCAACCGGATCGTTCCAGGGTCTTGATGAGGCCCAAGGGTGGCTGCTCACAGAAGGATCCTGTCAGGAGCACCCTGGCCTGATCCATGGGCTTGCGAGTCGTATCGGCACGCACAGCTGCTTCGTAGGATGCCATCATCTCGAGGTGTTCCTCTACGGGGAGGATCACACCCGCGCGCAGGATGAGGTAGAGCTCACTGCTGGGCACCTTCCATGGTTCGTCCTGCCGCAGGCGATAGAGACTCTGAACGGCGACCCGATGGCGGTTGTAGACCTCGATGGAAGCACGCAGGGCCTCGTCGGTCAGTGGCCTGGCCCCCAGCTTGACGAGGTCCGCACTCAGCTCCTCCAACTCATGCCGGTAGAAGAGTCCCCCGGTCTCTGGATCGAAGTTCTGCGGAACGTCCAGATAGCGGGAGAGCTTCTCCGGAGCCATCATCTTCCACATGCCTGAGAGGTTGCGAATGACATCGCAGATAGCCGGGAAGAGCATCCCGTCCATGCAGTCGAGGCGACCCGTGAGTCCCAACTCGATGACGCTTCGCGGGAGATGGCAGATATAGCTCTGGTAGTAGGCATCCCCACGGATGATCTCCAGATTGTCACCTGCACCCAGCACACCCACCGGCAAACATCCCTGCGCATGCAGGAGTTCGCGTGGCACGTAGATCGGCAGGTAGCCGATGGCCAGCCCCCCCGTCTTCTCCTTCCACGCCTTCACGTAGGAAGAGTCGATGTCGAAAGCCAGTTCCTCCGCCTCTTGAAGGAGCGTCTGCAGATCTGTGCTCATCCCTGACTCCATTGGGGTTTTCTCTTGTCGAGGAAGGACGTGATCCCCTCCACCGCATCCTCGGTCGCCATGAGTTCGTCCAGATAGAGCGTCTCAGCTCGGCCGATGTTGCGATGGAAGGACTCTTGGAAACCGAGGTTCAAGGCCGCGACGGCATGCCGAAGGGAGGAAGCCGAATGCATGCAGAGACGTTGCTCCACGAATCCGATCGCAGCCAGACCGGGATCCTCGGAGATCTCATCCACGAGCCCCATGGCCAAGGCCATCTCCGCGTCGACGATGCGCCCGGTGAGGCAGAGATCGGCCGCATGAGCTCGCCCGCATCGATAGGGAAGCACCAAGGATGCGACGGGAGCGATCACGCCCAGTTGGATCTCAGGTTGCCCCATCTTGGCATCGGGACTCACAAAGACCCGATGACAGAATGCTGCCAGCTCGAGCCCCCCGCCGAGACACTGACCACGTACTGCCGCAATGAGGACCAACCGACTCTCCAGCAGCTTCTCGAAGAGCTGGTGGAAGGTCGGCAGCATCTTCTCCACATCGCCCGGCTTGTGCTCCTCGACGCTGGCCCCGAAGGAGAAGTGCTTGCCTTCCCCTTCGAAGACAAGGGCACAGAGCCCCCTGGCTTCGGGATGGACGTCGGGGTCCGTCCGATCCAGGATCTGGATCAGCTCCTCCACCATGGCACTGTCCAGGATGTTGGCCTTCGGACGATTCAGGACAATGCGCCAACAGGCCCCATCCAGGATCGGTTCGACGCGGATGGCCGACTCGCTCATCTCTCCCCCTGCTTGGCTGCCTCTGCCGCAGCATGGCACTTGGCGAGGACTTCATCGATGAGCTCCTCACCCCATACGCTCCCTTCGGCGAGCCTGCGCCTCAGGAGCAGGAAGTCTGCCTCCCGGCAAGCCCGTGCCCCTTCATGGAAGGCGCGGAAGCCTGTCCGGCCCTCATTCATCATGTTGAGTCCGAGCCAGGCGCGGTTCGTCTCGCGATTCTTGTCCCAGTGCTCGAGCTTGTGCTTGCGAACGGACTCCACAGTCTTGCTCGTGCAGCCAGGCATCGTCATGGCAAGCTTTGTGATCATGTCGTCCACGGCTTCGTCGAGCAACGAGAGATCCATCTCGCCCTGCTTCATCAGCGCTTTGCCCTCGTCTCTCTCGGCTCCTTCCTTGTAGGCTCCGTAGATGCAGTTGCCCATCTCGTCCATGTAGCGGTCGGTGACCACCAGGGGGTTGGGAACGAACTTGCCATCGATCTTGAGGGCCGGAACGATCTTGGTCACGAGACCGTAGTCCATGGCCCGGTGCGCGGACCAGGTCTCACAGAGCGTGCAGCTCTCCATGGCACGTTCGATGCCCACGAATAGAGGAAGGAAGTCCGTGCTACCACCATCGGGGGCCGACCCGTGGCGCGGACCCGCCTGCCCGAAGGCCGCCATGTCCTGCGCGATCGTGAAGTCACAGGCCATGCCGATCTCCTGGCCGCCTGCGATTCGCATGCCGTTGACCCGACAGATCACCGGCTTGTCGCAGTGCAGGATGGCGGTGACCATGTCGTTGAAGAGGCGCATGTACTGCCGGTACTCCTCGGGCTTGCCCGCGTAGTACTCGGCGTACTCCGCCGTGTTGCCTCCCGTGCAGAAGGACCGGTTTCCCGAACCCGTGAAGATGACCGCGACCGCCGCCCGATCGTTGCTGGCCCGCCTCATCCCGAGGATCACGCCCTTTACCATGGCGGTCGTGTAGGAATTGAGCTGGGTAGGATTGTCCAACGTGATGCGGACCGCATGCAGACCTTCGGCGATGCCCCCCTTGGGGTCCTTGACGGGAATCTCCTCGTAGAGGATTCCCTCTACATCCTGCCACTCGACGAGGTCATGGTTCTTGAAAGGCGTCATGGTCTCGACCATGGGTCATTCTCCTAGGCTTGTTTGTGGTTTGGAATCTACTGACAGGGGCAGGGTCAACTGCCGAGACCCGGCACGAGGATGACACGGCGCAGGACCGTGTGCTCCTTCACTGCCTGGAAGGTCTCATTGATCGAGTCGAGGGGCCGCGTCTCGATGAAGGGCTGAAGGGCGACCTTCCGTTGCAGGACCATGTCGAGCACCGGGGGATAGAGTTCGGGGAGACATCCCCAGTTCCCCTCGGCCTTGGCATCCAGGGCCATGAGGTTGCTGAGACGAAGCTCAACCTTCTTGGGCGTGTAACCCACAACGGAGAGGTAGGAACCATGCTCCATCAAACCGAAAGCCGTGCTCTGCCCGGCAGGTGTGCCGCTGGTCTCGAAGAGGAAGCGACGCCAGGTCGGGACATCGCGCTCCTTGCCAAAACCCCGGTAGGCCTTCTTGAGTCCGCGAAAGTCCATCTCCTTGGGGTTCAAGGTGAGGTCGGCGCCATTGCCCTCTTGGTTGAGTGCGGCAAACTTGTCGAGCTTGCCCTGGTCCACATCGATGGCCACGACATGCGCGCCCAAGGCCTTGGCGATCTGGACGCCAAATCCTCCGACACCGCCGATCCCGACGAAGACGGCCAGGTCGCCTTCGCAGAGCCCGCTCCGATGGATCGCCTGGAACGGCGTCGATACCGCATCGGCGATGACCGAGAGCTCATGCAAGGCCAGGGAACCGGGATTCACTCTCGGATCCTTGAGGTCAGGAACGGGGCAGAGCCCTGTGGCAGGCACGACGAGGTGACTGGCGAAGCCGCCATGCACATCGTTGCCAGGAAAGATCTGCTGCGGGCAGATCGAACCACGACCCGCGCGACATGCCGCGCATTCGCCGCAGGGGATCACCGCAGGCACGACCACTTCTTTGCCCTGCCATGCCTCGGCACCCTCGCCGCAGGCGACGACCACGCCACTGACCTCGTGTCCGAGAGTCAGGGGCAGCGGGTGTCGAGTCGGAACCCCATCGAAGTAGAAACCAAGATCGGTATGGCAGACACCGCAGCCAGCAACCTCGACGAGGACCTCGCCTGCGCCAGCCGCAGCCTCGCGCTCTAGCAGAACCATTTCTTCGCCAGGTGCCTGAAATACCCAGGATGAGACTCTCAAGAGGACCTCCAGTCGTTGCTCGGAAGGTCGACTCGCAATGCAAGAGTCATTCCATGCAGCAAGCAAGGACGCACCCGGCGCGCAAACCCCGTCATTGCTGGCCTCCGGCCGGTCCGAGGCCGGAGGCCAGAAGGAGGCCCAAGAGGACGGACTCTCACATCGGAGACTCGGGGGGCGCCCTGGCTCTCAGGTTTGCGAGTCGCCGCGCCCTGTCTCGAATCCCTTCAATCCCAGCTTCTCGATCCGGCGATACAGGGTGGCGGGAGAGATTCCGAGTTCCTGGGCCGCCCGCTCGCGATTGCCGGAGCAGAGCTTGAGCACGGAGGCGATGTGACCCCGCTCGTATCGTTCCACGGCGGCCTGCAGGTTGAGTCGGTCCTGCTCCAGATCCCTGAGGTCCACCGGAAGATGCTCGACCTCGATCTGCCCACCACCCGCAAAGACACGAGCTCTCTCCAGGACGTTGGACAACTCACGCACGTTACCAGGCCAGCGATAGGCAAGCAGGAGCCTCAGGGCATCGGGCGTAATGCCTACGGCTCCCCCACCCAGCTCTCTCGCCTGCCGTTCTAGCAGGTGATGGACGAGACCCGGAAGGTCCTCCATCCGCTCCCTGAGTGGAGGCACTCGAATGGGCAAGATGTTCAGTCGATAGTAGAGGTCCTCGCGGAACGATCGCTCCTCGACCATGGATGCCAGATCCCGATGCGTCGCGGCCATGATCCGCGCCTCGAAGGGCACGGGCGAATCCGACCCGAGAGGAAAGACCTCCCTTGCTTCGAGGGCTCGCAGGAGTTTCGGCTGGAGCGAGTATGGCATCTCCGCGATCTCATCCAGGAAGACGGTTCCCTTGCCGGCGGACCGGAAGATCCCTTCTCTCCGTTGTTCTGCTCCTGTGAAAGCTCCCTTCTCATGACCAAAGAGCTCACTCTCGATCATGGCCTCGGGAAGTGCCGCGAGGTTGACCGGGAGAAAGGGCTCCATGCCCGACGAGCTCGAGGAGTGGAGAGCGCGAGCCACGACCTCTTTGCCAGCTCCGGTCTCACCCAGAACCAGGACATTGGCCTTGGACATCGCGGCACGCTGGACCCAGGAGAGAACTTCCTCCATGGCCTTGGAGTCCCCGACCAGCCCACCCTTCTCCCGGTTCTTGGCTTGGAGGGCTCCCCTGAGTCGCGCGTTCTCCTGCAACACCTCCCGATGTTCCATGAGCTTGGCGATCTTGCTCCCCACCTCATCCAGGATCAGGGGCTTCAGGATGTAGTCATGCGCCCCGAGGCGCAGGGCTTCGACAGCGGATTCGACGGAAGCATAGGCCGTAATAAGGATGATCCCGAGTTGGGGATCCAGCAGTCTGGCACGTCGAATGACCTCCAACCCATCCCAGCCGGGCAGACGAAGATCGGTCAGCATGACAGCGAAGTCCCCCTGGCCCAGGGCATCGACGCCCTCCTCCCCAGTGCGTGCCTCAACAACGCCAAAGCCCGTACGCTGCAGGTATCTCGCGAGGGGCTCTCTCTGGGCGCGTTCATCCTCGATCACGAGAATCCGTGGTGCCTTCCGACTCACTGGCTCTTCTCCAGGACCCTGGTCGCAGGAAACCAGATATGGACTCGAGTTCCCTTTCCCAAGATGCTCAGGACATCGATGCTCCCGCCCACTGATTCGACGATATCCCTGCAGATGCTGAGTCCCAGTCCCGTGCCCTTGCCTGGCTCCTTGGTGGTGAAGAGCGGCTCGAAACAGCGGGCATGAGCCTCCTGATCCATCCCCACACCGTTATCACCGATCAGAAGTTCCACGCGATCCTCCACCTGTTTCAGCTCGATCTCGAGGGCCCCCCCTTCGGGCATGGCATCCAGCGCGTTGAGCAAGAGGTTGAGGATGACCTGCACGAGATGATCTTCGATCATCTGCACGGGAGGTGTATCGGGATCGAAGCGGCTCTCGACTCCCACGCTCTTCATCCGGGGATCATGCCGACAGAGTCGCAGCGCATCCTCTACCACGGACTGGATCGAGACCTCACTGCTCTCATCTCGCCTTCTTCGCGCGAAGTCCACGAGCTCCCGCAGGATCCGCCTGAGCCGCCCTACCTCGTTCTTGACCTCCCGCACGGTCGTCCGCTCTTCTTCGGGAAGCTCGGCGAGTTCGAGAAGCCCCACGTTCATTTCGACTGAAGAGAGCGGGTTTCCCATGTCGTGCGCGATCCCCGCTGCAAGGAGCCCGAAAGCCGCCATCTTCTCCTGGTGGACCATCCGTGCCTCGATCTTGCGTTGCTCCGTCACGATCCGCTCCACGATCAAGGTGTATCGCTTGCCATCCTTGAAGACGATAGGGATCACCTCGCTACTCAAGACCTCCCCCGTGATCGGATCCGTATACTCCTCACGGCCTTGACAGTGGGCCTTCGAGTTCTCCAGGACTTCCGCAGGACATCCTGGGCAGGGATCCGGGGACTGGCAAAGCAACTCATGACAGGACTTGCCCAGAGGTGGAGTACCGTGCACCTGCTCTGCCAGCCTGTTGGCCTCCACAACCCGATGATCCTCATCCACGAGCAAGAGAGATGCCGGCGTATTGTCCACGATGGTCTGGAGCAGAGCCCGCGCCTTCTCGAGCGTCTCGGTCTTCCGTCGTGCAGCGGCTCCCAGATCGCTGAATCGCCTACCGAGGAGAAGCCAGGCGATGAGGATCGCAAGGCATCCTGCGCCGAAGCTGGCCAGGAGGGTGGGCACGAGAAGGCTGCTGGCGGAGGGATGGCCGCCCCCCAGAAGAGGAATCGACAAGCCTAGCAAGAATGTGGCGAGGCTGCTGCCGAGTCCGAGGAGAAGAAGGTCCCGGATGGTGAAGGATCGAGAGGTCATGGCTGGATCGCCCAGGAAAGGCGCCCGCACAATCTCGCCTGACCTCGCGATCCCGGCAATACGTCCAAGTTCGGGGGAGCCCCTCTCAGTTCCCGATCTTGAGCGAGAGGCCCTGAGCGAGAGGCCCTGAGCAAGAGGCCAGGTGTCATGCCAAAGATCTTGTTCCGGGCCTTCCGATCGAAGCCGGCAACCTGAGAGAAGAGCTGAATACCCTTGACGGACCTGAGTGGTACCTGGGGTCGGGCAAGCTTCCCAGGCTCGATAGCCAAACTTCTCCCAGGGGAGGGGTTGGTCGAATGCTGATTTGACTCAGGCCTGCCCGCATCCGAGAATCCGGGCTTTCCTTCTGAGACCCCATCCATGAACTCAAGCTCCTTCCTGCTCAGGACTCTCCTCGGGCTGACCTTCCTGCCACTCGCCCTCAGCGCCCAGGAGCGATTCCTCGACCTGGAGTTCGAACCTGGCGCGGAGACAATGTGGACAGACACAGGGTCCTCGACCGCCTCAGACCGCACCGCATCCAAGAATTTGCCCACTCTGGAGCTGGCGAACCGAGCCAAGATCATGGCCCACTACGAAGAGGCTACCCAGTTCCTGGACGAACTGGCAGAGGACACACTGTCACGAAGTGTACCGCCTACCCAGGATGCCGAAACGGGAGCCGAGCTTCAGCGGTCGGACCTGACTTCGACCAGCCTCGGGACGGCTGGGGGCTTCTTCTCTGCGACCTTGGGCGTCAAGGGGATGCAGGAGAAGAGCGAATGGGATACCCTGGACACTCAGGGATCTGCCTCGGTCGAGTTCGCCTGGAGAATCCCCAAGAAGGCCTTCGCTGGAGTGCTGGGTCTTGCTGGTTCCTACGCCCGGCAGAGCAGGAGCAACAGCGCGATCGGCGGTGAGATCGACACGTGGGTGGCCGAACTCTACTTCGGAGGTAAGGGCTATCTGGAGATCCCCGACACCGCAATCTGGGGTTACGCAGGTGTCGGTGTGAGCCTCCTGTACACCGAGGTCGAAGGCGGCATCCTGTCGTCACCCAACGCGACCAACCGGAGTTCCGATTTCGGGGTGGGCGTGTACGCCCAGCTCGGATTGTTGCTTCGGCTCAATCGCTCCCAGAGCATCGGTATCGAATACCGAGGTCTCTTCGGGACGAACACCACCTTCTTCAACACGGATATCTCCGTGGACTACAATCAGTTCAACTTCGTCTTCCTCGTGGCTTTCTAGTCGCTCCTTGGGCCAGTCGTCGGCGCAGATCCAATGATGTGAGAACGCCTCCTCCGTGTTGCCCAGGGGCATGTTCCTGCGGGCACTTCGGCTCGTCGGGACAGAAGGGGTAGCCCACAGCATGACAGTGCAGGATTCCAGATCGCTTCCCGCCTGGTCTGAAAAGCGAGGAAGCCTGCTCGATTCGCTCCTGGTCCTCAGCAAGAACCTCTGCCTGGATGCCCCACTGGTGGCCTTGGTCTGGCAGGAGTTCCTGGCCAGGGTCTGGGACGCTCCTGTCCAGCCCGGTCATCGCCTCACCCTGGCCTGCATCACGTGGCTCGCCTACATGGGAGATCGGCTCCTGGACGGCCCTCGACAAGGCCAGCAGGGCAGGAGCGAGCGCCACAGCTTCGCGTGGACCCATCGCCCTGGCTTGCAGGCCGCTTGGATCGGAATGGCCCTCCTCGGTGCAGCCCTTGTCTACTTCCTGCTGCCGGTCACGGACTGGATCCCGGGATTCCTGTTCTTCGCAGGCCTGGCACTCTATTGCCTTGCGGCTCGAACCTGGCCGCGCCTCATTCGCGGTATCGTGCCCCGAGAGCTCTTGGTTGGAATCTTCTTCTCGATCGCTTGCTCCCTGTTCGTATTCACGACTCTCGGCCAACTCCCCGTAACAGGCGTCCTCCTTGCCCTGGCATTCGCACTCCTCTGTAGCTTGGATTGCTGGGCCATCTCTTGCACGGACCGCGATCGGGACCTCTTGCAGGGCGAATGGAATCTCGTCACGAGCTATGCATGGGCCTGGCGTGCTTTTCCCCAGGCGAGCTTGTGCTATTCCGCCTCCATCCTCGCCATCAGCCTCTTTCTTCCCGTGGCACCCGCGCGGTTCCTGCAGGCCATCGCGCTCTCCGGCCTCCTCCTCTTCGCGATCACACGCTTCCTGGGAATGTCGCGACGGCTGACTCTCTACGCCGATCTGACCTTGATGTCTCCCTTGCTCTTCCTCGTCGTCACGTGAGTTTCGACCGACTCGCCTCGATCTACGCAGTACTGGAGAACCTCAGCTTTGGCGCGCGGCTTCAGGACTGCAGGACGGCAGGGCTCTCTTGGATCGAGCCCCCCCGGAGAACACTTCTGCTGGGCGAAGGGGACGGGCGGTTCCTGCTGGAGATCCTGCAACGATTTCCCGACACCAGGATCCACGTGATCGATGCGAGCCCGGCGATGCTCTCGCGGGCACGAAATCGGGTGGAGAAACAGCTCCCGGACGCACTGGATCGCATCGTGTTCGAGGAGGCTCGAATGCCGCACCACCCCCTCGATGCAGCAGCCTACGATCTGCTGGTCACGCACTTCTTCCTCGACTGTTTCGATCGCGAGGGCCTGGAGAGACTCCTTCCCTACCTCGCCCCATGCCTCACGACGGATGCCCAGTGGCTCCTGGCTGACTTCCGGCTGCCCGAGCAAGGCTGGTATCGCTTGAGAGCCCGGCTTTGGCTCGGCCTGATGTATCGGTTCTTTGCCCTGACGACGGACCTGGAGGCACGCACGCTCCAGGATCCTCGGCCGATCCTGAAGAGCCTGGGCTGGCGCTGCGACCGCTACCTCCTCTCGGACCGGGACTTTCTCCAGGCCTCCCTCTGGAGGCGGGAGATACGAGGCCGGGAAGACGGGGAATGCCCCAAAAGATGAAGGCGGGTCCAGGGGGACAAAGCCCGGATCCGCCTTCGAAGAACAGGAGAAGTATCCTCTTGATCATTCCCGATGGCCTCCTCTCTCTCAAAAGAGGTCACCAGAGCATGCCTCCAGGGTGGTGCCCTGAAGGCAAACAGGAATCGCCTCGCTCGAGGCTCCGCGGCTCGATGCAGGAAGGGGGAGGGCTTGGAGCCAGCGGTCCTTTCTGCCTCGCTCGTGGGTCGATTCCATCCCTGAAGAGGCAAGCCTGTTGGCAGCAGTTCCCGTATTCCGTGAAGAATCAGCGAGGAGCCACCCCCCTGCGGGCAGGCATTGCTCTGACAAGGAGGAGCCAGGGGACAGTTGCGCCATCCCGCAAACATGGAGATCGGGAATCGGCCGGACGGTCTACGCTTTGGGCACCTGCATGCGTGCGACGATCATCTCGCGTAGGTCCCGGGGCATGGGACCCTGACCGATTTTCGCGCACAGGTCGTGGGCCAGATCCAGGCTCGCAAGAACCGAAGCGCAGCGATCACAGACGATTTCGGCGGGAAAGGGCAGATCCTTGTCCATCGCCTCCTGCTTGGCCTGCAGAAGATCCAGACAGACCTGCCGGGGGTAGGCGGCGGGCACACCCGGCTTGGAGGGCAACGCCACTTCGAGAGCGCGCCGCAGCTCCATACGCCCACGGTGTACACGACTCTTGACCGTGCCCTCCTTCACGTCGAGGACGGCAGCAATCTCGGGGTAGGAGAGCCCCACGATCTCCTTGAGCACCAGAGGGAGGCGGTATCGGATGGGCAGGCCTACCATGGCCTCCTCCAGGCGCTCCCGCCCCTCTCGCCTCACCTGCGAATCCACAACACCGTCTGGATCCGGCATCTGGGGACTGTCGAAAGGTGCCACCTCCTCCAGGGAGAGCTTGCGGTCGGGTTCGCCCGCCCGCTTGCGGTGAAACCGCTGACAGAGTCTGGACGCGATCGTATAGAGCCAGGAGACGGGACTGGATCGTCCCTCGAACTGGTCCCACTTGCGCCAGGCCTGCATGAAGGTCTCTTGCACGAGATCCTCGGCCTCTTCCGGCGAAGAGCAGAGCTTGGATGCCAAGCGATAGAGCTTGCCACCATGCTCTTCCAGAAGGGCTGGGATGGCCTGTTCCCTCGGAGCCATGGGGGAACCTATCGCCCCTGCCCCGGTCCCTGATTCCAGTGATCCTTGCGCCCTTCCATGGCAGCCCGGATCTCATGGCTCAACTCGGGATTCCCCCTCTCCGCGATCTCGTTCAGGACCGACTTGATCGCTGGTTCCTTCATGTAGGCCCCTAACGTTCGAATGGCTGCAACCTTGATCCTGTTGTTATCGCGCATCACGACCGCGTCCAGCAGGGATTGACCGAACACGTGGTTCTGTCTCTTGCGCATCTCGAGAATCACGCCCACAGCAAGGTCCTCGTCCTTGGCCTCCTTCAGCATCTCGATCATCTGGGGAGCAAACTGCTCACCGGTCTTGTCGCGTTTGCGGAGCTCTGCGAGCGCTGCCAGCTTGTCCTTGGTCGATGCGCCAGGATCCTGGATGGTGCCTTCCCAAGCCATGACCTGCTTCTCGATGGCAGTGAGGGGCTTGGGTGCGGTGCCCTCCGTCCCGGTGCTGTCCACAGAATCACTCTCTGCTGCGCTCTTGCCGGAGCCGGTCCCCGCTTCATCGGGAAGGTGCGCAGCTGTCTTTCCACTCGGCGTCTCACCACTCTCCTGAACATTGCCAGGTCCCTCATCGGGCCCGGCCGTCCCTTCATCTCCTCGCGGATACAAGAACCAGGCCCCTGCTCCAAGGACGATGACGGCGACGAGGATCAGGACAGCACTGGCTGCTCCTCGTTCGGAACGAATCGAATGCGATTGATGGTCTGTCCACATATCGGGGCTGAGTGAAAGGGGGCTCAAGAAGATACGAACCCCGGAGTTTACACGATTGGATGACATAGGACCACGAATCCACCCGACCAGGACTCCCAAGCCCCCCTGAAACGCGCTCCAAGGGGACCCTCGCCCACTTGCCCCCCTTGCGGAACGAGGCGTGACAAGGATACTTGGGGCCGGAATCGACCCGGGTTGCCGAGATTCCATCCTCCTGCACCTGCGCCCCTTTGGGCCAGGATCTCTCCTCTCCTCTTTTCTCAGGTGATCTCACATGCGATCTGTAGTTTTTCCTCTCCTCAGCCTGACCATCCTTGCAGGTTTCGCCCAAGCACAAACGGCTCCTGGACTCCTGACCCAAGACCAACCCAGCAAGGTCTTTGACGGAAGCTCCACCACTTTCAAGAGCATGGGCTCCACCCAAATTATGGGAATCGCCTTCTACAAGCTGGCAACCAATGCTCCCGGCACCTGGACGGCCTGCCTCACCGTCAACACGCTCAGCTCGACCTACGGTGGCAGCTCAACCAAGCAGTCCATCGTCATGGGCACCTACGACATGGAGAAGAAGACCTTCACCCCAGACAAGCGGGCCAACGCACTCAACACAGCTGGTAGCGATTTCGGATTGCACATCTCCAAGCCACTCGGACGATATGCAGTTCTGGATCACCCCAGTGGAGCCGTCATCTCGGAACGCCTGAAGTTTGGGCCCAAGGACGCCTACCCCAAGCCTGTGATCATCTCAGGTGTCGCAGGTTCCTACGTCGACCCGGCCATTGGCCGCGTCAACAGCCAGCTCATGCTCTTCTGGGTCGATGGTGCCACCGCTCCCAACCAGATCTCCATGGCCCCACTGTCCAAGAGCACCAGCGGATGGTCCATCGACACCAAGAAGAGGGTCATCATCGCCAAACCCCGGATCAGCACGAATCTCGTGCACTCACCAAGCCCGATTACGGACTCCCGGGGGGAGGTCATCGGCCTCATCATGGCAGAACGCGCAGGGAACGAGAGCAACATCTATTTCAAGGACAGCCTGGACGTCAAGCGTCCTCATCTGTTGTTGAACAAGCACACGTATTGGCAGAACAACGGTGGCATCACCGGCGGACGATTCCATTGGGCTGATGCCAGCAGCACACCCACTGCCTACTACGCCAAGTCGGTAGAATCGAGAGGCGCATGGATCATCGGCGGCTCGGCCAAGATCGGAACGAACATCTCCATCTACGGCGGATTCGACAACAGCTCCAAGCCCTGGCTGCCCAATCTGACCTTGTTGATGGCCAGCCTCAAGATCGGGGCAACCCAGATTCCGATTCCAGGCATCCAGCACGCGCTGGGCCTCGATATCAAGACGCTCTTCCCCAACTTCGGCTTCCTGACCTACAAGGACAAGAGCCAACGCGCCGTGGTGAGTTTCCCGGTACCCAACGACAAGAATCTCGTCGGAGCCAAACTCTTCCTGCAGGGTCTCTCGATCCAGCCCAAACCACAGATCATGATCTTCACCAACACAACGCAGCTCAACATCCTGTGACCAGACGGAAGGCCCTCAACACCGGGAGGGGCGAACCCCAGGGCCGGCGTTGGCTGTTGCGCGGCTAGCCTGCGCCACAGAATCTGCGGCCCCAGATCGGTCCGCCAGTGAAGATCTATTGGCCCTGCTCAATCCGGAGAAGCCTCGATGAAACGGTGGCTTCACCTGCGTTTCTTCGGGTGGACCAGGGCAAAACTGAACTCGACTGGCCTCCACGCCTTCTATGGCGCAAACTCCTGAGATGGTTCATGAGATCGTTGTGAGCAAATGCGAGATCGGCGCAGCCGATCTCGTTTTTGCGGTCTGACGAGCGCATTTCGAGTTCAGGGGGGGCTGCGCGAGATATGAGGCGACCCAAGAGGGTCGTCGAATCGAAGCCATGCCGAGCGAACCGATAGGTTCGCGGTCCTGGACCGAAAGACG
>JAJRTL010000084.1 GCA_024278315.1 Planctomycetota bacterium | reverse complement strand
GTTCGTCGATCCGTCGCCGCTCTTCATGATGGCAGGTTTGAAGGCGGAAGACGTGGATATGACGGGGTCGCCGGTCTTTGCCCTCGCCATGACCGACAAGGGGCCGGCGCAGTCATTCATCGTGCCGGTGAAGAACGCTGAGGCAACAGCGGGCAGGACAGGACTGCCCAGTGCAGTGTCGGGTCGCTACCTCGGACTGGGACTCGGAATGAAGCCGGTAGTAGGCGAGTCGACTCCTGCCATTGCAAAGAGCCTGCCCGTGGCGGACTACGCCATGCGTGTCAATCTGAAGGCCTTGGTCTCGCAGTTCCGGCCCATGATCGACCCCTATCTTGAACCGAAAGCCCTTGAGGCGATGGACCCGAGCCTCAAGAAGGATCCCGCCGGGACGGCGATGCTGGGCATGATGGCTGAGGGCACCAAGCAGCTCCTGGATGACGCGAAGCAGCTGGATATTGCGGTCTCGCTGACTGGTGGCGCATTGGAGATGGATCTTGCTTTCGAGCTTGGTGGAGTCCGATCCACTCCGCCCTCCGGACGAGGATTGAACCTTGCGGAAATGTTGCCGATGAGCGATGCCCCCCTCTACATGATCATCGAATCCGATTGGACGGCTCTGATAAATACGTTCATGCCGATGTACGACACGATGGCTGAAGATCTTCCCGAAGTGCAAGGGAAAGCGTTCCTGAAGCTCATGAACTCGACCAAGGATGTGTACGCAGGAATGAATGGGGCGAGTGCCTTTGCAGTGAAATTCTCCGCCGACGGACTTCACAGCATGGGCCTCATGGAGAACGACGACCCTGCCGCGTATCTAGAGCGGTACATGTCCTTCATGGGTGAATATTCGGAGATGACCCAATCTCTCCCTGAAGATCTCAAGTTCGTTAAGTTCCAGGGGTCCACCCAGAAGAAGATCGATGGCGCCGATTTCTACACGGCGACGATGAAGTTTGATTGGACCGCTGCGATGAAGGCCAATCGTGGACCGGAGCTTCCCACCGAGCAATTGGCGATCATTTCGTCTGCCTTGAATGCAATACTGGGCAAGGACGGAGTGACCTTGTATCAAGGCGCCCACGAGAACCTCATCCTGATGGCTATGGGCAACGGAGAAAACGAAGCCACGAGCCTTCTAGGCTCCCTGAAGAAGGGCCAGCGAAGCAAGAGTGCGGTAGTCGAGAACGCCAAGAGTCGGCTCCACGCCCGTCCCAGCTACTTCTTCGGAGCAGATCTACGCCTTCTCATGCAGCAGCTGCGGCCCTTGATGAAGAGCTTCGCGCCCATGCCGCTCCCAGAAGTCCCGACTGGCGATGCCGTCATCGTCTGGGTGTCCCTGGCTGTTACAGAGAATGGATATGGACTGCAAGCCCATATCGACCTCGCAGGCATTGCAGAACTCGTCAAGGCGATGATGCCGCACTAGAAACCTGGATGACAGAGGAGGCACTCATCGAGTACACATGTGCTGGCGTGGCCATCTGGCGACTGGGAGATTACTATGGGATGGGTCGGCTGGACCGTTCAGGGAGACGTGACAGCTCGCCCACTCGAGGAGCGGCTCGGATCAGTAGACGAGCTTGGATCTTCCGCCGCCGAGGGGACGGACCTTCACTTCGCGGCCAATGCGCTCGGCGAGTCCTGCGACGTGTGAGATGAGGCCGATTTGGCGTCCCGTGGACTGGAGGGCATCCAGTGCCGCCACGGCGACCTCCAGGCTCTCCTCGTCGAGACTGCCGAAACCCTCATCGATGAAGAGGGACTCGAGGCTGCATTGGCTGGCGTGCATGGAGGAGAGGCCCAAGGCAAGGGCCAGGCTCACAAGGAAACTTTCACCACCTGAGAGACTATGCACACTGCGCACCTCGTCTCCCATGTAGAGATCCTGGATCTGGAGATCCAGGTCCTGGCCGGGCACACGTTGGAGACGGTAGCGCGGGGAGAGCTGGGCCAGGTGGTGGTTGGCTTGCGCAACCATGGCATCCAGGGAGAGACTCTGGGCAAAGTCCCGGAACTTCCGGCCATCGTAGGAGCCGATCAAATCCGCCAGAGCGCGCCAGATCTCACTCCGCTCTCGCTGGGCTTTGATCGCTGGCCCCATCGCCGCCAGCTTGTCGCGTGCCTCTTTGTCAGCGCGCAATTCAAAACGCACGGACTCGACCTCCGTGCCGATCTTTTCCAAGACCCCGGCCCGATCTTCCACCGCCTCGCGAGACTCCTGCTCATCCTGCTCCGGCTTCTTTGCGCCATGCTTCTGCAAGGAGTCAAATCGCTCTTTCACGAGAACCGCTTGCTTGTCCGCATTGACAAGCATGTCTCGCAGCACCTGACTCTTCTGACCGCCAAGCCATGCGCGATCGCGGGCCTCACGCTCGGCAATCGCGACAACGCGCGACTCCAATTCTTTTTTCAGCGTATTTGCGCGCTTGCGCCGCTCCTCACCCAAGGAACGCTTGCCCTGCAGACCTGATTCCAGCTCGACGACCTGCTTGGTGATCGATGAGGCCTCCTCGGTTCTGGTGGCCCAAGCCAGGCTGATCTGATCGAGTTCTTCGAAGAGGAGATCCCTCTCGCCGTAGAACAGCTCCCGCCAGCCTGACCTGGCTCGAAGCGCAATCTCCAGTCCATCCAGGAGCTTCTCGAGCTCGCCCTTCAAGCGTTCCGCGTTCTGCGCTGCATATTGGATGCCGAGCTCGGCCTTCTGCAGATCGGCTTCGAGGCCTCGCTGTGCCTCCAGTGTTCTCTGACTCGTTACCCGCGCCTTGTCCCGCTTGCCGGCGACCTCCCGATGCCTCTTCTCGACCTGGTTGCGGTGGTCGATCTGCTGCGCCTGGGCCTCTTCGAGACCTTGCAACACTTTCCGCATCTCAGCCAGGCCTTCCCGCTCGGCCTCGTCCTTCGCGAAAACAAGATCTCCCTCCTCGTGCCAATCCGCATGGGTGGCCGCGATCAAGTCCCTGGCCTCGGCATCGATCGCCAACCGATCTTCCTCGGCCGCGTTGGCCTTGGTCAGAGCTTCCCTCTGGGCCACCTCCTGACTTCCGATGTCGGAGGACAACTCCTGTAGTTGCCGCTGGATCGCCTCCGCCTCTCCGTCGAGTTCGGCCACTAGCTCCTGCACCTCATCGAGTATCTCCACGACGAGATCCGTTGCGTACGGATGTTCCAATGCGCCGCAGAGAGGGCATGCTTCCCCGGCCCGGAGCTTCTTGCGGTGGTCCTCCAGACTCTGTTTCTCCAAGAGGGATTCGAGCTGACGCCGTGTTTCCTTGCGCGCAGAGTCCAGCGTCAGCTTCTTCTGACCAGCCTGCTCGATCGCCATCCGAGTCTGTTCGAGCAACTGCCCTTGCTCTTTCGCTGCTTTCAGTGCGTGCTGTCGATTCGCCTCCAGGGCTTGCTTCCGCCCACTCAGGCTCAGCAAATCGTCAACGGCCCTTCGACAACGATGCAATCGATCGCGCTCCGCAAGCAGCGCATCCAGATCCAGGCCCGCCAACTCCTTGGCAATGTCCCCTAGCTCCTTCTCCGCCTGTCCTTGTTGCTCGTCCGCAGACTGGTGCTGGGCCCGTGCCTCGACCAGGTCCTTCTCGTAGGCAGCCAAGCTCAGCTCGGTGGCGTTCTTCTCTCTCAGCAACTCCGAGAGGTCGAAAGCGACTTGTCTTGCCCGGTCGAGCTCCTGCTTCCAACGCGGCCATTGCGTGCAGAGCTCCCGCCATTCTTCGTGCTTCGCAAACCAGGCACGATTCGCGAGATCCTGCTGGCCGAGGGCCTCGCGCAGTTGCAGCGCTGCCGCCAACTCATTCTCGCTCGAGACAGCCTCCTCCTCGGCCTCTCGCAACTCCTTGCGCGCTTTGGTTGCCGCACGCCTCCACTCGGCCAGCTCGGCTTCGCTCTTGGCCAGCTTTTCAACCTCCTCGGTGAGTTCTCTCTGCAGATCGCGCCAGATCGCGACCAAGGGCTCGGCCTGACAGAGCTCGCCTTCGAGAGCCGTCCATGCGGCAATGGCCAGTCCGGCCTTCTCCCGTAGCCCACGAAGGCTCACGAACAGCCTCTCACGCGCGCGCGTTTCCGATGAGGTGAGCTCGCGCTGCCGTTCGTGCCATTCCACCGCCTTGCCGAAGGCCAGCCTCTCTGCTGTCAGCCGTCGCTGTTTCTCCGTCAATCGCGCCTCCAGCTCTTTCCGCGCCGCACGATCTTCGTCACCAAGAGTGACCAGCCCCTCGGATCGTGCCTGCAGAACATCCAAGCGATCCTTCTCGGCCTTCGCCCGCTCGTGTGCCCCACGCGACAGACGCGAGTAGATCTCCGTGCCCGTGATGGATTCCAGAAGCTCACCGCGCTCCGAAGGATCGGCCTCGAGAAAGGCTGCGAAGTCTCCCTGCGCCAGTAGGACCGAGCGCCTGAATTGGTCGTACTCGAGCCCCAGCTTTTGCTGGATCAGCTCCAGGCTGTCCTTCTTGTGCTCCCCCAGACGCTCTCCGCTCTCGATGTCGGTGAGCGTGATCTGGTCCTTCTGGATCCTCCCATCCGGCTTGTCGCGCGCCCGACGGACGCTCCAGCGCGCACGATAGCTGCGCCCGTCCTGGCCGCGGAAGTCCACTTCGGCAAACCCACGCCCGCAGCCCCTGCTCAGCAGTCCGCGGGGATCCTGGCTCCGGAGACGATCCTTGGGGTCCTCCTCCGCGTGCCCCACGAGGCCGCTCCCCTTGCTCTGCAGCCGGGGCGTGCGGGCGAAAAGAGCCAGGCACATCGCGTCGAGCAGCGTGCTCTTGCCTGAGCCGGTCGGCCCGCTGATGGCAAAGAGCCCGGTCGGCCCGAGCGGCTCCTTGTCCAGGCGAAGCTCGGTCTCGCCTACCAGACTCGCCAGGTTGCAGATGCGAATCGCCAGGATCTTCAAGGCGTATCCTCTTCGAGCACGAGCCCATGCAGCTCGCGAAAGACCGAGAGCAGTCGCGGGTCGACCTCGCCTTCATGGGATTGCGCATAGCGCTTGCAGAACACTTCTTCGATGGCCAGTTCGCGCAGCTCTGAGACACTGGTCTCATCGCTGAGTGCGAGAGCCTGACCGCTGCGTTCGATGGTCAGCTTGACCAAACGTGCGGCCTTCGGACGGCGAACCACCTTCTTCTTTCCTGTCCTCTTGGGCTTGGCATCCACCTTCGGATCCGATTCGGTCGAGGCATCCACGCCTGCCTCTTGGCTCACACCCTGCGAGGTGGCCGATGCCAGTTCTTTCGACGGGTCCTCCGGAAGCTGACCTTCAAGGACCTCCTCGATCCTTCGACGCAAACCCGGCTCGGGCGCTTCCAACCGCACTCGCACTTCCAACATCGGGCGAGCCTCGTCGGCAAGCCCTTCCTCCTCTTCCGGGAGGTCGGCGAGTTCTCGAAGAGCCGTATCGAGAGTCCCCACACCCGCTTGTGGGATACGAAGGATTTCGATGTGGCGAGGCACGCGCAGAGATTGTATTTGCACAGGAGTCGAGGCCTTCAGGTCGAGCAACAGGACCTGGTGCGGATAGTCCTTCTCCGCCAGGGATAGAGGTATCGGCGATCCGCTGTAACGTACCTCCGCCCGATCCCCAATCTGTTGCGCAAGGTGAAGGTGCCCGAGGGCCACATAGTCGACGCTGTCGGGAAAGATATCCAAGGGAAGGGCGTGTTGATCGCCCCCGAGGATCTTCCGCTCGGAGAGGTCGGAAATCCTGCCTGCGACCATGTAGCAGTGCCCGGTCACCAGCAGTGCCTGCCCTGGCTTGCGGCGTAGCAGGGCCTGCTCCAAGACCTCGCCATAGATCTGACGAACACCTTCGATCGGATCCAGATGGCCTCCCTCGCCACGCGGAAGATCGGCCATCCTCAGGAAAGGCAATGCGGCTACGAGCACGGACCCACACTCCTCCCGGCCGTCGAGATCGATGAGGAGTCGATCCATATCCAGCTCCCCGCCGGCGAGCCTCGGGAGACCACCCACCACGTGCACGCCAAAGGCATGGATCAGCTCTCGTGGCGCTTCCA
The DNA here is from genome assembly GCA_024278315.1 of Planctomycetota bacterium. Lineage (GTDB taxonomy): Bacteria > Planctomycetota > UBA1135 > UBA1135 > JAJRTL01. Next base: position 22,004 of record JAJRTL010000084.1, on the reverse strand, counting down.
GGCGAGATGCGGAGTCGTGATTGCCGCCGATCAGGACCAGCTGGAACCCCGGCGCTCTTCGATTCAGGTCCCGGAGGAACTCGTACCAGAGCCGCAGGGCTGAGACAGGCGGATTGGACGAGTCGAACAGATCCCCGGCCAGGATCATGCCAAGGGCTTGCTCCTCCTCGATCCGATCCAGCAGCCAGGTCAAGAAGGCACGGTGCTCAGCCTCTCGACTCGAGCCATGAAGGCTATGGCCCAGATGCCAGTCAGAGCTGTGGATCAATCGCATGTCGGTCGATAGGTTCCGAAGACCCGGGATAGAGCCGAGCATCCTACTCGCAGGCGCGGGCAGATGCTCGAACGCGAACGATTCATGAGATCCCTGCGAGCCTGAAGGAGACTCTGCACGTATCCTCCCTCAAACGCCTTCCCGATGCTGTATCTTCTTCTCCTTCCAGCCTTCTACGTCCTGCTCTGCGCTGTGCTCTACCTGTTGCAGCGACGGCTCCTCTACGCTCCGACCCATGACTGGATCGGGACTCCTGCGGCGGCCGGCCTCGATTACGAGGACATCTGGATCCAGAGTGGGACCGATGAGCGGATTCATGGCTGGTACGTCCCCCATCCGCAGGCGCGGGGGGCGGTCCTCTTTTGCCACGGCAACGGCGGCAACAATTCGCATCGCCTGGACAGCCTCGTTCTCATGCGGAAGCTCGGCCTCTCGGTCCTGATCTTCGACTATCCAGGCTACGGACAGAGCAGCGGCAAGCCCTCGCAAGCGAGCATGATCGCTTCGGGAGAGGCAGCTCGCGAATGGCTGGAGACTCGGTCCGGGAACGAGGGGCTACCCTTGATCCTCTGGGGCCGATCACTGGGTGGAGCCGTCGCAGCCCTGCTCGCGCGCACCAGGCTCCCGACCCTGCTCATCATCGAGTCGAGCTTTCCCGACATGGCCTCGGTCGCAGGCCGTCTCTACCCCTATCTGCCCGTCCAGCTGCTTCTTGCAGATCGCTGGCTTGCTGCCAACGCCCTGGCCACGATCACCTGTCCCAAGCTCATCGTCCACAGCCTGGACGACGACCTCGTCCCCTTCTCACTCGGCCAAGAGCTCTTCGAAGAGTCCGCCGCTCCCAAGCAGATGTTGACCATCCACGGCAATCATGAAGGAGGCTGGTTCGAGAGCGGCACAGCCTACACGCAACCGATCGAGGCCTTCCTCGACGAGAAGCTCGGCGCCACACCTCGTATCCAGTAGCGCACAAAGCCAGCCTGTCGAACACCTGGTGCTGGCTCTCGCTCTGTTCCTGTCTGCAATCACTGAGCGGTCATGATTACCGTCTCGACCCGAGGGATGCCAGCCGCCAAGACCTGCTGCTGCTGTGGTCTATCAATGGCCGAGTTCGAGCACCCACGATGCACCAGGTTGCACGAAGCCCGTTGCAGCATCGGCCTTGCCGATGGCCACGATACGGGCGATGGCATCCCAACCACCCATGCGCGTCTGCAAGGCTTGCGTCGAGCGGACATTGGTCAATCCAAGATTCACCGAGAGGAACTGTGAGTAGAACATCTTCTTGCCGTGAACGAGTTGCAGTGGATAGCGGATGCTTGCCTCGCCGGCCTTGTTCAGCAGCACGGGAACGCTCAGATCTGGAGCCACCCAGAGCGGGCATTTGCCGAGGGGGAGGGCAATGGATGGCGTAAGCTTTTTCGATGAGATGAAGTGGAACGCTACTCCGCTGGGTTACCCGCCGGTCAATGAGAAGGAAATATAGGGATCGACGGCCTGCGCACCGCACCGCGTCGTCGTGCCCTTCTTCACCGCAATGCCGCCGCCAGGCTTTTGCGTGAACGTCCCGCATGGCTTCCCGATGGTCACATGGCTCGCACACTCGGTGTAGCTCGCATCCAGACTGTAGGCACCTCGTGAGATCGAAGTGACCCGGATCTCGACCAAGAGCGAACCCTTTGATCTTTGATAGGCAAAGGCGTTGTCCAAAGGAAAGCGTACCAGGAACTGTTGGGGAGTCAGCGTGAAGGCACTCATTGGCAAGTCGATCTTGCGTTTCTTGAAGACGACGCGCTCGTCGCCCCCCACGTTCTTGGAGAAACTCCGATCGAGATTCCAGGGTCCCCGAGGACTAGTGGAAAGACGGATCTCAAGCTCGACACCCTTCTTGGCGGTGAGGCGCTGCTTGCCATCGGCCCGGAAAGCAAGACTCTTGATCGCTGACGGCTTGCGAGCAAAAAGACTCGCAGCATAGAGTCCCTGCATGCGGGAGGGGCGATCCAGTCCGAATGGCCAAGACGTCGCGTTGCTACCCTCGGACTGGATCAGGGTCCCAGGCAGTACCGTGCCGGACTGGGCAGGAAGACCCGCAGCAAGAGCCAGGACCATAGCCACAGCACCACTTGCGATGATACCGCCAGGATTGCATAAGGACTTCATCAGCCTTCTCCTCTCGCCTTTCGAACCACCCAGATCTGCTCTGCTCCGTAGACCGGATCCGCACCCTCGAAGTCCGAGTACTCGGCCTCCACCTCGAAACCCTCGAGCTCGAAGAGAAGGCGCATCTCATGCCGGCTGGTCCAACGAAGCTCCAACCGCTCTTCCTCTTGCCGAATGGGCTCTCGGGAGCCATCCAGTTCGGTGAATTTCCAGACCTCTCGCAACACCTGCTGAACGCGATCCAGCTCACGCTGGATGATGCTCGCTTCGATAACGTTGTCGTTGAACGGATCGTGGAGGATCGGGAGCTCCTCCTCACGTTCCGACCCTTCGACTAGAAGCTCGAGTCGAGGATCGAAGACGTGAATGACGAGCAGTCCTTCATCACTCAAATGTTCATGAACGCTTCGCAGACAGGCTCGCTGACTCTCCACATCGAGCAAGGCCTGGAATCCGCGGTAGGGGATGAGAACTAGAGAAAACTCGCGATCCAACTGGATGTCGCGCATGTCTCCCGTATCGAAGCTGGCCTTCTCCTGCGCAAGGGGAGTCTCCTTCCACCGACGAGACTCCGCCGCCATGAGCATCGCATCCTGCACCTCGATCCCAAGGACCTCGATCCCAGCCTCTGCGAGTGCCCAGGTTACTCGCCCAGTGCCACTCCCCAACTCGAGAACGGCCCCTCCGGTTTCCTCCGCTAGGATCCGGTAGAACTCGACGTCGCCCTGCGCGGCCGACCCCTGCATGATCTGCTCGGTGCGCAGGTCGTAGGTCTCGACGTTGATGCCAACGCGACTGAAGAAGCTGGGTACATGTTCCATTTCGAGCGGTGATGCAGGGAACCCAATCGCGTCCCCGTGCTTTCGCTCGAAAGCCTAGAAGTCCGCTGGAAGGCTCATCCCAAGGTTGTCCACCAGGAATGCCCACTTATCGGCTATCTGGGTGATGCGCTTTGATGTCGGAGTTCCGGCGCCATGTCCCGCGCGCGTCTCGATGCGAATGAGGACCGGAGCAAGGCCGGCTTGACGTGCCTGGAGCCTGGAGATGAACTTGAACGAATGGCCGGTACCACGCGGTCGTCATGATCAGCTGTCATGACGAGTGTGGCAGGGTAGGCCGTACCAGGCTTCAGGTTGTGGAGTGGCGAATATCTGTACAGCGCCTGGAACTGGTCGGCATCATCGGGACTTCCGTAGTCTCCGACCCACGCATGGCCGATCGTGAACTTATGGAATCTCGACATATCCAAGACACCGACAGCCGGCAGGCAGGCGCCGAAGAGATCAGTCCGCTGGATCAGACAAGCGCCAACGAGAAGCCCCCCATTGCTTCCACCTTCGATCGCGAGCTTTTTTCGAGAAGTCCATCCTTCCCGGATGAGAAACTCAGCTGCGGCGATGAAATCATCGAAGACATTCTGTTTCTGGAGCTTGGTTCCGGCCTTGTGCCAATCCTGACCAAACTCACCGCCACCCCGGAGATTGGCCAGCGCATAGATTCCACCCATCTCCATCCAGACCAGATTGGCGATCGAGAATCGAGGCGTCCTCGAGATGTTGAAACCGCCATAACCATTCAGGAGCAGCGGATGAGTACATGGGGTCAGACCCTATTTCTCCGGGTGAAACACCCGGAGAAATAGGGTCTGACCCCATGTACTCGGGGGAGGGGTGGCTATGGTCGGGGCAGCGTAAGGAGGAGAGACTTGGAGAAGGTCTTGGTGACAGGAGCCACGGGGTTTGTCGGCTCGATACTCTGCAGACGGTTGGTCGACTTCGGAATGGACCTGCGTTGCCTGATACGGCCGGGCAACGAGGCTACCAACCTGGTGGGCGTGGAGCATGAGCGCATCGAGGGGAGCCTCGATGACGAACATTCGCTGCGGGAAGCCATGGAGGGTGTGGACGCGGTCTACCACCTCGCGGCCCTGGTGAGCTTTCGCCGCAAGGATGCAGAGGCCATGCAGAGGATCAACGTCGAGGGCACTGCCCGGATCGCCAGGCTGGCGCGCGAAGTCGGTGTGGGGCGGCTCCTCTACATGAGCTCGATCGCGGCCGTGGGCCACAGCAGAGACAAGCATCCGATCGACGAAGACGCCCCTTACAATTTTGGACCCTGGAAGATCCCCTACTGTGATACCAAGCTCGGAGGCGAACGGGCTGTCATGAGTGAGGTCGAGCAGGGCCTGGACGCGGTGATCGTCAATCCATCCTCCATGTTTGGTCCCGGTGATCGGCGCAAAGCCGAGGGCAGCCTGCTCCAAGCCTTGGCCTACGACAAGATCCCCTTCTGCCCGGCGGGAGGACTCAACGTGGCCGACGTTCGCGACGTCGTATCCGGCACGATCGCCGCCATGGAGCGGGGGCGCACCGGCGAACGCTATATCCTCGGCGGAGAGAATCTGACCGGACCTCAGCTCTTCGCCAAGATCGCCCAGGTCCTCGGCAAGAAGCCGCCAAGGCACACCTTGCCGCGCTGGCTGATGCGTGCCTTCGCCCAGGGGATCAGCCTCGTGGATGCAATCCGCCCACTGGAGCCCCCCATGACCGGCGCCCTGGCTCGCATGGCCCCTCTATGGATGTGGTATTCCTCCGAGAAGGCCAGCCGCGAACTGGGTTACGCGACCTATCCGATCGAGATGGCCCTCAAGGAGACCTTCGACTGGATGTTCGATCTGGACCTGCTCGACCCCACCAAGATCCAGGCCTACGGGCGGGCCTGAAAGAAGCCCAATCTCGGACTAGTCCCACCAGGGATCAGTCCCTAACTTGGCCCCCATGAAGAACGTCCGTCCTCTTCTCCTGCTGACTACCCTGTTCTTCGCCTGGGGCTTTCTCACCTCGATCAACGACATCCTGATCCCCTACCTCAAGGGCATCTTCGAGCTGAGCCATGTCCAGGCCATGCTGGTGCAGTTCGCCTTCTTCAGCGCCTACTTCCTGGGATCGCTCCTCTACTTCGTGCTTTCGATCACCAAGGGCGACCCGATCGCACGCATCGGCTACCAGAAGGGCATCGTGGGCGGTCTCCTGCTCGCCAGCTGCGGCGCATGGCTCTTCTATCCGGCCGCTCACTTCCAGTCCTACGCCTTCTTTCTCGGGGCGCTCTTCACGGTCGGACTCGGCTTCACGCTGCTCCAGATCTCCGCCAATCCCTATGTCGCCGTCCTCGGCAGCGCCGAGGGCGCGTCGAGCCGACTCAACCTCTGCCAAGGTCTCAACTCGATCGGCACCGTCCTGGGCCCTCTCATCGGTGGCTACCTGCTGCTGGGTCTCACCAAGACGAGCAGCGAAGCTACTGCCGGCTCCGTGCAGACGCCCTATCTCATCTTCGGCGGCTGCCTGTTCCTGCTCGCCGTCTTCTTCTCCTTCGTCAAGCTTCCCGTCATGCATCAGTCGGAGCAGATGGAGAAGAACGTCAGCGCACTCAAATTCCCACAGCTCTCCTTCGGCATCCTGGCCATCTTCTTCTACGTAGGCGCAGAAGTCAGCATCGGAAGCTTGTTGATCAGTTTCTTTGCACTGCCCGAGATCGGCGGACTCGATGAGGCCCAAGGGTCCACCTATGTGGCCATGTATTGGGGCGGGCTGATGATCGGTCGCTTGCTGGGCGCCGTCTCGCTCAGCAAGCTGGACCAGAACAAGAAGACAATCGCACTCTTCGTGATTCCCGCGCTGGGCTACCTCTTCCTCGTGGCCAGTCGCTGCCTGACCTACGATCTGCCGCTGATCAAGACTCTGCGCGACATGTCGACCTTCATCCCCTTCCTGGTCGTCAATGCCGTCGCCTTCCGGATGGGACGCAGCGCCGCTGGTTTCACGACGACACTCTTCGCTATCCTGGCCGCCGTCCTGCTGGCTGTGGGCGTGGCCAGCGAAGGCAGCGTGGCCATGTGGTGCATCATCGCGGTCGGGCTCTTCAACTCCGTGCTCTGGTCCAACATCTTCACGCTCGCCATCCGCGGCCTGGGTCCCTACACCAGCCAGGGCTCCTCACTGCTAGTCATGGCCATCGTCGGCGGCGCCATGTTCCCGCTGCTCCAGGGCAAGGCTGCCGACCTCTATGGCGTCCACCTCTCCTTCCTCGTTCCCATCCTCGCCTACGTCTACATCGCCTGGTATGGCAGCCGACAGGAACCACTCATGATCACCCAAGTCATCGAAACAGAAGAGACCAAGAAGAAGGTGGAGGAGGCGTTCGCATGAGCCGGCTCTGCATCGGCGTCGACATCGGTGGTACGAACACCGTCTTTGCGGCCATCGACAAAGATGGCAAGGTCCACGCGGAGGGGCACATCCCCACGGTCGGCGCCGAGACAGTCGAGGGCTACTGCGATCAGCTCGCCGAGGCCATCCGGGAGCTACGCCAAGGGATCCCGGGGCAGCCGGAGATCCTCGCCGTAGGCATCGGCGCCCCCAACGGCAACTACTACAAGGGCACGGTCGAGTTCGCCCCCAATCTGCCTTGGACACAGGTCCTTCCGCTCTGTGACCTCATGAAGGAGCGCCTCTCATTGCCGATCCATCTCACCAACGACGCCAATGCGGCCGCGATCGGTGAAGGCCTCTTCGGTGCAGCCAAGGGGCTCTCGGACTACATGGTCGTGACGCTCGGCACGGGCCTCGGCAGTGGCATCGTCGTCCAGGGGCAGGTCGTGTACGGTAGCACGGGCTTTGGTGGGGAGCTCGGTCACGTCATCGTCGAACCCGGGGGACGCGCCTGCGGCTGCGGACGCAAGGGTTGCCTCGAGCGCTATGCATCGGTGACCGGCCTCGTCCACACGCTACGCGAGAAGATCGACGCGAGTGACGAGCCGAGCGGCCTGCGCTTCGTCCCCGCCAAAGAACTCGAGGGCAGCGGTATCAGCGATGCCGCCAAAGCCGGCGACAAGTTCGCGCTGGCGAGTTTCGAGGACCTCTCGGCCACGCTCGGCCTGGCCCTGGCCAATACGGTCGCCATCACCAGCCCCGAGGCCATCTTCCTCTTCGGCGGCCTCGCCAAGGCCGGGGACTTGTTGCTGGAACCTACCCGCCGCCACATGGAGGCCAACCTCCTGGATGTCTTCAAGGACACCGTGCGCCTCGAACTCTCTGCATTACTCAACTCCAACGCCGGAATGCTCGGGGCGGCCGCTCTCGCCTGGAAGGAACAAGAACGATTAAGCGCATGAGGAGCACGATCCGGATCATCTTGTCGCTGACGCCCCGCTCTGCTCCCAAGCTGACCCACGGGATGGCTACCGCCCTTGCTCTGAGCCTCCTGATCCAGGGTCTACCCGGACAGAAGATTCCGGGCCGGAAAGAAGGCGAGCGTAAGGACGTGGCGGCTTGGGTCGATCCCTTCATCGGGACTGGCGGGCATGGGCACACCTTTCCCGGTGCCACACGCCCCTTCGGGATGGTGCAGCTCTCACCGGACACAAGGCTCACCGGCTGGGATGGCTGTTCGGGGTACCACGACAGTGACCGTGTGATCTTCGGGTTCTCCCACACGCATCTCTCGGGAACCGGCGTCTCCGACTATGGCGACATCCTGCTGATGCCGACAACGAGCCGGGACATCCGACTCGACAATGGCGCGGGCAAGCCCGCAGGTGAAGGCTACAAGAGCCGCTTCGACAAGAAAAACGAGATGGCCTCGCCCGGCTACTACCGGGTGAAGCTCGACGACAGCAGCGTGGACGTCGAACTCACGGCAACCGCACGCGTGGGCCTGCATCGCTATCGCTACGCCGAGGGCAAACCTCAGCATCTGATCCTCGATCTTGTCCATCGCGATCGCGTAACGAGGTCCTCTCTACGACTGAGATCCACGACCGAAATCGAGGGCGAACGTTGGTCGAGAGCCTGGGCGCGCGACCAACGCGTTTTCTTCGTCGCCCGCTTTTCACGCCCCTTCAATAAGCATTTCGTGTCCATGGGCCTGGGCCAGGAACCCGAAGCCAGGACTCCACTGGACAGCGCACGCCTCGTCACGAGGGCAGGCCCACGCAGGGAAGGCGACTCCATCAAGGCCTGGTTTCGGTTCGAGCCGAGTGGGGAGCCCTTGCTCGTTGCCGTGGGGATCTCCGCGACCTCCATCGAGGGCGCGAGACGCAACCTGGATGCCGAGCTCCAGGACTGGGACTTCGACCGGGTGCGCCGCGAAGCACGCGCCGAGTGGACTGCAAATCTGGGACGGATCCAGATCGGTGGCGCCAGCGCTGAGCAGAGCAAGGTCTTCTACACGTCGCTCTACCACAGCATGCTGGCGCCCAATCTCTTCAGCGACGTCGACGGCCGCTATCGGGGACTCGACGGAAAGACCCATCAGAACAAGCAGCATGACATCTACACGGTGTTCTCGCTCTGGGATACGTTCCGAGCCACGCATCCGCTGTTCACCATCCTCGAGCCCAAGCGTACCGAGGACTTCCTCCAGAGCTTTCTCGCGCACTACCGCGAGGGAGGGCGTCTTCCGGTCTGGGAGCTGGCAGGCAACGAGACCGATTGCATGATCGGCTATCATGCGGTCTCCGTCATTGCAGACGCTCTGACCAAGGGCATCGGTCGCCAGTGGACCTCCGAGCTGGCCAAGGCCGCACAGCACAGCGCGGACATCGACCAACGCGGACAAGATGCATACAAAGCGCTCGGCTACATCCCCAGCGATCATGAGTCCGAGTCGGTCAGCAAGACTCTCGAATACGCATACGACGACTGGTGTCTCTCGCGTATCCTCGAGCTGGACAGCAAACCCAAGCTGGCCCAGAAATACGCGCGCCGATCGCGTGCCTGGCGACACCTCTTCGATCCAGCCACTGGCTTCCTGCGAGCACGCGCCAACGGCGGCTTTCGCGAACCCTTCGAGCCGCGCGAGGTCAACCAAGACTTCACCGAGGCCAACTGCTGGCAGTATTCCTTCTTCGCTCCCCATGATATCGAAGGTTTGATCCTGGCCCACGGTGGCCGCGAAGGATTTGCCAAGAAGCTCGACGACCTGTTCAGCGCGAGCGAACTTACAACCGGGCGCAGACAGGCAGACATCACCGGGCTCATTGGCCAGTACGCCCACGGCAACGAACCCAGTCACCACATCGCCTGGCTCTACACGTATGCGGGTCAGCCGTGGAAGACCCAGAGACTCGTGCGACAGATCCTCGACACGCTCTACGCGCCCACACCCGACGGACTCTGCGGCAACGAGGACTGTGGTCAGATGTCCTCCTGGTATGTTCTCTCGGCCATAGGCTTCTACCCGGTCGCTCCTGGCAAACCCGAGTACGTCCTGGGGGCCCCGCGCTTTCCAAAGGTGGAGATCCTCTTGCCCGGACAGGGGCCAGTCCGCATCCTGGCTCCCAAGGTCTCGACTGAAGACCTCTACGTCCAGTCGGTGCAGGTCAATGGCGAGCCCTGGAACAACGTCTGGATCCCTCACTCGCTGCTCGCGCATCCCGGAAAGCAGCAGGCCACGGAGATCCGGTTCGATCTCGATTCAGAGCCCGGCACCTGGGGCACGAGACCCGAAACTCTCCCACTCTCGCGCGTCGACCTCATGCTCCTGCCCGCTCCGATCCTCACAGCGGCATCACAGAGTTTTCGCAAGAACCTCGTCGTAGACATGCGCACCGCAGAATCCAAGGCGCAGATCCGCTACACCACCGACGGTAGCCAACCGGCACCTGACTCAACTCTCTACGAGAAGCCGATCACGCTCACCCGGTCAACGACGCTGCGAGCCATCACCGTCCTGGGCGATCGACAGAGCAGTGAGTCCAAAGCCCTCTACGTCGCACGCGCAAACGACTGGAAGATCCAGATAGCCCAGCGACCGAGCAAGCTCTACACCGCTGGCGGTCCCCAAGCCCTCATCGACGGCATTCGCGGCAAGACCAAGTGGCGCATCGGCAACTGGCAAGGCTACCAACGCAACTTCGAAGCCACGATCGATTTCGGCGAACCGCGCATCCTCCACCGCATCTCCGCAGGTTTCCTCCAGGACCAAGGTGCTTGGATCCTCCTGCCCAAAAGCGTGGAGTTTGCCACTTCGCTCGATGGCAAGACCTTCCAACTTCAGGCTACCCTGACCCACAACATCCTGCCCACGAACGAAGAAACCCTCACGCACGATTTCACCAAGACCCTCACCCCCACGCGAGCCCGCTACCTTCGCATCCGCGCCACCAACTTCGGCCGCCTTCCCCCCTGGCACCTCGGCGCCGGCGGCAACGCCTGGATCTTCATCGACGAGATCCTGGCCCACTAACCCGAACTATTCAGGACCTCGATGCGCCTGACGGCGTCTTTCGGTCCAGGACCGCGAACCTATCGGTTCGCTCGGCATTGCTTCGATTCGACGACCCTCTTGGGTCGCCTTCATCTCGCGCAGCCGTCCTGAACTCGAAATGCGCTCGTCAGACCGCAAAAACGAGCTCGGCTGCGCCGATCTCGCATTTGCTCACAACGATCTCATGAATAGTCCGGGCTAAGCGTTGAGTGGCCACCTGGCAGATGTCCCTTCGTGATCGAGAGCCCACCCGCAAACTGTGGTAGATTGACGCGCTCATCTCCCACGCTCATCCAGGAGCCAACCATGGGTTGTCGATTCTCAGCAACAAGCCTGCTCTGTTCCCCACTTCTCCTGCTGTCCCTTCCGACACAGGTCCAGGCCCAAAAGACCTGGATCGTGGACCAGACAGGAGGAGGACACTTCAAGACACTCCAGGCTGCGGCGAACGCAGCGTCGCATGGCGACACGATCTACATCAGGGCAGGGTCCTTCTATAGGGGCTTCCAGACAAGCAAGGCTCTCACGGTCCGAAGCGCGAAGCGACTTGCGATTTTCGGTGCCATCACCGTATCGAAAATTCCGAAGGGACGTGTGTTCTCGATCAAGAAGCTCCAGCTGTCTGGTCTCATCTTGACCAACAATGCGGGCGGTATACACGTCGAAGACATCGCCTTCTGGAGGGCTAGCCCCGGGACCAAGCTCTGCAGTATCCGGCAATGCCAATTGGTCACCTTCACCAACTGCACGAGTAGGTTGGGATCGCCCTTTTCGACCTACTCATCTGTCACACAGCCTCCGACTGTCGAAATCGACAGGAGCAACGTAACGCTCACCGATTGCAACATGCAGGGTGTCAGCTACTACTTCAATAATTTCTGGCTCTGGAAGGGATCTCCTGCCATTGCCGTCAGCGCCTCCAAGCTCCGCATCAGTGGCGGTACCTTGGTTGGTGGAAACGGAACCTCATACACCTCATCCGCCAACAAGACGACGACCTGGAATGCCGAACCGGCCATCCAACTCACCGGCGGGAGCCTCATGATCGACGAGGCGGACAAGGCGCGGATAGCAGCAGGATCGATCAACAGCGGAAACAGCGTGCAACATGCCATCATCGCATCGGGAACGAAAATCACGATCGACCCCAAGGTTAGCCTGACATCTCTCAACACGACCCTGCATGTCAAGGGCGGAACCCTCGGGAGAGCCAGCTTGCAGAGCGTGCTGGCCACAGGTGCCAACTCGAGCGGCCAGGTCAAGACGACTCGCTACGGCACCGCTGGATCCATCTCCATTCTCACCTTGGGATCGCCCAGCCTGCCGCTCGCTACGCCCTACGGCGAACTCTGGCTCGGCCTTACACCTCTCTTCTTCCTCGACCCGACCCTTCTACCTCAGTCAGGCGAAAAGGATCTGAGCATCCCGGTACCGGCGAAGGGCCTGCCCAATGGCCTGGCCTTGACCTTTCAGGCACTCGAAATCACAGGTACGAAGCTGCATCTGTCCCTTCCCACCACGATCCTCATCAACTGATTCAGCCTTGGCGAATCAGCCCTGAACCGCGCCTGCACTCTTGTTCAGTGCGCAGGCCTGCGTTGTGTCAGGTCGATGGGCTTGCCGTCCTGGGTGGCGAGGCGGATGCAGAAGCCCCAGCCGCCGCTGCCCTGACCGATCTTGACGAGGATTCGGTTGGTGCCCTTTTGGAAGGTCACGGGGACCTTGTCGGAGTCGGGGGTGACGCCTCGGGGGATGTAGTGATCGTGGACGAGCTTGCCGTTGACCCAGATCGCGATGGAGTCGTCGCTGCCTGCCTTGATGAGCAGGGGCTCGGTCCGGGGCCAATCGATGGTCGTGAAGGCGTAGGCTGCGGTGTTGATACTGGGCTTGAGGAAGCGCAGGTCGTAGATGCCGTCGGGGTCCTTGGTCTTCCGGCTCTTCCAGGCGATGGGCTTGCCCTTGCGATCGAAGGGCTGGCGAGGATCGGGACCCTTGGTACCGAAGGGATGCTGGCCCAGGGTTTCCTTGCTGGTCTTTTGGAAGCCACCGATCAGGTACCACTCGTTGAGGAAGCCCGCTCGACGGGCGTAGCCTCCCGTGGAGACACCGAGAGTTTCCAGGCCGTCGATGGCGGAGCGTCGCGTCGAGCGTGACTGGGAGAGCTTGTAGATCTCGTTCAGGGTGCGCTTGGCCTGATGCTTGGCCTCGAGCGTCTTGGCTGCTGCGACACAGACGCGTGCGGCTTCCTCTCGTGTGACCTTGTTTGCAAGTAGTGGACGAGCGAGCGCCAGAGAGTCCGCATCTGCGCAGCGCTCCAGCACGCGCATGGCCAGACGCAACTCGGTGTTGCCCTTGCAACGCTCGAGCACGGGATGGAGGAGGGCCCGAGCCTGTGCGGCAGTGGCCGCAGGAATCACCTTGGCTTGCTTGCTGGCGTCGCTGAGAGCGCGATCGGCCAGTTGCGTCAGCGCAGCCCCGGCTGCCGCCTGGATCTGGGGATCGGTTTCCGCGAGGGTCTGCTGAAGGAGAGGGGTCACGTCCTCGATCGAGAGTCCGCCCAGCAGTTCGAGCGCAACCACGCGCTCTGTCAGGCTACCTTTACGAGCCGCCCAGTGGAGGAGGGCGAGGGCTTCGGGGTCCCGCCGTCGGAACAGCACACGGAGGATTCCCCCACGCACAGGGGGAGAAGCCTTGTCCCAAGCGCCTTGCAAGCGCGCCGAAGTGGCTGGCTCTTGCATCTCGACGAGCGCCGCCTGACCAATCTGCCGCAAACTCAGGTTGTCCGAGTCGAGACAGGCCAGGTATTCCAGAAACAGATCTTTGGCCCCCATGTCCGTCAAGGCGCGAAGAGCTGCAGCGCGGATCTGAGGCTTGCCGGAAGCCAGAAGTGACCGGTACTTCCCGATCACAGCGCCCGAACCCTCCTCGGCGCGCTGTGCCTCGAGTTCGTCCAGATAGGCATCCATGGCTTGCCCTTTCTCGACCGCTCTCGTGAAGAACATGACATCGCCGGCCGAAACAGGAAGCCCAGCCAAGGAGTCAGCGTCGGGACTCAACACGGCCAAATCCTGATACAGCTGCAATCGAGTCCTGTCCGGAAGGTCAGGATGCGTCTTGATGAGCTTGATGATCGCTGCGCTGGCAGCGATGCGATTTTCGTCGGCGCCCGGACGAGTAGCATCGAAGGCGATTTCGCGCACGGTGCGTATGGCGCCTCGCCGTACATTCCCATCGGAGCTGGTCAACAGGGGTGCCAGCTTCTCGATGCCGGCGGGGCCGGCCTCCTTCGCATGCGAGAGCTTCGATTCGTAGCTTGCGGCACCTTCCTCCGACGAGGGTTGCGAAGTGCAGGACAGCAGGAGGAGAGCGAAGCCGAGAGAAAGACAGGAGGAGAGAGACAGGGACATGCGGTTCCCGTGGTCCTTGTGTGTGTACAGCATGATCAGATCCCCAACCTCCATCCCTGACGTTCTGCACGACTCAGCATGCGGTTGGCAGCCGTATCCCCGACGAACTGCTCCTTGTCAGGATCCCATTCGAGCTTGCGGCCGAGCAGCATGGAGATATTGCCCAGGTGGCAGACAGTGGCCGAGCGATGGGAAAGCTCTACGTCGGAGATCGCGCGTTTGCGTGAGCGGATGCAGTCGACGAAGTTTCCGTGGTGGTTGTTGCTGACTGGCAGCTTGATAGGCATCGTGCCAACCTTGTCCTCAAGGATCTCCTTGGGCCTTGCCTCGATGGCGCCTCGGGCGACGAAGAGTTCGCCCTTCTCCCCGAAGAAGCGGATGCCGTTGCGGCCCTGCGTCGTCGTGAGCATCTTCACCCCGTTGGCGTAGGTGTAGTCCACCTCGTAGTCGGTCGCGGTCTCGAAGACGTTGCTGTCGGGCCAGCTCCCCTTGCCATCGATCCCGATCGGCCCACTGAGTTCCATGCCGAGCGCCCACTGCGCGATGTCATGGTGATGCGCCCCCCAGTCGGTCATCCGTCCACCTGAGTAGTCGTACCACCAGCGGAAGTCGTAGTGGCAGCGCTTGGGGTTGTAGGGCACCACCGGTGCCGGCCCGAGCCAGAAGTCGAAGTCCAACCCCTCGGGCGGCACGCCGTCGGGCACAGCCTTGCCGATCTTGCCCACACCCGTAACCACGTGCACGCGATCGATCTTGCCAAGCTTGCCGTTCTGAACGAGTTCACAAGCCCAGCGGAAGCGGTAGTCCGAGCGCTGCTGTGTCCCGGTCTGGAAGACGCGGTCGTATCGCCGCGCCGTATCGCTCATCGCACGACCCTCGGCCACCGTGAGCGAGAGCGGCTTCTCGCAGTAGACGTCCTTGCCCGCCATGCAGGCATGCTGCGCCGTCAACGCGTGCCAGTGATCCGGTGTGGCAATGATCACCGCGTCGATATCCTTGCGCTCGAGCAGTTTGCGATAGTCCTTGTAGCCTTGCGCCTTTCCATCGCTCTTGGCCACGGCCTTGTCGACGCGCGCGCGATCCACATCACACACGGCCAGAAGCTCGAAGTCCGGCATACGCAGCACACGACCCAGATGATGGCCACCCACACCTAGCCCACCAACGCCGATGATGCCGAGCCCGATCCGCTCGTTGGCGGAGACCCTGCGCAACGCCGATGCGGGGAGGATACGGCCAGTGACTCCGGCGGCGACGCCCGTGAGGGCTGTCTTCAGGACTTGACGACGACTGATCTTTCGCGACATGGATTACTCCTCCAGACTCTTGATGCGAATCGTGCGATACCAGACGGCACCCCCATGGTCCTGGAAGCAGACGTGCCCCTTGTCAAAGATCCCGAATTCGGGCCAGTCCTTGAACTTGCTCGCCGCCACCATGGCCTTCCACTCATCACCCGCGATGGGAGCTTCGAGGACCTGGACTCCATTCACGTAGTGCTGAACACGCCCCTTGTGGATCAGAATGCGCCCGGTGTTCCACTGGCCAACGGGCGAGAGCTTCTTGCCCTTGGGGACCACGAGGTCATAGAGGGCGCCCGCACTGTGCCTGCCTGCCGGCTTCCGCCCGACATCATCCAGGATCTGGTATTCGGGTCCGGTCTTGTAGCTCGGTCCTTTGCGCTCTTGCACATGGTAGATGACACCGCTGTTGCTGCCCTTGGCCACCTTCCACTCGAAGCGTAGATCGAAGTCGCCAAACTGCTCCACGCTGGCGATGTCGCCGCCACCCCCATCCTGGATGTGGTGCAGCGTGCCGTCCTGCACGACCCATCCCTTCTTGGGCTGGACCTTCTTGCCATAGGCGCGCCAGTTCCTCAGGTCACGACCATTGAAGAGAAGGCGAAAGCCCTCCTTCTTCTCTTCCGCTGTCAACCAATTGGGAACACTTGCCGGCAAGGTGACCTTGCCCGTGGCCGCCCACTCCGTGCCGCGAGCCACGAGATGCCGAAACTGCGGGTCGGCGAACGAAGCGCGGCTCCCTGGAACCTTGGTCCAGACATGGCCGAGGGGCGTGTGGAAGATGCGCCCTTTGCCGTACATCTTGACGAGGATCATGGGCTCCTCGTTGCCCGTCCCCCCTGATTTCTTGCTCGAGTGCGCCGTGGCCAACACGCGGTAGTCGGTATCGTGCATGTGCACGAGCTTGTGATAGAGCTCATCGGGGTGCATGCGCATGTCCGGCATGCCCTGGGTGATCGGATGGTCTAGATCCACGACCTTGACGTCGAAGGGATGGAAACGCCCGTGCCCCGTCCCCTTGCGCCAACAAAGCGCGACGAGCTTCTCGTACTCGACCCAACCCGGAAAGGCGTTGTTGGCCGCATGGATGACACTCACCCCCATTCCGTTCTTCACGGCCTCGAGGAAACCACGCTCGGCTGCATCCCCCCATCGCGGTCCATTGTAATCGAGCACCAAGACCTTGTACTTGGCCAACTCCTTGGGCTGCGCCAGCACCTCGCCAGGCTTCTCGCTGATCGTCACCGCAAAGCGCCCACTCTCCTCAAGGACCCTGGCCAGCCTGGGCGCCGTCCACTTCCAGTCGTGGTTGTTGGCTCCCGTCAGCAACAGCACCGGGATCCTGGCATCCAAGCCATTGTGCGTAGCCTTCACTCTCGCCTCATCTTGACTCGCCAGCGATTTCCCTCCTGCCAGCAAGAGTGCGGCGAACAGGAGACCGAGAAACTTCAGGGGATGCACTCTCATGATTGCTCCGGCTTGTGTGATGCACACTTGGTATCGAGTCGAGGCTTCACTTGCAAGCACAGTCCCCTTTCATGCCGGCTCAGGCATGGAGGGGGAGGGTGGGTTCAATGGCCGAGAGGATGGCGCCGCTGGTCACGAGCTGCTCGGCGCGGAGCAGGTCGGGGGCCAGGTATCGGTCCTGGGTGAGGGGAGGGATGTCCTCGCGAATGCGGGCGTAGGCGAGCTCGACGCCCTTGCCGGCCTTGCTCTCTCGAGAGAAGGAGAGCCCCTGCGCCCCGCAGAGCAGCTCGATGCCGAGGACCTTGGCGGTGTTGTGGGCGATGTCGCGGGCATGGCGCGCAGCCGTGACCCCCATGGAGACATGGTCCTCCTGGTTGGCGGAGGTGGGGATCGTGTCGACCGAGGAGGGATGCGAGAGCACCTTGTTCTCGCTGGCCAGTGAGGCAGCAACGACCTGCGGGATCATGAAGCCGGACTCGAGACCGGGATTGGGTGCCAAGAAGGCGGGCATGCGCGAGAGGGCTGGGTTGACCATGTTCTCGATGCGACGCTCGGAGATGTTGGCGAGCGTCGAGAGGGCGATGCCGAGGAAGTCCATGGCCTGGCTCACGGGCTGACCGTGGAAATTGCCGGCCGAGATGACATCGCCATTGGGAAAGACCAAAGGGTTGTCGGTGGCGGCATTGATCTCGAAGCCCAGGACGCGTCGCACGTACGCGATGGCGTCACGCACGGCGCCGTGCACCTGCGGCACACAGCGCAGCGAATAGGGATCCTGAACACGGTCGCAGTCGACATGGCTCTCGACGATCTGCGAATCGGCCAGCAGACGCAGCAGATTCTGCGCGGTGCGGATCTGGCCCTCCTGGCCGCGCGCCTCGTGCACGCAGGGCTGGAACGGAGCCGTGCTGCCCTTGAGTGCTTCGAGCGAGAGGGCGCAGGCCACATCGGCCGTTTTGACGATGCGCTCGGCCTGCAACAAGGTCGACACGCCGAGTGCGGTCATGCACTGCGTGCCGTTGATCAGCGCCAGGCCTTCCTTGGCGCTGAGCTCGAAGGGTTCGAGCCCTTTGGCCGTCAGCGCCTCGCGCGCGGGTATCCGCTCCGCACCGCGCCAGACCTCACCCTCGCCCAGCAGCACGATGGCCATGTGCGCCAGCGGCGCGAGATCCCCCGACGCCCCCACGCTGCCCTGCTCGGGGATGACTGGCAGGAGATCCTCGTTGTAGAGCGAGAGGAGACGATCCAAGAGCTCCTGCCGCACACCCGAGATACCCCGCGACAGCGCGCTGAGCCGCAACACCAGCATGAGCCGTGAGATCTCCCGCGGCAGGGCATTCCCCACGCCTGTCGCATGCGAGAGGATGAGATTGCGCTGCAGGAGCTGCAGCTTGTCATCTTCGATGCGGCGATCCGCTAGCTTGCCGAAGCCCGTGTTGACGCCATAGACGGTCTTGCCCTCGGCCAGCACACGCTCCACGACCGCGCGTGAGGCCTGGCAACGCTCCCGACTCCCGGTCGATAGCTCGAGCCTTGGGGGATTCTCCCCCAACACGGCCCACAGGTCCTCCAACACCAGATCCCGGTCACCCAGGACCAGGACATCCGCTTGCTTCTTGCTCATTCCCGCAGCATCCCCCCTCCCCAGAGCCCTGTCGAGCCCAAAGCCTCCCCCTATCCACGGGGGCGGCTAGAGCGGGCGGAGGATCGTGGCCAGCTCGTTCAGCGTGGCGGCCAGCTCGGGGTGGGAGACCTCGAGGCGGCCGACGGCCTCGCTGACCCGCTCGCCCAGGCTGGGATGCTCGGTCTCCTGGGAGTCGAGCAGGGTCTGGAGCTCGGTGAGCATCTCCTCGAGATGCTTGCGGTCCTCGGCATCGAGCTTCTCCCCGTTGGTGAGTTGGGCGCGAAGGGAGGCGAGGGTCTCGGTCAGTTTCTGGTGCGGCATGCCGACATCATAGCCAGCTCCGACCTGAATACCGAGCCCATCCATCCGATCCGGTGCTCCGCGAATCAGGGCGCAGAGACGATGCGGGCGCGCAGGCCTTGACTGAAGACGAAGCCCAGCTTGTTGGCCTTGGGGTCGAGCAACAGCCACTGGCCGTAGAGATCCGTGCCGACGAGTGCGGAGGACTTGGGGAGCGTCCAAGGCGGCGTGGCGAAGCTGCCGTTCTTCTTGTCCCCGGGGATGACCAGGAGGATGTCGACCAGGAGCCAGCAGCCAGGGGCGCCGAGACTGTCGAGCTTGAGCGGGAGGGGCAGCGTGCCGAACTTCTTGTTGCCGATACCGAACAGGAGGAAGGTGCCTTGGATCGCTGCGCTCGAACCGCCGCCGAAGGACATCGCAAGGCCCGGCCTGGGAGCCTGGCTCATCTGGATGCCCGGCGACTTGCCAAGCGAGTCCTTGCAGGCCACGCCGAAGAGTTCGATGGTCTTGCCGGAGACAAGCTCCAAGGCCATCTTGGGGCCACCCGCGTAGGGGCCAAAGCCACTTCTGGCCGGAGTCGAGGTCTTGTAGCTGAGGGCGTAGACGCGCTTCAGGCCAGCCTTGCCGTCGCTGCGGCGCGAGCCCGCGATGCTACCACCGGTCTTCCCCGCATAGCGCGCCCCCTGGATGACGATGTCCAGGACCAGGTCGCGCTTGCCGTCGTGATCGAAGACCTTGGATAGCTTGAGGTAGGACCAGGTGTCAGCTTTGGTGAACGCGAAGCCCGTCCCCGAGAACACGGTGACAGGCGCCGTGAGGTTGTCGGCGAAGGTGGTCGTGAACTTCGCGCCCTTCAGGTGGCCGATCTGGATGACCAGACTCTGGTATTTGTAGGCCCCGACGCTCGACGAGCTGAAAGCCAGCTTCTGGATCTGGCTACCGCCGGTGGGGAGCAGCGAACGCGGCACGAGGATCTGCGTGCGCATGTTCTGGCTCGAGCCCGAGCTGGCTTTCCCACCGAGCGGGGCCAGGTTCATCGTGCCGGCACCCGGGCTGTTGGAAGGCAGGTAGACCTTGCTCTGCGCCGTGAGCGGCAGGCAGACCAAGGTCAGGGCGATGAGAAAGCGGGGGCTTCTGGACATTGCGGTACTCCGTGACCATGTCCCCTTCCTATCGGCAGTTCCGCTCCCTCACTTGCGCTTCCTTCAAGAATGCGTTAGCGACGCCGGCGGAAGCCCTGGAACATCTCATTACGCATCTTCTGCGCCTCTTCGAGCTTGCCGTCCTTGACCAGCTTCTTGAAGGACTTGAACTTCTCCTCGATCTCGTCGGCACGATCGGGGTCCAAGAACTGGCCCATGCGCTCCATCATGCTGTCCATACGCTCCATCATGCTGTCGAGCTCTTCCTTGCTCATGTCCTTGAGAGGCGTCCGGTTGCCCATGCCTCCGCGACGCCGACCCTGCTGGCCCTCGCCGCGACGCCGTGGGTTGTCCCCGCGCTCCATGCGACGTTGCATGACCTTGATCTGGCCCGCGATCTTGTCCATCTTCTTGGTCAGCTTCTGGATCTTGGTCTGGTCGTTGCTCGCCAGCGCGCCCTCCAGGGCCTTCTGCGTCTTGTCGAGGTTCTTGGTCAGCTTCTCGAGATCCTTGGCGTAGTTGGCGCGCCGGTCTGCGCCGTCGCGGTTGCGGTTGCGATCCCCGCGACCACCAAATCCAGCATTGCGGCCGCCCGCGTTGCGGCCCCGACGGCGTAGTGCAATGACGTCCTTGTACTGTTCACCGATCTCGCGCGCTTCGTCTTCCCGATCCACACGAATCAAGAGCTGACGCAGGGAGTAGGCAGAGCGCGGGGAGAAGTGCCCCCTGGGGGCCGCCTCGAGGTACGCCCGGTAGGCCTCGATGGCATGATCCAACTTGCGCGCGCCGGTCTCGAGGTAGAAGGCCTTGTAGAAAAGACCGGCATTGGGCCCAGCCTCATTGGCCACCTGGACCTTGACAGCTGGCCGGTCCTGATCGCCCGCAGGCTGTTCCGTGATGATGACCTGGGCGGTTGCACCGACCTGTAGTGCGGCCAATGCCGCCATCGTGAGTACCGTACGCATCGTTCTATCTCCATGGTTGGGACGCTGACCCTCTGGCAGGGCCTAAGCTCATTGACTGCTCGAATCTTCCCACGCTGCCTGCTCCGCGCAGCTCTTTCCTCGTAACGGCCCTGTCATAAAAGGACTTGTAACGAGCCTGTCGCCTGCGCTTGCACCCAGACACCCTCCCGTATACGCTCTGCCGTAACCGCGTTTCCAACAGAGGGAGAACCATGAACCACAAGAAGAAATCACGCGAGGCCAAGAATGCCAAAGAGCCTGAACTCAAGACCCTGGGATGCCTGATCTAGCCCAAACTCGAGCCCATAAAGTGATGTGAAAAGAGGGCCGACGGGATCATCCCGCCGGCCCTCCTCGCATCGCCTTGCCTGGCGAATCGCTCAGGCGCGGATCCTGTTGGCGATCAGCGTGCCGAGCTCGTCCGTGCCGTGCACCCCGGCAGAGAGGCTCTTGATCTGGCCATCGCGCATCAAGGCCGAGACCGCGTCGTCGATGGCCTTGCCTGCCTCGGTCTCGCCGAGGAAGTCGAGCATCATGGACACGGCCATGATCGTGGCGATCGGGTTGGCCTTGTTCTTGCCCTTGTACTTGGGCGCGGAGCCATGGATGGGCTCGAACATCGACACCTGGCCTGGGTGGATGTTGCCCGAAGCCGCGATCCCCATACCGCCCTGCACCATCGCACCGAGGTCGGTGATGATGTCGCCAAAGAGGTTGGGGCAGACAGCTACGTCGAACCACTCGGGGTTCTTGACCATCCACATACAGGCCGCGTCGATGTAGGCGTGGTCGGTCTCGATGCTCGGATACTCGGAGGCAACCTCCGCAAAGGTGCGCGTCCAGATGTCCTGCGAGCGCAGCGCGTTGGCCGTGTCGATGAGCGTCACCTTCTTCCTCGGCCGCTCCATGGCCCGCTCGAAGGCGAAGCGCACGATGCGCTCCACGCCCTTGCGCGTGTAGACCATCGTCTGCGTGGCGACCTCATCGGGCGTACCCTTCTTGAGATGGCCGTAGATGCCCGAATAGGCGCCTTCGGTGTTCTCTCGGCAAATCAGCATGTCGACGTCTTCGGGCCCCTTGTCCTTGAGCGGACAGAAGC
>JAJRTL010000083.1 GCA_024278315.1 Planctomycetota bacterium | reverse complement strand
TTTCGAGTTCAGGACGGCTGCGCGAGATGAAGGCGACCCAAGAGGGTCGTCGAATCGAAGCCATGCCGAGCGAACCGATAGGTTCGCGGTCCTGGACCGAAAGACGCCGTCAGACGCATCGAGGTCATGAATCGTTCGGGCGGCAGCCTTGCACAGCAATCTTGGAGATTCCTTCGGGGGGGCAGATCTGCACGCAGATCCCGTCTCTCTCCGCAAAGACCGTGCTGGAAGAGCTGCGAGAGAGAGCGAAGCAGATCGGCAAACCCGACTGAGCGCGCGTGCCTCAGAGGGTCCAGCCCTCGCGCATGCGGGTGGCGATGAAGCTGTCGGCTTCGGGGCAGTTGGTGGCGCGCAGCAGGTTGGGGTCCCAGTCGAGCTTCTTGCCTGCGAGGCGGTAGGAGACGTTGCCGAGGAGGACGGACTCGCTGAGCGGGCCTGAGTAGTCCCAGGTGCAGGTCGTGGTGCCGCGCGTCTTGCAGGCCTGGATCCACTCGGCGTGGTGGCCGATGGACTTGGGGATCGAGGGCTGGGGGGGCGTGTAGCCCTCGAACTTGTCCTTGGGGCCAAGGACGAGGCGACCATAGTCGGAGATGAGCCAGCCCTTGCTGCCGACGAAAAGGACACCGTTGCGCCACTTTTCGAGGCCGAGGTCTTTCAGGATCGGGGGGTGGGCCTTGCCGTCGTACCAGGTGAGGTCGACCGGCGGCAGGTCGCTGCGGGAGGGGAAGTGGTAGTCGACGACGAGGTCGGGAGGTGTCGTCTCGGCGTGGATGCGTGGGCCCTGGGCCTGCACGGTCTCGGGGTGGCTGAGCCCGAGCGCCCAGAAGGGCAGGTCCATGTAGTGGCAGGCCATGTCGCCCAGTGTCCCTTCGCCGAAGTCCCAGAAGCGGCGCCACTGGGCGGGATGGTAGCCCTTGTGGTAGGGACGTTCGGGCGCAGGACCGAGCCAGAGATCCCAGGCGAGGGAGGGGGGGATGGGCTGGGAGCCCTTGGGGCGTTCGCCGCCGGACCAGCTCTTGCCGCAGAAGACATGGACCTCGCTGACCGGGCCGATGACCTGGGCCTCGATGTGCTCGACGACGCGGCGGTAGTTGTTGCCTGCGTGGATCTGCGTGCCCATCTGGGTGATGGCCTTCTTCTTGCGCGCCAACTCGGTCAGCGCGCGCACCTCCTGCACGGTGTGGGCCAGGGGCTTTTCGCAGTAGACGTCGAGGCCGGCGTGCAGTCCGGCGGCAGCGACGACGGCATGGGTGTGATCAGGAGTGCTGACCACGAGGCCATCCAGCTTTTCCTTGCGGAGCATCTCGCGGAAGTCGGCGTAGCCCTTGACCTTGGGGTGCCGCTTGCGCATGCGCTTGGTGGCCTGTCCGAGGCGGATGGCATCGACGTCGCAGAGGGCGACGATGTTCTCGCCAGCCACGGCACCCAGGTTGGCTCCGCCTCGGCCGCCGACCCCGACGACGCCCAGGCGAAGCTTCTTGTCCTGCGCTCCGGGCTTCAGGAATCCTGACGTGGGTAGTGCGAAGGCCCCTGCCGCCAGGCCGGACCGTGCGAGGAAGTCTCGGCGCGTGATCTCTGCCATGGAAATGCCTCTCGTGTCGGGCCTGCCCAGGAGCGACGTGGTTCCCGGGAGGGATGATGGTCGCGATCTAGACCGTGAATCCCTCACGGAAAGGCCGCTCCAGGAGCGCGTTGGCGTCTTCGGCGCGATCCCCCGTGAACTGTTCGCTCTTGGAATCGAAACTCAGCGTCGGGCCGAGCTGGTAGCTTGTCTTGTCGATGTCCAGCCCGTTGTCGACGAGATGCTTTCGCGTTCGCAGGAAGGTCTCGTTGGCGTCCTCGCGTGCACCGAAGGGGCTGTCGGTCTTGGAGAACAGCTCCTCCTGACCCAGGAGGTAGGAGATGTTGCCCAGATGGCAGAGAGATGCCGAGAGGTGGCCTTCGATGATTGGCGAGTCGAGCTTGGTCTTGTCGCCGCTCTTGACTGCGTCGATGAAGTTCTGCCAGTGGTTGCCACCACCGGTGAAGGTCTTGATGACCTTTCCATCCAGATCGAAGGCGACGGCCTTGGTGTAGGCCGTGCTGACGAGATAGCCATGCTCGCAGTGGAAGATCACTCCGACATGGGCCGTGCGGTAGGGACCTGTCTTCAATCCACGCACCTCGAAGATGATCTGCTGATCGCCGTAGTCGTACTGTGAGACCATGGTGTTGGGTGTGTCAGCATCGTCGTCGTAACCCAGGCGACCCCCGAGCGAGGTGACGCGATCGGGCAGTCGATCCATACCGAGCCCCCAACGTGCGATGTCCATCTGGTGTACGCCCTGGTTGCCGAGGTCGCCGTTGCCGGTGTTGAAATCCCAGTGCCAGTCGTAGTGGAGGTTCTTGCGGTGCAGGGGCACCATGGGCGAAGGGCCTACCCAGAGGTTGTAGTTGCAGGATGCGGGTGGTTTTTGATCACCGAGGACCTTGCCGATGCTCTTGCGTCGCTTGTAACACAGCCCTCGCGCGATCTTGACCTTGCCGAGGCCGCCGGCGTGGAGCCAGGCCATGGCGTCCACGGTGGCTTTGGTCGAGCGGGACTGCGTGCCGTGCTGGACAAGGAGGCCAGACGACGCGGCGGCATCCACGACCAGGCGACCTTCGTGGACATCGTGGCTGACGGGCTTTTCGACGAAGACGTGCTTGCCGGCCTGCAGGGCCCAGAGGGTGGCGAGCGAGTGCCAATGGTTGGGTGTGGCGATGGAGACCGCGTCGATCTCGGGATTGTCGAGCATCTTGCGCATGTCGCGGTAGTAGGCCGCATCGGGCACGGCTCGCATGGCGCCCCCGATCACGGCCGAGTCGGGGTCGCAGATCGCCACGACCTTGGCATCAGGTGACTTCTTCCAGGCACCGACGTGGGCACGTCCTCGGCCGCGCACGCCAATGACGCCCATGCGGATCACGTCCCGGGAAGGCTTGGAGGTCGTAGAGCCCGTGGTCTTGGGGTCCGGCTCGCCATCGCCCGCGGAGGGGCTGGCGCATCCGGCCAAGGGCAGGGCGCTGGCGGCGGCCGCTGCGGCCAGGAGGGCGTCTTCGAGGAATTCGCGACGTGTCTTCTTCATGCCTGTCATGCTCTTGCTTCCTTGTCGATCACTCTTGAGCCACTCACTCTTGAGCTGCTGTCCAGCGGTTTCGCTTTTGGCTAGTTCTTCTTGTCTCCATCTTCGGGCACGCGCAGCACCCGCATCCCCAGGTGTCCACCGTCGGGAACCCACCAGACGCCGGCGGGGACATTGGGGTCTTCGAGAATCCAGTCCGGGTCGAAGCCCAGCCGCTTGGTAGGCTTCAGTTCGCCCGCCCGGCTCGACCAGGCTCCTCCGCGCAGCACCGCGCGTTTGGGCTGTGCGGTAGACCAGGCGTTGTCACAGTACTCCCACAGGTTGCCGTACATGTCGTAGAGGCCGTGTTCGTTGGGCGTCTTCTTGCCGACTTCGTGGGTCATGAAGCCGCTGTTCTTCTTGTACCAGGCATGCTTGCCGATGGGCTCTTGGGCCTTCTTGCCGAGCGCCAGCAACCACTCCTTCTCGGTCGGCAGGCGGTAGGCATGCCCGGTGTTGAGGCTCAGCCACTGGCAGTACTTCTTGGCGGCGTTCCAGCTCATGCCCACGGCCGGCCGGCGACCCGTGCCCCAACCGCGATCGTAGGGGGCGACGTCCTCCTGGGGCTTGCTCGGCTTGCTGACCGCGTCGACGCCGGGGGGGACCTTCTTGCTCTCAGCGAAGTCGCAGTAGAGCAGATACTCGTCCCAAGTGACTTCGTGCTTGCCGATCCAGAACCCACCCGCAGGGACCCAGATCATCTCGAAGTGGACGTCGCTCTTGCGGATGCTCTCCGTGTAGTTGGCCTGGGTCGGATCCGGCGGCGTCTCCGAGGCCGAGTGGTTGGCGCATCCCCCGAGACATGCGATTGGTAGGGCCAGGAGCCCAGCGAGCAGCGGGGAGCGGACGCTTGACCGGCCAGAAGGCCAGCGATGGCTACGCGGAGAGAGTTGGCTCGAAGGCCGGGAGTCGAG
This sequence comes from Planctomycetota bacterium, assembly GCA_024278315.1. Lineage (GTDB taxonomy): Bacteria > Planctomycetota > UBA1135 > UBA1135 > JAJRTL01. The sequence goes on along the minus strand of JAJRTL010000083.1, from coordinate 1,877 downwards.
AGGACGGAACGGCATAGAGGGAGAAAACCTGCAGCGGTTCGGGGCGTCGCGAGTCTATCCTCTGGGACCTCATGAACCCATTCCTCTGCTTGCTTTTCCTCTTCCTCGCTTGCGCAACCCAAGACCCGGCCCCAGAACCACTGCCAGCGGGCATCCCGGAGGGCTACAGCCTCCTCTACTCGCAGGACTTCGCCGGGCCCGAGAGCCGGTCGGACTTCGTCTTCAGTGATCCCTCAGCATGGAAGGTCGACAGGGGATCGCTCGCCCTAACGAAGCCGAGTGTCTACCAGCCGCCGGTGCGTTCGCCGCGCAACCTCGCTCTGATCCGTGGCAAGAGCTTTGGCAGTTTCGTGCTCGAAGCCGAGATCCAGTCCACTGGCCGCGAGTATGGCCATCTGGACATGTGCCTCTTCTTTGGCGTGCAGTCACGCGATCATCTCTACTACGCGCATGTCGCTCAGGCAGCCGATGATCATGCGCACAATCTCTTCCGTGTGGATGCGACGCCACGCATCAAGTTCGCGTCTCGGACAAGCAAGGGTATCCGCTGGGGCAAGGGGCAGTGGCACAAGCTCAGGCTGGTCCGCGACGTGGCCAGCGGTCGGGTCGAGCTCTACTTCGATGACATGGAGACGCCGGTCATGGTGGGGGAGGACCGTCGCTTCCTGCGCGGACAGATCGGCTTCGGCTCCTTCGACGACACCGGTCGGGTCCGCAAGATCCGGATCTGGGGCCAGAAGACGGGCAAGGAGCGCGGCACGGACGGAGGCAAGGGCAGCAAGGCCAGCGACCTCGGCTTTGCCTCCGATCCGGACGAGGTCCAGGTCTTCCTGGAGAAGGGGCGCGCGCGTATCACCCTGGGCGGCAAGCTCTTCACGGAATATCGATGGACGGGCAAGCTCGGCCCCTTCTTCGCTCCTGTGCTCTTGGAGGGAGCCCTGCCCATGACGCGCGCCTGGCCTGTGGACAAGGCGCGCAAGGGTGAGGCCAAGGACCATCCGCATCATCGCTCGCTTTGGTTGGCTCACGGGGACATCAACGGGCTCGACTTCTGGTCGGGCCAGGATGGATCACATGTCGTGCAGACATCGATCCGTAGGCTTGCGCCTGGAGGTAAGACACAGGGCGAGACTCCGGGCAAGACACAGGGCATCCAAACCAGGAATGACTGGTTGGATGGGCAGGGCAGGCTCGTCTGCCGCGATGAACGCACGATGACCTTCGGGCAGGTGGGGCAGAACCGCATCCTCGACCTGGATATCCGTGTCCAGGCTAGCGAGGGCCCTCTGCACTTCGGGGAGACCAAAGAAGGGACGATGGCCATCCGCATGAATCCCCGCCTGCGGCTGCGCGGCAAGGTCGCCAAGGGGCAGGCCCTCAATTCGGAAGGGGTCACCGGTGCCGCCGTCTGGGGCAAGCGCGCCCGTTGGGTCGCCTACCAGGCTCCGTTGCTCCCGAAGGATCGCAAGAACCCCAAGAAGCAGCTCATGGCCGGTCTCGCTCTTTTCGACCACCCTGACAATCTCGGCTATCCCTGCCACTGGCACGCCCGCGACTACGGTCTTCTGGCCGCCAACCCCTTCGGCAGCCAGTCCTTCGGTGGCAAGCAGAGCAAGGGCTTCACGCTCGCGAAGGGCAAGACCCTGCGTCTCCGCTACCGCTTCGTCTTCTTCCACGGTGCCGCCAAGAAGGCCACGCTCGACCTCTCCTTCCGCCGTTTCGTCAAGGTCCACTAACCCGAACGATTCATGACCTCGATGCGTCTGACGGCGTCTTTCGGTCCAGGACCGCGAACCTATGGGTTCGCTCGGCATTGCTTCGATTCGACGACCCTCTTGGGTCGCCTCATATCTCGCGCAGCCGTCCTGAACTCGAAA
>JAJRTL010000082.1 GCA_024278315.1 Planctomycetota bacterium | reverse complement strand
GTAAGCCACCGTTTGGCTTCGAAATGGCCACAACGCCGTGGGCGATTTACATCCATGGCACGCGGCTCAATGATCCGCCGGACGAGTACGATGCGGCGTTGCTCGGTCACGAGTTCGTTCATCTTCTCAGGTTGGGCTATTTCGAGAACCGGTCCTTGCAAGGCGAGATCCTTGCGGCAAGAACGGAGGCGCGGCTGCTTCGCTCGAAGGGGGTCTCTTTGGAAACCAGGCACAAAGATGCTCTTGCGGCCAATGAGTACTCGGTGGTGGATCTTGAAGAATTCAGGAAGCACGGCTATGAGCATCTCAGGTGGCTAGCGCCTCCTGGAACAATCCTGACAGGTCCTGACGGGAAGAAGTGCAAGCAAGGATACTGGGGCGGGTGTAACCCGTTGGCAGGCGCTTCCGGGGCGCGTCCTACACTCCAGCCTGGCGGCGGCTATCGACCTCTCCCATGATTGAGAAGGGCCCTGATGGACATCCGCTGATTCCGCGGAGCGTCATGGGAATGCTCGCACAACAGGAGGACCTGCTTTGCCGTCTGATTGGCCACCTGATTCCGCCTCGGGAAACGGATGTCTCGGTCTTTCTGCGCGTGTCTGGTGTGATCCGAGCATATGGGGGAAGAACGATACACCTTGCTTCATGAAAGGCTTACCCAAATGAGAGAGCGAGCTGCGTTTGCGTCTGGACTGATCTGGCTTTTGCAATGGGGGTTGCTCTCTTCCCTGGCCGTCCCGCTCGGATGGGTGGGGGGCGACATCGTGGCATGGCTCACGCTCCTGCTCTATACGCCCCTTGCCTTGGTGCCATCGGGTGTGATCACGGGGGGGCTGTTGGGTTTTGGGGGGCAGGCACTGCTGAGGCACCGCCTTGGAGAAGCTCGGCGGTGGGCTGGCGCCACGCTCGTTGGGTGGGTAGGGGCAGCTATTGTCTTCGCTGTGATCTACGAAATAACTGACTCATTTTTTTTCCCCGAATACGGCGCTTTTGCCTTGTTGGCGGGGAGCATGGCAGCCCTGGCCCAGGGGTGGGGGATGCGCTCGCGAGGGACCAAGGCACTCTGGTGGTTTGTCATCTCGGTCTGTGGCTGGGGGATCGGAGCAGCGGCACAGCCCCTGGTGCCGATGGACCCCTATGGCATTGTTGTCGGGCTTTCCTACGGCGTGATCACCGGGCTGGCGATGTCAGGTATCTTTGCGCAAAAGGCGGATGCGTAGACATCTACCGAAGACGGCGCAGGTCGAAGCATGCTCCGCGAAGTTCCACAGCGAGGATAGTTTGAACGAGCGCCACTCGGCTGCCTTTGAGGGATCGTCCGATGCGCTCAGCGCTGGTGCTGGCCTGACGCAGGTGCTTGCTGACGGGACGAACACCTACCTCTACGGCCTCTCGCGCATTGGCGAAAAGCAGCCGGGCGGCTGGCAGTACCATATCCCTGATGCCTTGGGCTCCGTGCGGCAACTAACGGATGCGAGCGCGGCGGTGACGCTGGCCCAGAGCTACGAGCCCTTCGGGAGCGCCCTCAGCAGCAGCGGATCGGCCTCGACAGTCTTCCAGTTCACGGGCGAGCAGCTTGATAGGACCGGCTTGGTGTATTTGCGGGCGAGGTATTATGCGTCGGAGCAGGGGCGGTTCGTGAGCAGGGATGTGTGGGATGGGGACGATTTCCTGCCACTATCGCAAAGCAAGTGGATCTATGCTCGCTCGAACCCCATTAATTGGATCGACCCCTCAGGCGAGTTCTGGTGCCGTCCCGAACCACGATGCTCAAAGTGGGTAATCTCAGCCTTAGGCAGGTTGAGCTTCACGGGCGCTGCAGGAGGAAGTGCAAGTAGGTACATTTTCGATGTGTTTGATTGGGTTAACTCGTCCCCACTGGACCTCGGCATAGTGTTCCGCCCGATGGCCGGAGGGTGGTCGCCGTTGATGCACCTGATTCTGCTTGACGAGAAGTTCTTGCTGAAGATTCCAGCCAGCGAATACCATATTGCCTTGTTCTCGCATGAAATCGCTCACCAGATTCAGGGCGTTCAGAGGTATTCCGTCTACGGCGAGGCGCAGGCATACATCCTTCAAGGCATGGTCCTCCGGGAGATGAAGAAGCACGTCCCGCTTTTCATTGATGAGGTCTCCGACTTGGCATATGATCCCGACACTCCCGGATTCACTACGAGAGACCTGGACAGGCTATGTCGCGTGAGAAGAACCCTCTTGGGAGCATTCGACAACAGCTGGTACCGTTCCGAACCTCTAGTACTCAATTGGATCGTGTTTCCGCAGTGGTATACAGCATGCAAATGCTCGGGGTTGCCTTGAGATGCACAGACTGCGAAGATCCTCAATCATCACTTGCGTTCTGTTAGTTTGGGCTGCCATTCTTTCTGCATGCTTCAGGCCTGAAGTGGCAGCCGTACCCTACTATGTCACCAGAATCCCCACAGACGGAACATACACTCAGCTGGCATTGTCCCCCGATTCATCCCGCGTCCTTGCCACCGGATTCCCTGCTCCGCCTGGAGACGAAACCTTCATCTATCTGATAGACCTTGCCTCGGGTGAAGAGACACAGCTACCTCTGGACTCAGGCCGCTATGAGTTCCCGCGTTGGTCACCTGAAGGTGAGAGATTCTCGATCATGACGGGCTTTCAAGTCTCAATAGTGGATTTGGGAGCATTCTCCCAAAGAGCAATATTCCAAGGAGACGGCGCTACCTGGTCAAGGAATGGAGAAGACATCCTAGCGTATCGTGGTCCGGCTTTTGGGGGCGGACGATATCAAAGATCGCTAAGCATAATTGATTCGACGGGTAGTGTGCTTCACGCGGCTCCCATCGCCCTTCCTGCGGAAAGCCAGCTGCGCTCCACGCTATCCGTCGGTGCTCCGGCGCCAACGCTTCCCACTTTGATGGATATTCCCACGGAATGGCTGCTGGGCATTGCGTGGTCCCCTGACCGCGGGACCGCATTGATTTCGATTGAGGCAAGTTATGGGCACACGAATGTCAATGAGGCGCTCATGGTGGATGTCCTAACCGGCTCTTCAATTCTGTACGCTCCAGGAAGCGCAATCGGAAGAGTAGATTGGTCTCCCGACGGAAGAGTCATCGCCTACCTGGAGCTCGTGGAGACTTCGCTTAGGGGGCAACTTGTGCTCGCTGATCGTTTGGGCAAATGCCTGGCAAGCCCTGAGGTGCTACCTGAGGTCCAGGACGTGAGCTGGGCCGATGACAGCTCAACGCTTGCATTCCTCCTGAATGGAGAGCTTATGATGCTTGACGTGCAAGAGGCCATACAAAGGTCTGCGAGGCTGGGCCTTTGCAACTAGCATTATCAGGTTTGCCGGCGATCATGTGGCCCATGTGCATGGCTTTCGAAGGCAATCATCGAATCCCCATGCCCTTATGCCAAGGGATCGCCACTCTGGGGCGAGCCTATTGAGCAGCTGGAGCTATTGCAACAGCCTGTTGGCGTGATCGTTCTTCCCCCTATCAAACTAGAACTGGGTGACCAGTGAAAGAAGCTAGGGGCAACCCCGAGAGGTTTGGATTATGAAGGACAGCCTTGACAAATACGTTAGTGACTTCCTAAGCGACCCAGGGCTCACCGAAGAGGAAAAGGAAGGTGTTAGGGACCTTGAGCCCGACATCGACCTCCACCCCGACGGGGACTGCCACGGCTACGGACACCCCTGCCCCATCGCCGACGGCAACCCCCAGCGCGACGCCGGGAACGGCCCCCACCCTGCCCCCTCTTTACACGCCCACCCCGACAGCCACACAGATCGCATACCTGGGAGGCGGTGGCCTGCTGGCTTCCCTGCACCTGGCCCCGGTGGCGCAGCCGCCTCTCCAGCCGGGCACGGTGGTCGTCCGCGTGGAGGACACCGAGGGCACACCGCAGCAGGGGCTGCCGGTCTACGTCTTCGATAACACGACCTACACCGGTTACAACGGCACCACGGACGCCAACGGCGAAGTCCAGCTCGATCTGCCGGAGGGGAGCTATCGCTTCCGCTCGGACCTGAACCCCCTATCGGGGACAGGCGGCACGCAGTTCTGGAGCGGCGAGGCCAACCACTGTACGATCCCGGGCTGCGAGAGCGCCGCCATCACGGTGACGCGGCCGGTGACCGTGCGCGTCGAGGACACCTCGGGCGTGGCCCAGCAGGGGCTGCCCGTCTACGCCTTCAACGGGACGGCCTACACTGGCTACAACGGCACCACCGATGCCAACGGCGACGTTGTGCTCACTCTCCCGCAGGGGGGCTACCGCTTCCGCTCGGACCTG
>JAJRTL010000081.1 GCA_024278315.1 Planctomycetota bacterium | reverse complement strand
CCAGAGGTAGGGGCCCCAGCAAAGCCACGGTGCCTTGACCTTGCCGACCTTGGAATCTGGATTGAGGCTCTTGTCGCCAAGGATCTGGCGTTCGATGAGCCACTTGACGGCAAAGCCCGATTCGTAGGCGAAGGGTTCGGCTGGGAGCTTGTTCGTGGCATAGCCTGCATAGATGCGTGAGGACGCGAAGCAGAGCTTTCCCTGTGGGAACCTGATGTGGAGATCCTGGACCGTCTTCGCGAGGAGGTCCCGGAGAGCTTGTGCGTGAAGCGGGAAGGGCCTGGTTGGCGAGACCACGTCTTCCTTCAGCCAGAAGATCTGCACTTGCGCCGCCGTGACACCTGCTTTTTTCAGTCGATGTTGCACGAGAGCCCAATAGGATTGTTTCGTAAAGACAGCCTTGCTGGAGTCATTGCCTCCAATGGCACCGTCCACGAGCACCAAGGCATCATTGCTTTGGAAGTCCATCTCCACGAGACGTTGAAAATGGATGAACTCCTGCGCCGTGTCGGACATGCCGATCGAGAGCAGGACGATCTTGCCCGTGGCCGACGGCTTCCCTGCCTTGTCGAGTGGAGTCAGGCTCTTCGCCAACTTGAGTCCCAGCTTGGTGTGAGCCGGTGGGATTCCGTTGGAGCTCTTGGGATAGAGGCCTCCGGGGAAGCCCCTGTACCTCTGGTTCCCCAACTCATTGAGGGGGATCAGGCCGGTGGGGGCCTGGTCGCAATCCTGCGCGACCGCGAGGGTCGGTGCGCAGAGGGCGAACGCCAATGCAATCAGGGAAACTCGCATGTCAGATGCCTGGCTGGGGGAACAGATGCAGCATCCTGGAAGGGACTCGTATCGCCCTGATGATTCATGACCTCGCAACGATCTCATGAATCACCCGGGCAAGCGATGTCGATTGTAACCTGCACATGAGCCTCGGGGGCCGATGTTCGTTCTCAGGGTGCGGCTTCATCGATCGTCTGGATTTCCAGTTTCCGGGCAAAGGGGCTCCTTGCCAAGAGCGTACCCTCCTCCTCCAGATCCAGTTCTGTGAGCGGGTGTTCTTTGAGCCAAGCCCCTGGAATCTGCAGGACAAGTCGATCGTTCTTCCATTGGATGGGCATATGGGGAACCGTCTGAGGAGATCGATTGCGATGAAAGAGAAGCGCCAGGCGCAGCAGCATGGCGAGGAGAATCGCGTCCTCCCTGAACCTGGCGGGCAGGCGCTCGAGGGCGTCATCGGGGAAGCGCCTTCGCATGGCCAAGAGCAGGAAGGCCAGGAGGTCTTGACCGTCCTGGGCAAACCCGGGGAGATCGGAGTTCTCCACCAGGTAGGCGCCGTGGTGGTGGAAGTGGCGCACGTGGACTGCGAGACCCAGCTCATGCAGACGGGCGGCCCAGGAGAGGAAGCGGATGGCTTCGGGATCCCGCATCAGCAGGTCCGTCTCGGCTCGGTCGAAGAGCTCCAGGGCCAGATCCTCGACACGAAGTGCCTGCTCGATGTCGACCGAGAAGCGTTTCTGGAAGAGGTCGATCGTCCTTTCGCGGACATCCTCGTGCCCGACGCGGCCGAGCAGGTCATAGAGGAGTCCTTCTCTCAAGGCACCGGTGGAGATGCTCAATCGATCGATCTCGAGGCTGTCGAAGAGCGCCCAGAGGATCGCTATGCCACCCGCGAAGCTGCGGCGGCGTTCGACGCGCAAACCCAGGAGGTCCAGCCGGTCGCTGTGCCCACGGTCGAGGATGGCTTCGATCAGCAGCTCGAGGTTCTTGCGCGTGACGCGTGTCTTGCCCAGGCCCTGGATCGTGGATTCGGCGGCCCGCATCGTGCCCGAGGCCCCCACCGCCTCCTCCCAACCCTGCTCCCGGAAGCTGGCGGCGTAGGGCTCCAGGACCCGCTGTGCGGCCAGCACCGCCTTGCGAAAGCCCTTCTCCTTGATCTCACCATGGGGGAAGTAGTGTTTTGAATAGCTGACGCACCCCATGAAGAGGCTCGCGACGCGCTGCGCCTCGAACTGCTTGCCCAGGATCAGCTCGGTGCTGCCGCCGCCGATGTCGATGACCAGTCGCTGCTGCGAATCATCGGCAAGGCTGTGTGCGACGCCCAGGTAGATGAGACGTGCCTCTTCTCTTCCGGAGACGACGTCGATGCTATGCCCCAGCGCCTGCTCGGCGGCGACACGGAACTCCAACGAGTTGGCAGCGATGCGCAGGGTGTTGGTCCCCACGATGCGGACAGCACCTGTCGGAAGATCCCTCACGCCTTGTCCGAATCGTTCGAGGCAGACCAGGGCCCGTTCGCGGGAATCCTCGGACAGCTTGCCGGCTTCATCGAGACCTTCGGCCAGCCGCACCATCTCACGATGCTTGTCGATGATGACAGGGTCGCCATCCACGAGCTTGGCGATGACCATGTGGAAACTGTTGGATCCCAGGTCGATCGCAGCAATTCGTTCCGGAAGACTCACGCATGGAATCTACGTGACCTGTAGAGATACGACAAGATCCACAGGGGTTCTTGGTGGGTTCATGCCCGGCCCGGGGGCGGCGACTCCGAAAGATCCTTGTCAGACCCTTCGAGGTCCTGAATCGTTCGGGTTAAGCTCCATGCTTGCAGGCTCCTGGATCGGGATTCGATCATGTTCCACGCAGCTGCCCAGTCAGGGTCCGCGACTTCCTCCTTCCCTTGGACACTCCTGTACCGACCGATGCGCCAACGATCCCTCCGATATGGTCTTCTCCTCTCGACGATGCTCCTTGGGCTTTCGATCCACGCCAGATCCGCGCATGCGCAGCAGGCCTTCGACAAGGAGGGGCTACGGGATCGGATCCTCATCTTCGGCCAGGATCGTGGTTTGATCGAACGACGCCATCCACTGCGCGGAAGCCCTGAGCAGCGCAAGGCCCTGGAGGTCTGGATGAAGCAGGTCCTAGAGTCCCTGAACGACATGGATCCTGCCTCCATGACCAAGGAGGGGCGCATCGACCATCTGCTCTTCCTCGATCATTGTCGTGCGGCGAGAGAGGATCTGCGACGTGAGGCAGCCTTGACGGAGCGCATCCGCGACTGGATTCCAGCCAGCGACGTCATCGAGCAGTTGGTGGAGCTAGGACAGCGTCTTGAGGATCTTCCAACAGAGTCGACGCTCGATGGCCTGGCAGGTGCACTGAAGCTCACGGAGGAGACCCTTCGGACCCTGAAGGACCCCAAGGCCGAGAAGCCCGATGGGATCCTGGCGCGTCAGGCGGGGCGTCGATGCGAGGAGTACCGGAGGGCACTCTTGGGCTGGGCGCGTGGACGTGCCGAATTCGATCCGGAGTTCACCTGGTGGTATCCCAAGCCGGCCCAGGACCTGGCGGCAGCCATGAAGAAGGTGAGTGGGCGTCTCGAGGCCATTGCCGTCAAGAGCAGCGGCAAGCTCGGGATCCTGGGGCAGCCGATCGGCAGGACCGCCCTGATCGCGGCCCTGCGGCGCGAGCGGATCGCCTACACGCCCGAGGAGCTGATCGAGATCGGTCGTCGTGAACTCGAGTGGTGTCGATCGCAGAGGGACAAGGCTGCCAAGGAGCTAGGCTTCGAGGGTGACTGGAAGAAGGCCATGGATGTGGTCAAGCAGGACTTCGTGGCTCCCGGTCGTCAACCTGCGCTGATCCGGGAGCTGGCCCAGGAGGCGATCACTTTTCTTGAAGACCGCAACCTGATCCGGATCCCTGTCCTGGCCAAGGAGGGTTGGCGCATCCGGATGATGCCAGCCGCGAGGCAACGCTATACGCCCTACTTCACCGGTGGAGAGGTAATCTCCGTGGCCTATCCCACAGCCGATATGGACACAGCTCAGAAGTCCATGACCATGCGCGGCAACAACCGGCACTTCTCCAGGGCGACCGTTCACCACGAACTCATTCCTGGGCACCATCTGCAGGGGTTCATGTCCCGGAGATACCATCCCTACCGGGGAGCCTTCGGCACGCCGTTCCTGCTGGAGGGCTGGGCTCTCTATTGGGAACTCCGCCTCTGGGACCTCGACTTCGCCAAGGATCCCAAGGACCGGCTCGGTATGCTCTTCTGGCGCAGCCACCGCTGCGCGCGCATCATCTTCTCGCTCTCATTCCATCTGGGAAAGATGAGCCCTCAGGAGGCCATCGACTTCCTCGTAGAGCAGGTTGGCCATGAGCGCAAGAACGCGACGGCCGAGGTGCGGCGCTCCTTCGAAGGCGGCTATCCACCGCTCTACCAGGCAGCGTACATGCTGGGTGGCCTGCAACTCCGTGCTCTGCACGGCGAACTCGTGAGCTCCGGCAAGATGAGCGAGATGGACTTCCATGAGGCCGTCCTCAAGCAGAACTCCATCCCCATCTCGCTGATTCGCGCACGCCTCACCGGCGACATCCCCACGCCCGACGCTGGGCCAGCCTGGCGGTTCTACGATCTGAAGTAGGTGTACTCTGAGTTGTTTCTGTACGACCCCTCAGGCGATCGTGAGGAGCAGGTCGCCGGCCGCGAGCGTGTCGTTGGGAGCGACGGTGATCCGCTCGATGGTGCCTGAGACGGGAGCCGTCACGATGGTCTCCATCTTCATGGCGGTCATCGTGAGAAGCGGCTCCTGCTTCTCGACCTTCTGGCCCTCATCGACGTGGATGGTGGCGACGACGCCAAGCATGGGGGCTCCCAGTGAACCGGGGTCCTTCTTGTCAGCCTTCTCGCGCTTGACCACGCTCTCTTGCGCGGATTTGTCAGCAATCAGAAGCGTGCGCGGCTGCCCGTTGAGTTCGAAGTAGACGGGACGCCTTCCTTGATCATCGAGCTCGCCCGTGTTCTTGAACTGGATGACCAGCGTCTTGCCGTGTTCGATCTCGATGCTGATCTCCTCACCCGGCTCGAGTGGAGCCAGGAAGGGGAGAGTGGGGATGACCGAGACGTCACTGTAAGTCTTCCGGAAATCCATGAAATCCGCATAGACCTGGGGGTAGAGGGCGGCAGAGAGGAGCTGTTCCTCGCTCAGCTGAATCGAGTAGCGGGACTCGAGTTCTTCTCGCAGCTTGTCGAAGTCCAGGTCTGCGAGGCTCGCTCCGGGTCGTCCCTCGATGGGAGGGTCTCCGCGCAGGACCTGGGTGTGGAGAGGTTCGGGAAAGCCGCCGTAGGGCTGGCCTAGTCGTCCCTGCATGAAGTCATGCACGGAGCTCGGAAAGCTGAGGGTATCGGCCTGGTCGAGGACGGCCTTGGCATCGAGGTCGTTCTGGACCATGAACTGCGCCAGGTCGCCCACTACCTTGGAGGTCGGGGTCACCTTGATGACATCACCCAGGAGGAAGTTGGCTTCGCGGTAGGCGCGCTTGATCGCCCTCCAGCGTCCGGCAAGGCCCAGTGCGCGAGCCTGAAACTCGAGGTTGCTGTACTGGCCACCTGGCATCTCGTGCTGGTAGACCTCGACGCTTCCGCTCTTGAGACCGGACTCGAAGGGGGCGTAGAGGAGGCGCACCTGTTCCCAATAGGTATTGAGCTCGCCGGCTCTCTCCAGGTCGATGTCCGACTCGCGCTTGCTGCCTTCCATGGCTGCCACAAAAGCTCCCATGGACGGCTGACTCGTGAGGCCGGCCATCGAACTCAAGGCGAGGTCGATAACGTCCGCACCGGACTTGCTACAAGCAAGCATGGAGGCCAGACCCGCACCTGCCGTGTCATGGGTATGCACATGGATGGGCAGATCCGGGAAGGCCTCACGGATCTTGCCGACGAGCAATCGAGCCGCACGCGGTTTGAGCAGTCCTGCCATGTCTTTGATGGCCAGGACATGGATGTCCAGATCGACGAGCTGGCCCACGAGATCCAGATAGTAGGGCAGGGAATACTTGGTCCGACCCGGATCGCTGACATCGCCTGTGTAGCAGATGGAGGCTTCGATGACACCACCCGCCTCGCCGACGCAGTCGATGCCGAGCTTCAGGTTCTCGACATAGTTGAGGGAGTCGAAGATGCGGAAGACATCGATGCCGCGATCCTTGGCTGCTCGGACGAACCGGCGGACGACGTTGTCCGGATAGGACGTGTAGCCAACAGCGTTGGCGCCGCGCAAGAGCATCTGGAAAGGAATGTTGGGTACGCTTTCGCGGAGAAGCTCCAGCCGGCGCCAGGGGCATTCGCGCAGGAAGCGCAGGGCGACATCGAAGGTCGCACCACCCCACATTTCGAGACTGAAGCAAGGAGCCAGGATCTCGGCCGTGCTCGGGGCCACGGCCAAGAGGTCCTGCGTTCTGACGCGTGTCGCCAACAGACTCTGATGGGCATCTCGCCAGGTCGTGTCGGTGATCAGCGTGCTCTTGTGCTCGCGCACTTGCCTGGCGAAGGCCTTGGGCCCCTGACTCGTCAGGATGTCGCGCCACCCATGCGGCAGGTCGGCATGTTGGCGTTGCGGAATCTCGGGCGCGACGCGCTCGGGGAGAGCGCTGCCACTTCCTGGGACCATGGGGCCATTGACGACCTGATCGCCGAGGAAGCGCAGGAGCCGCTGGGCACGATTCAACCGCCTTGGAAACTGGAAGAGCTCGGGTGTCGTGTCCACGAAACCGGTGTCTGCCTCTCCTGCCTGGAAACGTGGATGGTTGAGGACCTGCAGAAGGAAGGGGATGTTCGTCTCGACGCCACGCACCCGGAACTCCGAGAGGGCGCGTGTCAGTTTGCGCACGGTTCCCGCGAAGCTGCGTCCCGAACCCGTCACCTTGACCAACAGTGGATCGTAGTGTGGCGAGATCTGTGCACCCGGATAGCCCGAGCCTCCATCGAGTCGGATGCCCATGCCGCTGCCGGCGCGGTAGACCTCGATCTTGCCGGTGTCGGGCATGAAGT
>JAJRTL010000080.1 GCA_024278315.1 Planctomycetota bacterium | reverse complement strand
TCAAGGGGGTCGGGAATCACAGGCTCTCTATCGTCAAGCCAGTAGATCGACCTTGAGGCCCTTGCCATCGTCATTTCGGGGCTTTTGGGCTTTCTTTGGGCTCCCCGCTATCGTGGTGGCGATCTCTTCCCTCTCCCCCGGACCGTTCTTCATGCCCTCTTCGTTCTCGAGGGCTTCCTGGAAGGCATTCCGCTTCCCTTGTCGGTCTTTCTTCTTCTGGATCTTGGGGAGGCTCTGTAGCCGTGGGTCGAAGTCGATTTCCATGATCCAAATCCCTCTGGGGCAACCGTGGGGTCAGTCGTCGAGCGCCATCTTGAGGAGTGTCTGTGCCTTGCTGAGGATTTGACAGACTCGCGATTCGCTCACACCGAGGATGGTACCGATGTCCTTCAAGAGCAGGCCTTCGTGGTAGTAGAGGATCACGACCTGGCAGTCCTGCTGAGGGAGATTGGCGATCTCCCGGCTCAAGGCCTCTAGGGCCTCCTTCTTCTCTAGAATCTCTTCGGGGCGGGCCTGAGGCCCCACGAGGGTCTCGGCAAATCCCGGAGAATCCTCGCCGCCATCATCGATGGAGAGCGTCCTGGCCGTCTGCAGCAGAGCCTGGTCCTGGTCCAGTTCTGTGAGGCTGCAGCCGAGGGCTGTGGCGAGTTCTTCGCGCGTGGGGGTGCGGCCCTTCTCGCTGGCCAGTTCCCGTGCCTTCGCTTCCAGTTTCCGGATGCGTTCTCGTCCTGACCTCGTGATGGGGTCGAGGCGACGGAGTTCGTCGAGGATAGCTCCACGGATGATCGTGTAGCCGTAGGTCTTGAAGCTGGCTCCGCGTCCCGCGTCGAAGGACTCGGCCGCATTCATGAGTCCCAGGACGCCCGCACTGAAGAGATCGTCCTTCTCGATGCCTGCTGGGAGGCGGATCGTCAACCGTCCCACGATGTGGTGTACCAGGGGCAGGAACTGCTCCACGAGCTGGTCCCTTTCCTCCCGACTGCGGATGGGCGTCAAGATCGTGGTCACGAGTCGTCAGCCTCCTTGTCCTCGAGCTTGGACTCGGTCATGGCCGTCATCACCGTGTCGATGAGGAGGTAGAAGAGCCACGGGCCGAGGAAGCGGATGACCAGGGCGCCCCCGAGTCCACGGATCAGTGCCGTATCCCAGGATGCGCCTACGAAGATCGAGATCAGGTAGAGGCTGGGAAAGGCGAGGCAGGAGAGCCAGTTGCTCGCGGATAGCGCAAGCCTCTTGCTGCCCTCATGGCCAGTGGACGAGTTGTGAACTGTGGGGGTCGGCACGAATGTCTGTACTACGATGACGCCAAGAACCACGGTGAGGCAGTGGTTTCGTCCCTTGTCATCGGCAGGTCGCTCCTCTGGACTGAAGCCCTCGTCCGGATCTGAGGACTTAGCCCGAACATTTCATTACCTCGCAACGATCTCATGAATCATCCGGCTGAGGGGTAGGCGCTTCCTTCGGGATGGGATGCGCTCCCGCTGGAGAAGGGATACCCACCCGAGTACATGGGGTCAGGCCCTTTTTCTCCGGGTGTTTCACCCGGAGAAAAAGGGCCTGACCCCATGTACTCGGGTGGGGGAGGGGGTCATGGGGAGAGCCTGGACTTCACCTGGGTGCTGAGGGAGTAGAAGAGGTGGAAGAGGGTGGGGACGAGGATGAGCGTGAAGATCGTGGAGGCGAAGAGGCCGCCGATGACCACGCTGCCGAGCCCTCGGTAGAGTTCGGATCCGGGACCTGGAATCAGGACGAGGGGAAGCATGCCGAGGATGGAGGTCATCGTGGACATGAAGATGGGCCGGATGCGTGTTCGGACAGAATCTGCGATGGCCTCGTCCAGGTCCATCCCGGCATTGCGGATGTTCTGCAGGGCCTGGTGGACGATGAGGATGGCGTTGTTGACGACCGTGCCGATGAGGATCACAAATCCCAGCATCGTCAAGACGTCCAGTTGTTGGCCACTGAACTGGTGGACGATGTCCAATCCCACGACACCGCCGACTGCCGCCAGCGGCACACTCAGCATGATGACGATGGGGTAGAAGAAGCTCTCGAAGAGGGCTGAGAGCAGCAGGAAGGTGATGACGAGGGCCATGAGCAGGTTGAGGGACATCGCACCCCGCATGGCAGCGAGCTTGTCGGCGTTGCCGGCCAGCTGCGTGTGGACAGTGGGGGGCAGGGCACCCGACTGTCGCAGGGGAGCGATGATCTCTGTCTCAAGAACCACCATCTCCTCCGAAAGAGCCATCTCGGCCGGAGGCGTGACCTGGAGTTTGATCGCGCGCTGTTCTTCGAGCCTGCGGATCTGCGTGGGGGCGGAGACCTCTTCGACGGAAGCGAAGGCCGACACAGGGACCATGCGCTGCTTCGGGGTGTAGATCGGCAGTTGGTCCAAGCGCTCGGCGATCTCCGACTCTTCCAGCACTGGCATGAGCTTGACGTCGATGGTCGTGCCGCGGTCGCGGTAGTCGCTGATGATGGCTCCATCCACCATGGCGCGGATCAAGAAGCCGACATCACGCACATTCAGGCCCAGGTCTCCGGCACGATCCAGGTCCAGCTTCACACGGAACTCGGGGGAGCCAAGGTTGTAATTGCTGGGGCTGGGCTGTGGGAAGGTCCTGAACCTCTGCATGATCATCCCGGTCAAGGCGCCGGCAGAAGCCTTGATCTCGTCGATGCTGTTGCCGGTGATCTCGAGATCGATCGTGTTGCCGGCACCGAGCCCCCGGCTGAAGAGCGAAGTCTGGAAGGCGAAGGAGATGACACCGGGCAGGTCGGAGGCTGCGTATCGAAGCAGGTCTTCGACAGGCTTGACGTTCATGGGGTCGGGGCTACGTGCGCCCATGAAGATCGTGTTGCCAAAGGTCACGAAGAAAAAGCTCTTGATACCCGGAATGGGCGTCTTGCCCTGATACCAGGCTGGGTGTTGGAGTTCGGGGGGCAAGGAACCCTTCTCGTCCAGGCTCCAGTAGGGGCGCAGCCGGTCCTCGATCTGTGCCGCCAAGTCCTCGTATTCGGCATTGTTGTACCCTGGTGGGGGGATCAGGAAGCCGATGACGAGGTTTCGGTTGCCCGAAGGCAGGTAGGCTGTTGCTGGCATGAGGAGGCTCGCCAGCAGCAAGGCTCCTGCCGTGATGCCGACCGAGACGGCGATCCGACGCATGAAGCTCCGGTTGAGCCAATCGACCATGGAGCTGATGCCGTGGTTGGCGCTTTGACCCCAGCTCATGAGCAGACTCTTGCGGGACTGGCTGGCAGGCTTCTGTGCTGGGGCTTTGCGCCAAAGTCTCGCCGTGGCCATGGGGATGAAGAGCACCGAGACGATCAGGCTCATGAACACCGCAGAGCTGATGGCGATGGCGATGTCGCGGAAAAGCTGGCCAGCCTCCTCCTTGATGAAGATGACCGGGAGGAACACGGCGAGTGTCGTGAGCGTCGAGGCGACCACGGCGCCCCAGACTTCGCGCGCGCCATCGTAGGACGCCTCGAAGGGTGTCTTGCCGAGTTGGCGATGCCGATAGATGTTCTCGAGCACGACGATGGAGTTGTCCACGACCATGCCAACGGCAAAGGCCAGGCCCGCAAGGCTGATGACGTTGAAGTTGCGCCCCATGAGCTGCAGGCCGAGGAAGGCGCCCATGACGCTCACGGGAATCGCCACGGCAATGATCAGTGTGCTGCGCAGCTCGCGTAGGAACAGCAGGAGGATCAGGATGGAGAGGCCACCGCCGAGCCAGAGGTTGTTCAAGACGAGGCTGATGGCGCTGTAGACGTACTCGGTCTGGTCATAGACCTGGGCCAGATGCATGCCACGCGGATGGAGCATTTCGCGGTTGATCTGGTCGACCTTGCCCTGCAAGGAGTCCATGACAGCGATGAGGTTGGTTCCACTCTGCTTCGTGGCATTTACCGCGATGGCCTCGTTGCCCAAGGAGCGGACGAGGGTCTGGGGATCCTTGTATCCGAGCTCGACCCTGGCCACGTCTCGCAGATAGACGGGGTGGCCATCTCGCCTGGCCAGGACCAGATCACTGATGTCCATCAGCGACGTGAACTTGCCGGTGGTCCGTACACGCGAGCTGAACTTTCCGCTGTCCATGTTGCCAGCAGAGACGTCGATGTTGCTGTCGCGGACGACCTGACGGACTTGAGTCGGCGAGATCTCCCTGGCGGCCAGCTTGTAGGGGTCGATGTAGATGTGGACCTCGCGATCCATTCCGCCGTAGACGCCCACGCTGGCGATCCCTTCGGATCGCGACAAGAGGGGTTGGATCTTCTCGACGAGCAGCGTGCGGTAGTAGGGTAGGTCGATGCTCGGAATGGAGGAGTCGGGCAAGCGCTCCAGGATGAACCAAGCGATGGCGTTGGCGCCCTGACGTTCGCCGGACACGATCGTGGGCTTCTCCACGTCCTGTGGATAGGAAGTGACCTGTTGGACCTTCTCGTTGACGTCGAAGAGCCGACGCGCGATGTCCGTGCCCACCGGGAACTCGAGCGTGATCGTGGCCGACCCTTCACCCGCCGAGCTCTCCATCTTGAGCAGGCCCTGCACGCTCTTGATCTTCTCCTCCTGCTTGATGAGGATCTCGCGCTCGACCTCCTGAGGTGCTGCGCCGGGCCAGATCGTGGTCACCGTGATTCGCGGGACGGCGACATCGGGCGTGAGTTGTACCGGCAGGCTGAACGCAGCCAGCGTACCGAAGAGAACGACGAGGATGACTCCGACCTGGACTGTGACGGGTCGGTGGATGACGAATTGGAGCGCGTTCAAGGTGCTGGCTCTACTTGTGCTCGGTGGGTTTGGGTTGGCTGGCCGCAGGCGCGCCTTCTCCGACGATCTTCACGGATGATCCGGGTCTCAGTCGCTCATTGCCTCGCGTCACGATCTGGTCGCCTTCAGCGAGTTCGCCCTCGACCTGGATCAGCTCTCCCTTGCGGGCTGTGATCGTGACCGGCACGGACTCGGCCTTTCCGCCTGAGATCCGATAGACGAACATGCCGCGCGGTGAGCGGACCAGCGCATCCCAGGGGACGACGAAGCCGGGTTTTCCGTCCGAGCTCGGGATCTCGGCGCGCGCGACCATGCCGGGGAGGATGAGGTGGTTGGGATTGGCGAGTCTCAGCTTGACCGGAATCGTGCGAGCCAGGGGATCGGCGCGAGGGATGATGCGATGGATCTCGGCCTCGAAGTGCTTGCCCGGCAGGCCGTCGAGCCGGAAGCCGATCTTTTGGCCTCGCTTGACGTGCGAGAGCAGGCGCTCGGGAAGCGAGACCGCGATCTGGATCGGGTCCATCTGGACCAGGGTCAGGAGCGTGTCGCCGCGGCGGATGTAGCGACCTTTCTCGGCCTTCTTCTCCACGACGGCGCCCTTGAAGGGCGCTTTGACCTGCATCTTGGAGAGTTCGTCCTGAATCCGCTCGACCTCGGCACGCCTCTCCTCCACCTGGGCCTGGGTACGCGCGATGAGCTCTTTGCGTGGCCCTTTGCGGGTCAGCTCCCGGCGTGCGATCTTTGCCGCCAGTTGGGCCTTCCGGCTCGCTGCGAGCGCCTTCGCTGCGCTGACCTCCTTGGCGCTGGCAATCTTGTCCCTGGCCAACCCCATGATGCGCTCGAGGTCCTCCTCGGCGTCGGTCAGCATGGCCTTGGCCTCGGCCACATTGGCTTCTGCCTCGGTAATGTCCTCAGGGCGACTACCGTTCTGGAACTCCGCCAGCAGGCCTTGTGCAGTGTGTAGCCTGGCGTCCGCAATGCGCAGTTCGATGCTCTTCTGGCTATCCCCGAGGCGCAACAGCACACGGCCTTCTTCGACCCGGTCTCCCTCGTCGAAGGCGATCTCCTCGATCAACCCCTCCACGTCCGTGCTAAGTTCCACGCGGCGCACCGGCTCGACATTTCCCAGCACGTCGAACATGGGATTCAAGGCGATCTTCTTCACCTTGGTGACGGATACCTTGCTCACGCGGCCCTGTCGCAGGGGCATCGCGGGGGACATCAAGACCAATACGCCCAAGAGGGCGGGGGACCAATGCATCTTCATCGAGGGGACTCCGGATACGGGATTGGGGGCAAGATCCTATCGCCAAGTGGAGCCCGGCGGTGTGTATTCCAGTGGTGCATCGTGGGCTTTTCCCGGGTTCGCCCGGGGCGTGGCGGGGTAGGAGATCGGTGTGGGCCGTGTTTGTGTTTGCGGGAGGGGCCGAGTCCGCTGCCAGATGGATCTGCTGTCCCAGGCCAGAAGAACTCGATGATGTGTCAGAGTGGCTGCCTCGCAAGCCTTGAGGTGGCGAAGCACCTCCCCCTCGGTGTATCCAGATTACGCTGTCAATTCGCTCTGGATTGCGCCGTAAAACTCTCGCGAACGTTTGCGCTACGCAGGAGAATGCCACCACATCGCTCGCACCACTCGTGGCCTTGATGCCTTCGACGGGGAGCCTCCTGTCCAGGAACGCAAACCTGGCGGTTTTCTCGGATTTGCGCTCTGTGACGACCCTCCGGGGTCGCCTTCATCTCGCGCAGCCTCCCTGCGATCAAAATCTCCTCATCAGACCACAGATGCGCCACTGGCTTCGCAATTGGCATATCTGCACGCAACGATCTCATAAATCATCCGGCTAGACAACTTCCCGCCCTTCATCCAACCATCAGGAAACACCTCTCATGAAACGAACCGCAATCACCTTGTCCTTCATTGCTCTTTTCACACTCCTCCCAAGCTGCCCTGATGGACAGAACCGTGGACAATATGGGGAGAAGGGTCGGCAAAAGCAGAAAATACCGACATTCAAGAATACCACTGAGATTCCTGCGGGGATCACCACCCCGGATGTGGTCAAGACTTCGATCGGCGAGCTCGACTTCTTCGACGGTGTTCCGACGAAAGAGACGGCCAACCGGGTCCATGACTACCTCGATAGAGCAAGAGGAGTGGACGCGTTCTTGAAAGGAATCCCAGGTGCTTCGCTGCAAGAGTTGAGGAAAGGGCCTGCCGAGTTGGGCGTGGATGCGGTTGGCAAGGTCGCGATTTTCGACAAGCTGATGGACTCGCACGCCTTGTTTCTCACCGCGAACACGTCAACTCTCTACATCATGCCCTACCTCAATACCAAGGAGGTAGGGCCGATCGTCGTAGAGGTCCCTCCGATGATGCTGGGGGCTTTCGATGATGCATGGTTTCGATTTGTTGGCGATGCCGGTCTGACTGGCCCCGATCGTGGGAAAGGAGGGAAATACCTGGTTCTACCTCCTTCGTATGAGGGCAGCATTCCAGATGGGTACTATCTGGTCCGGCCACGAACCAATGCTGTTTGGTTGTTCATGAGAGGGAATATCTCGAAAGGCATCGAGCCCGCTGTCAAGAACGTGAAAGACCACCTGAAGGTCTACCCGCTCTCCGAGAAGGCCAATCCAAAGGCCTGCGAGTACGTAAGCATGTCAGGCAAGTCCTTCAACACCATTCACCCCAATGACTTCAACTTCTACGTGCATCTAAACCGACTGATCCAAGAGGAATCGGATGAGATGCTCGACGCCGAGACCAAGGGGCTGTTCGCCTCGATCGGCATCAAGAAGGGCCACGAGTTTGCTCCTGACGCGCGAATGAAGAAGATCCTCACTGACGCTGTCGCCATAGGTAACGCGGCCGCAAGGGCGAACAACTGGTACCCTCGCGGGGACCTCAAGATGGTCTACTTCTACCAGGACAAGCCGACAGAGTGGGTCATGGCCTATCCCGGCAAGAATGTCTTCTATACCTACGAGGGTGCGATCAACACCGACGCTCGCGCTTGGTTCCACTATACCTACACTGCGGTAACGCCGGCCATGGCGACACCTCACGTGGGGAGGGGTTCAGACTACGCGATGGCCTTCAAGGATTCTGATCACAATATTCTCGATGGTTCGAAGACATACAGGATCCACATCCCCGCAAACGTGCCGATGAACGATTTCTGGGCATTGACCCTGTATGACACGCAAACGCGGTCCATGTTGCAAACAGACCAGCCTTTTCCGACGGTCGGCAGCCAAGATCAGGGAATCAAGAAGAACGATGATGGCTCCATGGACATCTACTTCGCACCGAAACCACCAGCCGGGTTCGAACGCAACTGGTTGCAGACGATTCCTGGCAAGAGCTGGTTCGTCGCCTTCAGGATGTACGGGCCCTTGAAGCCGTTTCTCGACAAGTCCTGGAGGACGAGCGAAATCGAACTCGTGAAATAGGGGCGAGGACCAGCGTTGTGCGATTCCAGGCGTCAATCCTGATCGCTCCATACGGGTCTCCGCCAGGCAGGTGCACATTCCTTTGGAAGTGTCGCCTTGCACTCGCGCAACTCCCTCCCGAACGCCAATCGCGATCGTCGGACCGCAAACACCAGGAGTCTGCGCCACAGAATCTGCGGCCCCAGATCGGTCCGCCAGTGAAGATCTATTGGCCCTGCTCAATCCGGAGAAGCCTCGATGAAACGGTGGCTTCACCTGGTTTCTTCGGGTTGACCAGGGCAATACTGAACTCGGCTGGCCTCCACACCTTCTATGGCGCAGACTCCTGGCCCGGACGATTCATGAGATCGTTGTGAGCAAATGCGAGATCGGTGCAGCCGAGCTCGTTCTTTCGGTCCGACGATCTCATGACTCATCCGGACTAGACTGAAGTTCCGCCGCCTCGGATGACGTAACTCCATATTTCACAAAGGGTAACCCCCCCCCAAAATTCCCTCAATAGTGTAGGCATGTAACATTATCGATAATGCGTGGTTTCCCTTGGGTACCGCCTTTCAGTTCCTAGAAAGGTAGGCATGTATGTCGCAAACGTGCGCAATCGGAACTCACCGCCTGCAGTCCTCCTGCGCGAGAGCTATCGTGAGGGTGGCAAGGTCAAGACGCGCACCTTGG
>JAJRTL010000079.1 GCA_024278315.1 Planctomycetota bacterium | reverse complement strand
GAACCTCAACGCCGGCACAGCCAGCACCTATCCCCGCTACATGACGGCCGTGGGTAGCCGCCGGATCTACTTCCAGGGCAACTACACGTCTTCGACGACGGCCTATGGCTACGAGCCATGGTTCATGGACGTCACGAAGGGCACGGCCGGATTCTGGAATGCCAACCCCAATGGCAGCAGCTATCCCTACAACTGGCAGGGCTCGACCGGGCGCTTCGCCGTGGACAACGGCAAGGTCTACATGGCCGCCCGTCCCTCGAACGTCTACGACAACCGACTCTTCAGGGTCACCAACGGTGCGACAGCGCAGGCCATCGGTCGCGTCCAGGACAGCTCTGTCCTGACAGCCACCGACCCCCAGATCGGCAAGAACATGACCGTCGCCGGCGCCACCGGCGTCAAGAACCCCCTGAGCGTGTTCTGCCTCGGCGTCCCGGACAGCAAGCCCAACAGCCTGGGCACCTTCGTCCCGGACTCCTACGCCTACTTCCAGTTGACCAACTACTTCTGGATCGTCGGCAACTACCCGGGCAAGGCATGGGCCAGCGTCTTCGGCGTTCCCAACGACACCTCCCTCCTGGGTGACACCGCTGTCCTCCAGGCCTTCTCCCTCAACAGTGTGGCCTTCCCAGCACAGACCGAGGTCACGAACGGCATCCATCTGACGATGGGCAAGTAGTCTCTTCGCCGGGGCATCCGCACCGGGCCCAAGGCCCGGTGCGGATGCCCTGCAAGACTGCAAGGGGCCGGATTCGCGAAAGCGAGTCCGGCCCCTTTGCTATGTACAGCTGGCATTTCGGTCGAAGCTACGCCTCTGGTCCCTCCCGCTCTGCAGCGTCAAGGGCTCAGTTCCACGGGACCCGGCCAGGAGATGCGTTTGCCGTCGCGGAGCAGGGTCAAACCGCCTTGGTCATCGAAGCTGGCGGAGCCAGGGTCCTCGGGCTCGAAGGCGGGAAGGACATGGTAGGAGCCGGCGCTCGAGGCATCGCAGAGGGGACCGCAACCAGCGATGTGGATGTGGCCGAAGAGCAGTTGGGATGCGCCGGCATCGTGGACGGCCTGGAGTGCTCGGGAGGAGGGCTTGAGGTTTTCGGGGGAGGTGCCCGAGATCACCGCCTGACTCTTGGTTCGGGCCTGCGAGGCCGCACGCAGGCCCAGGGAGATAGGGAGGTGACGCGCGAGGAATCGCAGCGGCCACGAGCGCAGACGCCGCTTGGCTTTCTGGTAGCTCGCGTCGTTCAGACAGAGTTCGTCACCGTGAAGACAGAGCAGCGTCGTCCCAGAGGGGCGGAGCAGGCGCAAACCACCTGGAACCACAACACCCTGCACCTGAGCTTCGAACCGGGCATCCAGCTGATAGTCGCGATTGCCCCAGAGGAAGAAGGATCGGATACCTCTCTGGCTCAGACCGGCAAATCGATCCAGGAGGTCACGCCAGGCCGGAATATGACCCTGTTTGTAGCCAACCCAGAAATCGAAGAGATCCCCCAGGACGATCAGTACACTTCCTTCTGGAAGTGCCTCCAGAAGGCGATCCAAGGCGGCGAGTTTGTCCCCTTCTTCGGGACGCAGATGCAAGTCCGAGACCAGGGACACGGGCTCATCACCCAGCCGAAGCTCGTAGATCCGGGTTCCCAGGATCCGCTCGCTCGTCTCTCGGAGTATCGAATCGCCCTCTGAAGGAGTGTCCATCGATTCCAGATCAGAGCCGCTTGACGCGCAGGAAGCTTCCGCGGATGGGATCCAGCTTTGCCGAAACATTGCGACCGCGTCCCAGGACGCGCCCCGTCCAGAAGTCACTCACTTCACCAGCAAAGGGGAGATGGATCCGCATGGGCACGGGACCGGACTTGACCAGCCTCAAGAAGAGTTCCTCACTCTCCATGCAGTTGGGATGCACGTACAGCACACGTTCGCCCGACTTGAGCTTGAGCCAACGCTTCTCGAGAATCGTGGGGTATCCCCGCACCTCGATGGCCACATTGGGAACCAGCTCCATGAGACGCAAGACGCGCTTGATCCGGCCTCGCAGGTCGCGACAACGATCCACGTTCCGGGCATCGAGACGATCCGCCCAATACTCATGCGTCACCATGTTCAGAAGAACCACACGCCCCTTGCCGTCGGGACGTTCAAAAGCACAACTGTCCTTGCCGACACGCTGATGCGGTGTCCGCATGACAGGAATCAGGCCGACCTCCGCGAGGGACAACTTCGATGGCAGTCGAGGTGTCCCCGCGAGCGCTCGCCCCTCGCGCACCCGGCGGCGACTCCCTCCATCCGCTTGCACGCCGAAAAGCATGTCGAGAATGCCCTTGGAACGAAGATTCAGGTTCTCGTCGTAGATCCCTGGACGCTCATCGGCAATCAGAAGACCACCGGCTCGCACGAAGGTCAGCATCGCCCGTGCCTCCTCTGCCGAAAGCGACAGGGTGCTGCGCAGGACCAAGGCCCGGATCCCCGAACCACGAAGCCCACGCGTGAGGAGGGACTCGGGTGTCAGGAAGCGGGGTGGGAAGCCCAGGTCCTGCAGGAGACGGATCCACGAGAGACGTCCGGCTTGCGACGTAGAGTGATCCTTCTCGTAACTGCCGAAGCGACGCGTCCAGGTCAGGCCATCCCTGGCCGAATCCAACATCCAAAGCAGTCGCACATTGCGCTGGCTCTCGTAGATCGCGATGGGCCCCTTCTCGAGTGTGGCATGGCAGAGGGGCGCCGCCTGGTCACTGGTCACGATGCGCAGCTCGCGGGCCAGCGTACGCCCGTAGGCACTCAGGCGCTTCTTGGTCTTCCCTTCGAAGATCAGTCCCGAACTCCACAAGATGAGCCCATCCAATCCATGGCCCAAGGCATCGTAGATGCGGGCCTGAACTCTCGGCAGCATCTCGACGCGGCGCTCCGGAAAGATCGTCTCATAGTGCAGCGTGCCGGGCTTCTTGAGGGAAAGAACCAGCTCACGCGTACCGCCAATGTCGTAGGGCTCGACGAAATCGACCTTCTGCAGAAGCAAGGGCCAGTTCCAACCACCAAAGGCGGCGGGAGCCTGACCTCCTTCAAAGCCCACCGGGACACCCGGGGCAAGACGACGGGACGACTCGGTCAGCTGCCCCAAGGTTCCAGCCAGACAGATGTCCATGAACTCCCGGAAGTCATTCCAGTCCGCGAGACTCTGGGGCAGGCCCGCACCATGGAGTTCGCGATCCCTGACCTCATCGGTCGTGGGCGGCCTGACCTTGTCGAAGGATTCGATGTCTCGCCCCCAGATCCGAGAAAGCCGCTGCACCGTTCCGTATCGAGCACGCAACCAGGTGCGGAAACCTGCAAGACTGCTCTCGTGAAAACAGAAGTCCAGGGGGTTGGCGAGCCGGGTCACCGAGATCTCGTCATCGAGAGAGATCATCAGAGGGCCATACTTCGCCGCGCGCTTCACGCGGGTATTCAGGAGATCCAGCATCTTCTGGCGCGTCGCTGGTAGAAGCAGCGGATAGGGGCGCTCGAGGACCTCCCAGGTCCGCTTCCTCTCGTAGTTCTTGCGCACCGGATCGAAGTCCTTGGCACGCAGGTGCAGGATCCCCTTGCCAGCCGCATGATCCAGATAGAAGGGGAACCCCATCTTGACGATGGGACCTGGGTCCTCGTCCTGATCCACGACCACACCCGTGACCCCGATGCGCTGGAGAACGGCCACCATGTCCTTGCTGAGTGCCGGACCTTCGTTCCTCCAGAGAAGGGCTTGGAATCCCTTTCCCCAACGCAGAGGCTTCTGCGCCAGAGCCTTCTGGACCGCCGCCTTGTCGCCCTGGGTGTCGCTCAGGTCGCCACCCGACTGGGCCGTGACCCCTGACAAGCAGACCAGGCCGAGCGACAGCAGGGACCACGCCACCAGAATCCTGGACGGAGCGGGGCGGGCGACACGCATGATCTTATTCGATCCCATAGTCTTTGAGTTTCTCCCAAAGGACCTTGCGGCTGATGCCCAGGACCTTGGCAGCGTTCGTGCGATGCCCTCCCATGGCGGCGAGGACGAGCTTGAGGTGGGCCCGCTCTGCTTCAACGATGATCTCCTTGAGCGTTCGCTTTTCCTGACCCTCGGGGATCTCTGCACCTCGATTGAGGACCGAGGCCTGGGGGACGAGATGTTCGCGCTTCAGCTCGGTGGACTCGCCTGAAAGTGCGATCGCACGCTCCACGTGGTTCTCGAGTTCTCGGATGTTTCCAGGCCAGGTGTATGCCTCCATGGCGGCAAGATCCTCTGGCCGGACCTCGAACTCCTTGTCCCGGCCGAATCGCTTGATGAAGTGCGCTACCAGCAAGGGGATGTCTCCATGGCGCTCATTCAAGGGAGGCAAGTGGACGGGTACGACATTGAGTCGGTAGTAGAGGTCCTCGCGGAACTCCCCTTCCTTGACCATCTCGTCCAGAGGCACCTTGGTCGCAGTGATGACGCGGATGTCCACAGCCAGGGTCTTCTCGCTGCCGATCCGTTCGAACTCGCGCTCCTGCAGGACACGCAGCAGCTTGACCTGGGTAGGCAAGGTCATATCGTCGATGTCGTCGAGGAAGATCGTTCCCCTGTCCGCCAGCTCGAAGCGCCCCTTGCGTGCCCGACCCGCATCCGTGAACGCGCCTCGCTCATGCCCGAAGAGCTCATCCTCCAGCAGGCTCTCGGGGAGCGCGCCACAGGAAATGGCCACGAACGGCATCGCCACCCTCGGGCTGAGCCTGTGGATGGCCCGTGCGATCCGCTCCTTGCCGGTCCCGCTCTCGCCTTGGATCAAGACCGAGGCATCCGACAAGGCCACCGTCTCGACCAGGCGGAACACGTCCTCCATTTTACGCGACTGCCCCACGATGCTCTCGAAGGCATTGCCCTCCCCCGTGAGCTCGCGCTTGAGCCGTTCGTTTTCATCGCGCAACTCCTGGAGCTTCTTGATCTGCTCGATGCGCTCGAGAACGACCTCGTTCAGAAAAGGCTTCTGGAAGTAGTCGTAGGCGCCACGCCTCATCGCCTCCACAGCCTGCTCGACCGTGGCATAGCCCGTGATGACCATGACCTCGGTTTCGGGCCGCTTGGCCTTGGCGAGCTTCAGAAGTTCCATGCCATCCCGACCCGGAAGCCTGATATCGGTCACGAAGACATCGAAGACCCGCTCCTGGAGTGCCCGCTCGGCCCCCAATCCGGTGGCCTCCCATTGCACATGGTGGCCAGCCTCTTCGAGATCCTCCGTGAGGGTGAGAGCGATCCCGCGCTCATCTTCGGCGAGAAGTACCTCCACTGGCATCCGTCTCCTGTTGGTCGTCGCTGTTCTAGGGCCAAGGAGCCTTGGGGGAATGCTCGGGCCGGTCCGATCATAGCGCCACCCACCGTCTCGGCGATACGCTCAGCTTTGGGGACGCCAGACCCAGACCGCCGCAGGTTTCCCTGCAGCCTGGATCGGCTCGAGTTTGGCCTCAACTCCGCGCAGGGCGCGCAGACGTTCGGCCCAGACCGTCCCGGGCCAGGCCACGACGACCCCACCCGCACTCAGGGCCTTCTCGCCCCCGGACCGGACCCAGCGACCGAGGAACTTCTCGGGTTCCTCCTCGCGCCCATCCAGGTAGGCGATCGAGGTCCCTGGAGCGAAGAGGCGCAAGACCAGGAACTTCCGGGCGCGATCCACCAGGCGTCTCCGCTCCCCCTCACTGAGCTTCTGCCCATTGCCGGGCAGAAGCCGACTCTTGTCCATGAGGTAGGGCGATCGTCCGGGATCCAGCAGGAAGGGTCCCAGGTCGTAGACACGCCAGGCCTGGGCCGCCTGACCCGCCTTCCCCCCCGACCTGGCCACTCCCTTCTTCTCCACCAAGCTCACTCCCGGAAGGATGACCCGATCCAGATCTCGCGCCCAGGACTCCTTCAAATCCGCGATCGGCACGAAGAGGCGCTGGGGGCGCCCGAGGTAGCCCAAGCTCCCGACCCGATCCAGATAGGCAGGGAATGGCTGCTGCAGCAGATCTCCAGCGTCGAGGACAGGATGCCCCCGATAGCTCTCCAAGGCCCAACCCGGGGGGGCCAGGAGGCTGTGGAGAACGACTCTCTCATCGAACATCAGGTCTAGATCCCGCGCTACGGCTCGCACAGGCACGGCGGCCCGCTCCTGCCAGACCCGGCTGGCCATGCCCAGGCCCAGGATCGAGCTGAACACGATCAGGAAACGCGCGGGAGCCGTAGGCAGACGCGCCAGGAAGGCCGCTCCCGCAAGAGCCATGAAGGGCGCGTAGTAGGCCAACCAGAAGTCATGCACCATGGCATGGGCACGGAAGAGGAGCACATGCAAGCTTCCGGCGAAGAGGAAGGCCAAAGCCGCCCGAGATGGCCGTGGGCTGCGCGCCAGGTGGAACAGACGCATGGGGCCGGAGAAGAGGGAAAGCAAGGCCAGGATCAGGATCGGCAGCGTGAAGCTGGCCATGAAGAAGCCCAACTGGCTCTGCAAGAAGCTGGCGACCGCGGGCTCATGGCCCCGCGATTGGAGCGAGCGCAGGATATGGTCCCACCAACTCTGGCCGGAGTCGGCCTGCAGCCCCCCCATGGTCCAGGCCACATGCAGAAGATGCGTGGCCACAGAGGCCAGACAGGTCAGGGCCAAGGCGCAGGAATAGAGGAGTGCTGGACGCCACGACCTCCCTCGAGCCTCCCACAGGGCTACCAGAGCGAACCAAGGCCCCATGTAGAGCACCGGATAGTCGATGAGCCCACCGAGCCAGAGGAGAGGCAAGAGCCGCCAGACCCAGCCTCGCTCTGCCAGAAAGACCAGGCCGAGCATCCAGAACAGCGCCAGCGGCTCATAGGAGAGATTCAGACCGTGGACGAGGGTCAGGGGAAGCGCCAGGAAGAGCGTCATGACCACCCAGGGTGACAAGCCACTGCCGCGCGACAGGGCCGCCAGCAAGACCAGGCTCGCCAGGGAGGCCAGGAGAGACAGAAGTCGCTTGGCCCAGGGATCCCTCGACCCGGTCAGGTACAGGACTCCTGCTGTGAGCAGATCCAAGGTGGCAGGGTGATTGTTGTAGTGAACCCACTCGGCCGGCTGAGCCAGCTCCAGATTGCGGATCTGATCTCCCTTCGTAGCCGCCAGTCCATAGCGAAGGTGATTCTCGGCGATCCGGCCGTTCTCGTTGGAGATGTAGTCCGCGAAACCAAAGACCCGACTGAACGGGGTATCGATGAAGTGGGCCCAGAGTCCGAGGCTCAGCAAGCAGATGCAGAGAAAGAACCAGAAGCCCTGTCTGCCCGCTTGTTCCTCCGTCACTCCCTCTCCTCGTCCTCGGATTCCCAATCCGTGGATTCCCAATCCGTGGATTCCCTGTCCGTGGATTCGCTGTCCGTGGGTGCCAGCGGATCCACCTGCCTCTCGCCCGAATAGGCTTCGACTCCATGCTCCTCACCCTCACCAGGAAGGTAGGGGCGACGCGGCATCTTCTT
>JAJRTL010000078.1 GCA_024278315.1 Planctomycetota bacterium | reverse complement strand
GGTTCGCTCGGCATGGCTTCGATTCGACGACCCTCTTGGGTCGCCTCATATCTCGCGCAGCCCCCCCTGAACTCGAAATGCGCTCGTCAGACCGCAAGAACGAGCTCGGCTGCGCCGATCTCGCATTTGCTCACAACGATCACATGAATCGTCCGGGTTAGTCATTGATGATTGGGGCTGGTCCGGAGCTCCTCAACCATCATGACTAGGTCTGTTGGACCTTGAGGCGGTGGTAGATGCCATCCTCATTCTCCATGAGATCCTCGTGGCTGCCCTCCTCGACAAGGCGGCCCTCTTCGAGGACGAGGATGCGATCAGCGCCACGGATCGTGGAGAGTCGGTGCGCGATGATGAAGGACGTGCGGCCACGCATGAGGTTGTCGAGGGCCTCCTGAACGACTCTCTCGCTCTCCGTGTCGAGTGCGCTCGTCGCTTCGTCGAGCAGGAGGATCCGGGGATCACGGATCACGGCGCGTGCAATCGTGATCCGCTGGAGCTGCCCGCCAGAGAGCGATGCACCGCGTTCGCCGACAACGGCGTCAAACCTGAGGGGCAAGGCTTCGACGAACGAATCGACGTTGGCGATGCGCGCGGCCTCGAGCATCTCCTCCTCGCTTGCCCCTGGCTTGCCAAGAAGGATGTTCTCGCGGATGCTGCGGTTGAACAGGAAGGGACTCTGATCCACCGTGGCCACATGAGAAAGATAGGAGGACAGCCGTAGAGTCTTGAGGTCCTTGCCATCGACCAGGACTCGCCCTTCCTTGGGGTCGTAGAAGCGCGCCAACAGATTGAGCACGGTGGACTTGCCGCCGCCGCTGGGCCCCACCAGGGCGATTTTCTCGCCGGGTCTGACACGGAAGTCCAGCTCATTCAGGACGAGCCCTTCCTCATCCTCGTAGCTGAAGGAGACCTTCTCGAACTGGATCTCACCATCCAGGTCATCCAAGGCCTCAGCATCGCCCTCATCCTGGATATGT
Organism: Planctomycetota bacterium; assembly: GCA_024278315.1. Taxonomy (GTDB): domain Bacteria; phylum Planctomycetota; class UBA1135; order UBA1135; genus JAJRTL01. The sequence goes on along the minus strand of JAJRTL010000078.1, from coordinate 28,123 downwards.
GCTTTCTGATCGAGAATCTCCGTAAGTCGATCCAAAGCCCCCTGGCTCTCCTTGACGAGGTTGTAGCTGCGGACCAGGCACTTGACGTGCTGATAGGTCGTCGAGAGCGGGATGATGGCCATGACCACATCCCCGGGCTCCAAGTCCGAGGAGAAGCGCGCCAGGATGAGGAGGATGACCCCGAAGCCGATCATATAGATGAAGAAGGTCAGGGACTGGGAGAAGGCCTTGGCCCGGACCAGTTTCATCGTTCGCCGGAAGAACCGGTCGTTCTCCTCCTCGAATTCCTGCATCTCCTGACCTTCCAACTGGAAGGCCTTGACAGTGCGGAATCCCTGGAACATCTGACTCATGACGTCTGTGGAACTTCCCAGCGCCTCGAGACTCTTGCCGGAACTCTTCCGGACCTTACGGCCGAGTCCGCGCATGGGGATCATCAGAATGGGGATGGTCACCAGGACAACCAGGGCCAGGAAGGGATGCACCGACCAGGCGATCCCCACATTGATGAGGAGCAGCAGCGGTTCGACGACGATGTTCTCGAGGACCAGCGTGAAACTGGCGCGCACCGAGTTGGTGTCGTTGGTGATGCGCGAGATCAGATCCCCACTCCGGAATCTCGCGAAGAAGCCCAAGGAAAGAGTGAGGATGTGGCGAGTGAGGGTTTCTCTCAGGTCGACGATGATCTTGGTGGAGAGGAAGTTGGCCAGGTAGCGATAGAAATACATCGCCAGAGCACCCAGGGGGGCTAGCATGGCCAAGAGGACGAGATATCCGGCGACCCTCTCGACAGGCCCTGCATCGGCGGCGGCCATTCCACCGAGATCCATCCACCCCAGAAGCAGGTCCTTCCACTCGTCGATCTTGTCGTAGATCGAAGGACCGCCTGCACCTACCCCCCTTCCACCATCCACCTGGAACAGGGTGTCGACCACACCCTTGATCAAGAGGAGAGGGCCCTTCTGCAGGCCGGCGTTGAGCACGCCAAGCACCAGGACAAGAACCACCAACCAGCGGTAGCGAAGGACGAAGTCCTTGAGCAACCCGAAGAGCCGCCCGAGGGAGGCGTCGGAGGAAGTCTCGGGATTCTGATCAGGATCGGACACGGATGGTCAGGATAGCGAGCAGGTTCGCCCAGAGCATCATCCGTATCCTCGCGCCATTCCTACTTGACCGTCGTCCTGGAGGCCACCTCGTTGGCCCAGTTCAAGAAGCGGTAACTCAGGTAGTCCTGCTTGACCAGATCCCTCTGATTCTTGTCGGACAGGTCCATCGAGCCCGAGGCAGGGGTGCGGGAGGCGATGAAGGCGATGTAGTAGGCCTTCTGACCACGCAGGGGCCCCATCACGTTGCCGACTTCGCCCTTGTAGAAGAGCTCATTGGCAACAGAGAAACCGCTGATGAAGTCCGTGTACTCGGTCTCCTCCAGCTCCTGACGCAGCTCGTTGAGCCCCTTGATGCCCAGGAATCCCTGGTGTTCGATGTGGCTGGGCCACTTGGAGAACTGCGTCTTGGCAGCTTCGAAGGGCATCTTCTTGCTGGCGATCTCGTCGAACACACGCTGGGCTTCCAGGCGTGCCCGCTCGAAGCCATTCTGCCTCCAGGTGCCGGTCTCGTCGTCCCACGCAGGAATCCTGATCAGATGAACCGAGAGCTTACCGTCGTTCAGGAATCGGCTGGCTCTCTCCAGGTGTGCCTTCAGGCTGTCGTCGTTGATCTCCTTGGCAATGAGATGCTCATAGGAACGCTCCAGACGCCACCGATTCTTGTAGACCTCGAAACTCGGATAGCCCTTGAAGGTCATGGCCATGACCTTGATGTTGAAGGGACCGTCCTTGTAGGGAGCCCGGTACTCCTCGAACTCCTTCTGGAACTGTTCGTCGCTGAGCCACTTACCCGCCTTCTTGAGCTCGCCCTTGACGGCGGTCCACAGTGCCAGTTCGGTCAGTGCATTGGCCCGGTCCTCAGGACGGATCTTGAGTGCGAGGGCGCGGCTTGCATCCACGGTCAACCAGGGCTTGTTGTTGACCATCATGCAGGCCTGTGGAGGGATGCCGTCCGACGCATATCGCACATCGGACCACTCCTCCAGCTTTTGCAGGACCCACTGCCGACAGATCCGCAGGAACAGGGGCGGCACTACCTGGCCAGGCTTGACGGACTCTTCGAGCTTCTTCATGAAGTCGGCACCCTGCTCGCCACCAGCGGCGATGATGCACTCCTTGGTGATGTCAGGCCAGTTCTTGGGAACACCCGGGAAGAAGATCTTGTCGAAGAGGATGGTCGTCCTCGTCATGGTCACGAACTCTTCGGGGGTCACCCCCTGCATCTGCAGGATGGAGTAGAAGTCCTTGTCCGGGTATTTGTCCGCGAAGGCCTTCTTCTGCTCGTCGATGCTCTTCTGGACTTCCTTCTCCATGACATCGAACTCGGCCTTCTTGCGCTTGCCCTCTTCGATGGATTCCCGGATCTGCTCATCGATGATCATCTCGATGAGCTTCTCCCGGATCTGGCGCTGACCGACGCGGTAGAGGGTCTGACGCTCGACCTCGAGTGGATCGATCTGGATGCCATTGACCTCGAGGGGCTTCTGAAGACCATCGCGGATCGCCAGGGCCTTGCTCACGGCAGCGCGCAACTCCGACGAAGCCTGAGCCTGCGCAGCGACGGGGACAGCGACGGTTGCCGAAGCGGATGCGGTCACAGGGGTCTGGGCCAGAACCGGCAATGCGGTGAGGCTCAGGGCGAAAAGGCTGGTGTGGATGGCGGGGATCCTCATGGCGGAGATCCTATGGGCTTGCAGGGCTACTCCCAGGTCAGGGAGTTTAGGGGAGGGTCGTAGGACGGTGTCGCGAACGGCAGCGAGTCCCGGAAAAGCGAAACAGCCTACCGCAGGCATGCGCTCAACGGTAGTCAGCGTCTTGACGAGACCCTGCTCGGAAAACTCCCCCTCCTGCCTCGCACAGCGGGGATGGCGTATCAGTCCTTCTTGGCGGGCTGGCTCGCTGGCTCGGATCCCTTGACGGCATGTGATCCAGGCATAGGTTTGGCCTTGCCCGGATCCACGTTCTCAGGGGGGCTCGGCACGTCCTCTTTCTTCACCGGGTCCGCCTTGCCAGGGAGATCTCCTGGTGAAGTCTCGCCACTCTCCTCGGCAGGCTTCTTCTTGCCATCGCCTTCCTCGGGTGTCTCACCTGCCTTGGAGGGCGCCTTCTGACCCCCGCCCTGGCCATCCCCCGTCTTCACAGCACCTGGAGTCTCTTCACCAGTCTTCCCGTCGCCAGGCTTCTGGGTCTCCACAGGCTTGGGATCGAAGAACTCCTTGGCCTCCTTCTCGTACCGGCTCACATCCCATTCGGCGAGAGAGAAGAGCAGCGGACCACCGATGTGGGCGTAGTAGTCCTGCTTGCCCTCGACACGCTTGCCGACGAACAGATCCAGGGTCTTGTCATCCTTGGTCTTGATGATGACGTTAAGCCTCGACTTGGGGGCGAGCCCATACTGCTCCAGCTGGGCCGGATTGAGCGGGGCGATGATATCGATAGCATCGACTCGACAAGCGGCCCGGATGATCTCGGTCACGCTGAACTCCTTGAGGGGGCCCACGTCGGCTGGAGTCTGGACCGCCTTCCAGCCCTTGTTGCCATCTCGCTTGAAGTGAACGGCGATCTTCTTGCCATCCGCCTTGCCTTCGATCTCGATCTCGGTGACCTGATCGTTGCTGACATCTCTTCGCGTCTTGTCGATCCAGGTCTTGGGCTCCAGATCCAAGGGGAAGGCCTCTTCGAAGAGGAGGATCTGCTTGGCTCCGGCCTTGCGCAAGAAGGTCCCAACCACCGCTTCATCCGTGCCTTCGACCTTCTTGCCCGCTGAACGCCCGACATAGAGATCTGCCAGCACCTGCTGACTCGAGTCTTTGCAGACGATGCGCATGCCCGCCTTCTCGTCGACTTCTTTCTCCGCCAGATCCATCTCATCGGCACGAGGGTTGACGACATTGCTGTCCGTGATCTTGATACGGCCGACACGGTCGAGAATGTCGCTCACGATCTGGCTGCTCATGACCGGCACGCCGAAGAAGGGGCTCCGCTGGTCCGCGATGATCCATTTGCCTTCCTGCTTCATGAAGACGAGGCCCTCGATCGCAACATTGCCCTGCGCATCCATGGAACCATCGCGCTTGGGACGGACAACCTGGATCGAGGCCACGGTATCCGGAAGAAAACCGTCGAACAGGGCCGGCGAGGATTCCAAGTCCATGTACTCCGTCACGTTGTCGAAGTATTTCCAGGCCGAGAGTCCCGTGAGGATCACGAAGACGAGGGTGAGGGAGAATGTGCTTTTCATGGTTCCTACCTACTCCAGTTCCTTGAGGAGACTCAACCCGTGGCCTTGGCCGAACTCAGGAAAGCGCGCTTCTCGGCCATCCTCTTCATGAGGAGCAAGAGCCCGAATCCCAACAGGGCCAAGACTGGCAACAGGATGTTGCTCCACTGGATCCACCACTTCTTGGTCGCCACCCTGGCCTTGAGGAGATCCTGATCCTCGTCCGGGGAGACCTCACCGACGAAGTCGAGGCTGCGATCCACGTTGCGGCGGGCACGCAGCTCGATGAGGTCGAGATCCAGGGCCATCCAGTCCAGGAGGTTGTCGAACAGGGGCCGGCCCTGACGGCTGAAGAGCGATTCCACCATGCCGCGCATCAAGGGCTGCGACATCCACTGCGGAAAACGACCGCTCAGATGATCATCGCGAATGAAGTTGGCATCACCGATGACGAGAATCCGGGCTTGCTTCTCGGCCTTGTCCAGCTTGGGTGGAAGCTTGTCCTCGGGCTTGTCCTCCTTGGGCTGCGGTGCCCCTTCGAAGACCGGCCCTTCCGCATCGCCCTGGACCCCATCTTTGACAGTCTCCTTGCCCTGCTCGGCAGTTTCCGTCTTGCTGGCATCGGCCTTGCTGGCTTCCGATGGGTCGGCAACGGGCTTGTCCGCGTCCTGCGGAACCAGCAAGCCACCGTTCTTGTCCTGGCCCGTCTTGTCTTGCCCCGGTCGATCCGGACGCTTCATCCCCGCGAAGGCAGAGGGAAACAAGCCCTTGACCTGGACTCCCAAGGAGACCTGGGAAGACTCGGAGTTGGCCAGCTGACGCAGCTGCAGACTGTTGGCCACATTGGCACTCTGCGGACTGGAGCTTTGCGGCGGTAGCTGCGCCACACCCTTGGGCGAAGTTCTGAGGAAGGTCTCACCGGTAATTCCCTTCGGCAGCTCCTTGGTCAAGGACACGTCGGTGGGCCAGTAGAAGCTGAGCATCTGGCTCTGGCCGAACACGGGATTGGACGGATCGACGCCCCAGGTCAACTCCTTGGCCAGCTTGGCCATGGCTGTGGGGTCCTTGGTCAATCTGCTGGCCCAGGTCGACCAATCCTTCTTGAGGACCTTGACCCAGTAGGGCATAGGCTTGCGCTCGATATTGTTGGGTCGCCCATCGGGTCCGAACAAGAACGAGTCGGCCTCGCCCTGCAGCTCGGGTGTCAGCATCTCTGCAACGACATGCTGGCCCCAATCTACGCCGTACCCCTGGAGTTGCTGCTTCCATGCGAGCTTGGAGCCTTGCAGGTCGACCTGGAAAGGCTGACGTTGAAAGGGTTGGTAGGGGTTGAACCCATAGTCTGCCGCATCCGCGAAGAGCAATACGTTGCCACCGCGCATGATGTGCTGGTCGATGCAGTACTTCTCCCAATCACTCATGTTCTTGGGTTCGATGAGGACCAGGACCTCGAGATCCTCGGGCAGTTGCTGGCCCTTGGAGAGATCGATCGGCACGACATCGTAACGCCCACGAATCATGCCCTGCACCATCTCCCATCCCGGTGCCGGAGGTGGCGCCTGCTGTTGGAACTGCTGACGCGGCTGTGTGTTGGGCCGAGCGATGAAACCCACCTTGGGCTTGCGCTCGAGCACCAGCTCGTAGATGACAGGCGTGAGCAGCTCCTCGAGCGACAGACTCTGGGGCACCAGGGGAATGACTTTCTGACGATCCCCTCCATAGCGGATTCGCAGGCCCTGCCAGACCTCCTGCATCGTGAACATGCCCGACTTGCTGACCTGGACTGGCTGCGGTTGCACGCCCAATCTCCGCGCTCGATCCTCGATGGATCTGTCGGACGTGGGATCCAAGTAGACGACCTTGAGCAGGTTCTTGCTCATCTGGACGTACTCGTCCAAAAGGTCCTCGATCTTGCCGCGCTCCTGCGCGAGCTGCCCCGGCAGGTCCTTCGAGAAGTAGGATTCAATGACGAGAGGCTTCTCCAGACGAGCGAGGATCCGCTTCGTCGACGGGGAGAGGCTGTAGAGCTTCTCCTGTGTGAGATCCACGCGGACGCCCAGACTCCGGGTCAGATAGAGGAGGTTGAGGCAAATGCCCGCGACGAGCAGCACCCGGAAGGCCAGCCCGAAGAAGCTGGTACCGTGCATCTCCCCCATGGGGCCAGAAGGCAGAGCACCCGAAGCGGGAGAAGAAGCCTGTGTGTTGGTTTCAGTGGTCATGATCGTTCTCTCCTAGCCAACGCGTTTCTTGAGTTCGAGCACAGAGGAGTTCAGGAACAAGAAGAAGCTGCAGAACACCAGGTAGTAGAGCAGGTCACCCAGATCCACGACGCCGCGTGCGATCGAGCTGAAGTGTGTGGCCGGACTGATCACCGTGAAGAACTCGATGAGCCCAGGATGGTTGGTCCCAAAAACGATGAGGGCCAGGCTGCTCGCGTAGAACATGAAGAGCAGGACCACGAGACTCACGATGAGGCTCACGATCTGGTCCTTTGTGATGCTCGAAGCGAAGAGGCCGAAGGCGAGATAGGCTCCACTCAGGAGCCAGGTCCCCAGATAGCCTCCGATGACCGGTCCCCAGTCCAGGTTTCCGAAGAGACTGAGAGTCAGGGGATAGCTCGCCGTCATGAGAAGCAAGATCCCGATGAAGAAGAACGAGGCCAGGAACTTGCCGGTCACCAACTGGGTCGTCGTGACCGGATAGGTCAACAAGAGCTCCAGTGTCCCGATCTTGCGCTCCTCGGCCCACTGGCGCATCGTCAAGGCCGAGGCCAGGAACAACATGGCCAAGGGCATGTACCCGAAGAAGTTGCTCATGTGGGCCTCCGTAGCCCCCCCCGTATTCAGGAAGAGAGTCGAAAACCAGAAGAACGCGGGGACGAACAGGAAGGCTGCTCCCGCGACGTATGCGATCGGAGACAGGAAGAAGCTCCACAGCTCACGTTTCATGATGACGGTCATCTCAGCCATGAGCCACCTCCTCACCCACACGGCTATGCAAGTCACGCTCGGCCAGGGACTCGGCTTCCGCATCACTCAGCGTGCATTTTCGGAAGACATCTTCGAGGCTCGCCTTCTGGCGGTAGAGGTGCACGAGCTTCCAGGAGTTGCCCTGGATGAGGTCGAACGTGGCCTCACGCGCATGCGCGTCCATGCTGAGCGGCACGTGGACGCGGAAGTAATGTCCACCATGCCTGGCATGCCCTTCGGCGAGATGCTCGACATGCCCTTGGACGAAGAGTTCTGCCAACTGCTGCCGGATCGACTCGAGCGGGCCCACGACTTCGATCTCGAGTGCGCCCGAAGGCAGGACCTCACAGAGATCCGCCAGAGTTCCGTCGGCCACCAGCTTCCCCTGGGAAATGATCAGGATCCGATCACAGGAGGCCTCGACCTCCTGGAGAATATGCGTCGAGAGAATAACTGTGCGCTCGGTTCCGAGATGTCGGATGAGATCACGGATCTCGATGATCTGGTTGGGATCCAGACCAGAGGTCGGCTCGTCCAGGATCAGCACTTCGGGGTTGTGAATCATCGCCTGGGCCAAGCCAACGCGTTGTTTGTAACCTTTCGACAACTCGTGGATGTCCTTGCGATAGACGCGCTCGAGTCCACAGGCCTCGACGACGCGGTCGATTCCCTGTTGGCGCTGCGCCCCTCTCACACCACGGACCTCGGCGGCGAAGCGGAGGTAGTCATCCACCCGCATGTCCATGTAGAGCGGGTTGGACTCGGGTAGGTAGCCAACCCGTCGCCTCACCTCCAGGCTCTGGGTCGCAACGTCGAAGCCAGCGATGGATGCAGTACCGCCCGTGGCCGTGAGGAAGCCGGTGAGGATTTTCATCGTGGTCGACTTCCCGGCCCCGTTGGGTCCAAGGAAGCCGAGCACCTGGCCCCGGGGCACATCGAAGCTCACGCTCCTGACGGCCCGGACCTGGCCATAGTCCTTGCTCAGATTCTCGACATGGATCATGTTCAGCTCGTGATTGGTAACGAGGGAGACCTTCGAATCGAAGGGGTATTCATGGGAAGGAGTGCCCGATGCCACCGCCCTCTGGACTCCCGGGATGGGAGCCTGCATTGGGGAGGCGGGCAAAGATGGTAGAGAGGGCCCGGTTCAGAGTCAACGCGTTGTGAGCCACCGCCCTGCGAGCCACCGCCCTGCGAGGCCGCTTGGCCGCAAGTCCCTAGGGAAACACACATCGCGCACGGCCCACGGACAGGAGGGGAGAAAACTCCCCTCTCCCCACGCTGTCGCTATTCGGTGACCTTGAACGAGGCCAGGAACTGCGCATTACTATCGGTCTTCTCGAGCTGCTGGATCAGCAGCGGCATGGCATCCAGGCTGTTCATCCGGGAGAGCACACGCCTGAGGGTGTAGATCCTGTCGATGGCTTCGTCTGGCAGGAGGAGCTCCTCGCGCCGGGTGCCCGACAGTTCCACATCGATGGCAGGCCAGATGCGGCGCTCGGCCAGGGGCCGAGAGAGCACGAGCTCCATGTTGCCGGTGCCTTTGAACTCCTCGAAAATCACGGTATCCGCGCGGGATCCGGTCTCGATGAGGGTCGTCGCCAGAATGGTCAGGGAGCCACCGTCCTCGATGTTGCGAGCCGAGCCGAAGAACTTCTTGGGCTTCTCCAGCACCTTGGAGCCCAACCCGCCAGACATGATGCCACCACGACCGGAGCTTTCGCTGTTGTAGGCTCGCGCCAATCGGGTAATGGAGTCCAGGATGATCATCACATCCTTGCCCGCTTCTACGAGGCGGTGAGCCCTCTGGAGGGCGATCTCCGCGACCTGCACGTGGTTCCGGGGTCCTTCGTCCAGCGTCGAACAGAGGACTTCGCCCTCGTTGATGGACCGTCGCCAGCCAGTGGCCTCCTCGGGACGTTCATCGATCAGCAGCACCATGAGGTGGATGTCCGGATAGCGCTCGGCCGTCGCATGCGCGATCTTGCGTAAGAGCACGGTCTTGCCACTGCGTGGAGGAGCCACGATGAGTCCACGCTGACCACGCCCGACCGGGGCGAGCAGGTCGATGACCCGGAGGCTCATGTCGTCCTCGCCCTCGCCGGGTTCGAGGATGATCTGGGGCTCGGGATCCACGACCAGGAGCTGGCTGAAGGGCTTCAGCGCCATCCGCTCCTCGGGATCCATCCCATCGACCTCCTCGACTTCCGCCAGGAGCCGCTTCTGGCCCGGCCGCTTGGGCTCGCCGACCTGACCCTTGATGTAGCTACCATCCTTGAGCTTGTGCAGCGTCACGAGGCCAGGCGGGACGTAGATGTCGTCCTCGCCTGAGAGGTAGTTGTTCTCGGGGAAGCGGAGTACGCCGCTGTCGTCCTTCTGAAGCACCAGCAGGCCTTCCCCTGGTTCCGTGGGCCCAGTGGGCTTGGGAATGTAGTTGGGGTTGGTCTTACGGCGACGGTTGTTGTTCCGGCGCCGCTTGTTCTTGCTGTTGTACTTCTTTCTGCTTTGGGTATCGGCCAAAGGTGACCTTCCTCAGCGGTCGAGAGCCCTCAAAAGGGGTCCCGCTTCGCTCACTTGGTGAAACAAGGGATGGAATCCAAGGGCCCCTACGATGGGTGCCCCACAGTGGATGCCCCACGATGCATGCCGTGAGGCCAGTAGTTCATGGATCCAGGGGTTTCTGGATCACTCATCGGATCAGTGTGCTTGGCCCCCGCCCCTGTCTCCTCGTCTGCCAGTCTGCGGCAGAGAGGGGAACTGTCAGGGATGTGGGCTCGCCAGCTTGGATCCCGCAGGATCCTCAGAAGGAGATCACCCTCTTGGACATGTCCTCTCGGTCTCCGACACCCATACCGGGCAATCGAAGACACATCGATTCAAGCCGAATCTCCCCAGCCGGATCACGGTGATCCGACCTGAGGTAGCCTTCCGCGACCGTCTCGCGCTCCTGCGTCGGAAGTGAGACTTTCCGATGCGATGCCGAGCCGATCCTCCGCCCCTCCACGGGCCCCCATCAGGGGAAAAGGCCTCCAGCCGTAGCCTCGGAGAATGACTCAGAAAAGCTCCTGAGTCCGCATCTCCGCCACGGGGATGTATCTGTGTTAGCACAGATACACGCCTGTTGCCACCGGGAGGGAGAAAATCTTGTCTTCTCACGCATGGGGGCATGGACCCGAGCCTGGTTCAGGGACGAATCCCCCCCGCACTGCTCTGCATCTTTCGACCAGACAGGGACTTCGGCTACAGAGCTCATCCTTTTTTTCCGAAAGAGTGACTCCTGGCAGGGGATTCCCAAGCGCCATTTCCAACCAGAGTGCAAGTGAGACGGTATCGATCCTGCCCAGTTGCGTCTTCGCGACCGAGGCCCCCGGAGGCGACCAGCGTGGTCGTCGCGGAGGGCGGACAGAGCGAAGTCACGCTGGGCGGAGAGATCCGTCGCTGCAGCCGTGCTCTGGTGAGAACTGGGGGCTAGAATCCCATTCCGAGCCCTCTCCGGGAGTGACCGGAAGGGCCCAAGATCCCCATAGCACCGTAGAAAGGAATCCTCATGCAGCGTCTTGCAGCCTGGCACCAAAACGACGACGACCAGCTCTTCCACGATCCCCTCCAGGTCTCCCCGCGCATCGACGAGAACGAAGACAAGGAGAAGGACGAGAAGCAGGGCTTCACGCCCCTGGAGAAGGAGCTTCTCGATGAAAGGACGATGCTCATCACCGGCCCTGTGGACGACAAGATGTCCTCCGGAATGGTGGCTCGCCTTCTCGTCCTCGAGAAGCGGGACCCCAAAGGCCTCATCACATTGTGGATCAACTCTCCGGGCGGCTCCGCCGACTCGGGCTTCGCCATGTATGACATGCTGCGCTTCGTGAGCTGCCCGATCCGCACCATCGTCTCGGGGATCTGCGCCTCCGCTGGAATCCTCATCGCGCTGGGAGCCGAGCCCAAGCAGCGTTTCTCGCTCGCAGGGAGTCGATTCATGCTGCATCAGCCCTCTACGGCTGGCCAGGGACAGGCTTCAGACCTGGATATCACAGCCAGGGAAATCGTCAAGATGCGCTCGAGGTATATCCAGATCGTCTCTCAAGGCTGCGGCCGCGACGAGAAGACGGTCATCGAAGATCTGGCCCGCGACTTCTGGCTCTCTCCGGTGGAGGCCAAGGAGTACGGGATGATCAGCAAAATCCTCGAAAAGCGCTCTGACCTGCCCAAGAAGTAGCCCTCCGGGCCAGGTTCGGGGACTCGGGCATCGCAGGCGCAGGCATCCGACGACGAGCGCGCCCGGGTTTTCGGGGAACCAAGGTCAAGACCTATCCGTTGGAGGGGTCTCCTACGTCGATGAGGGCCTACCCTGCGGGGTGCGCCCCCAGAACCCCTTCCCCAGAGCTTCTTGTCTGCAGTCCGCCTCATCCCAACCGCAGCTCTCCCCTGGCTCCTCTCGCTGTGCCTGGGCGCTCAGGGCACGCTCAAGGGGCGAGTCACCGGCCCCGAGGGTCCCATCGTCCACGCCCGGGTGAGGGTGGATGCCCAGGCCGACGCAAGGCTTCGGACCCTGTTTCCCGACCTGCTCCCCCCGGCCCGGAGTTGGACCACGGAGACGGATGATCGCGGTGCATTCTCCCTGAAGCTGCCCTACCACAGTCTCTATCGGGCTTACGCCGTGGATACAGCCGGCAACAGGGTGAGTCTTGTGCGCCACGATCTGAGGGCTGACAGCCGTGTGCGGCTCCTGATGCTGAGAGGCTCTCGCCCCTTGATCCGCCAAAGGCCCGAGGGCCACCTCGCCTACCAGATCCTCGGTCGGCGCCGTGAGAGCCAACGCGAGTTCACAATCGCCCGAGGAATCCTCGGCGCGGGAGCCACCCTCCCCCTCCTGCCTCCAGGTCCCTACCGCATCCGACTACGAACCGCATCGGGGAGGGCGGCGCAGGCGTCCTTCGTGCTTCAGCCTGCTACGGACCTGGTCCTGCCTCTCCGGTTCCAAGCCCCCGCCAGGCTGCTCCTGGAGGGAGTCGAGGATCAAGCTCTCGACAGCTATAGGGTGCGACTTCCCGAAGCCCTGCGCTTCGGGGGCGAAGACGAGAAGAGAAGCGGAGGCGGGTTTTCCTTGCCTACGTTCGATCTCCTGCTCCGCATCGAGATCGGACAGGGCTATTGGGAGAGCCGACAACTCGGACGGATCCAGCCGGGAAGCAGTTATCTCGTGACTCCCCCACGAGGGCCTGGACGACAACTGGCTTTCCAGACGGGCCCTCTAGCAGAAGGTGCCCACCTGATGCTCCTGTGGAGAGAAGGGGCTGGCGTAGGCAGAAGACTCGTCACACCCGGAACGGGCCAGGCCTTCCCGCTGTTGGGAAGGCTTCCGAACAAGGAGATCCTCCTGTTCTACAACGACGGCAAAGGACACCGCAGCATCCAGACAGCTCCCCGGAACAAGACCGGGAAGATCCAACTCCTCCCACAGCCGGGAACCCTCCTCGAAATCCAGATCCAGGGAGCCTTACCGCGAGAGGAGTTCCATCCCAAGCTCACCCTGCTCGCCCGCCGACTCGCGTCGCACCCTGGGCTCACCGATCTCTACCCACCTGGCGTCTACTACGCAGACCGGCGCGGACGCATCCGGATCCCCTCGCTCCCTGCGGGAAGCTGGGATCTCCTGATCGAGGCGAAGCGCCACGTGAGCCAACCCCTCTCGCTCGAGGTCGGGCCGAAGCCGACCGTCCTCCAGCGCACCATTCGTCTCGAGCTCGGATACCGGATGCACGGCCGGGTATGGGGGCCGGGGGCCGTCCCCATGGCCGGTGTCCTGGTGAAGCTCAGCCACCCTCTCCAAAGGAAGGGACTGGGCCCACTCGAAACGCAGAGCGATAGCGAAGGGCGCTTCGTCTTCGAGGGACTCTCCGACGTGCGTTACAACCTGGAAGCGCGCACGGAGATCCAAGGACACACCTGGTCCGCGAGGCGGGGGCAGATCCCCCCTGGCGGAGAGGCGAAGGATCTGGCCCTGGCGGACGAGGACCCCATCCCCCCGGGCAAACGCCACTGACCCACACCGTCCGGAATACACGGGAGCCGGTCACCGCAAACGAACCGGCTCCTGGCTGGTGTCAGGGGAGCAGACCCAGGAGCGGGAACTTGCCCGGGAGCACCTTGGTGTGATCGCCTCCGATCCACTTGTCGATCACGGTCGCATACAGGGATCGGAAGTCAGTCGTATAGGGCAAGGAGATCTTGTTGAAGTTGGTCGAATTGGCGTAGGGGCTCATGTCGGGATACTTGCCATAGAGGCCACCCTTGACACCCTCTCCGGCCAGGTAGGCGAGGCCAGCCTTGCCGTGATCGGTACCGTTGTTGCCATTGGGACCGAAGCGACGACCGAACTCGGACCAGACCATGACGATGACGTCCTTGCCAGCGTTGTGGGCTTTGAGGTCATCCAGGAAGGCCTTGATGACTCCGCTGAAGCGTCGCACCAGCACCGCCATGTTGCCCCCGACCGGATCGCTCGCCAGCACCTCGTTGGCATGCGAATCGAATCCCCCCGTGTCCGCGTAGTAGACCTTGGTCCCCATGCCACCCGTGATGTAGCTCGCAATGAGCTTCATGGCGTTGCTGAGTCGCGTGGTATTCGAATCCTGGCTGGGATACGTGACCTTGGGGGCATAGCTCGTGCCCACGGTCTGGATCAGTTTCATGTCGCCCGCTGTCTGTACGGCAGCACCGGCCACGAAACCCAGGTTCGGGTCTCCTGCGGCTCTGGGAACCTTGACATTGGCGTCGATGAGAGCTCTCTCGTAATTGGCATCCAGACGCGCGGCCGTCGTGGACGTATCCAGGAAGAACTGGAAGCTCGATCGGCTCGTGAAAACGGGCAGCGATGCACCGACGAACGAGTCATTGCGCCGGCGCTCGATGTCGATCATGGGAATCGAGAAAGTCCCCTTGTACTGCGTGTTCCGCCAGGTTCCCAGCCAACCCTTGCTGACTGTGGTGGTCAGGTTGTCACCGGTGGCCCAGATATCCTCCGACCGGAAGTGCGAGAGGTTGGGCTTGGGGTATCCCACACCCTGGACCACAGCGAGATCGCCGCGGTTGTAGAGATCTCGAAAGGCAGACATGGCTGGATGCCAGTAGAGGCCGGACCCCGTCGCCAGTTGCAGGCCTTTGGTCGTGGGGATCGCCATCGAGCCCCGGGCCTTCTTGTAGGTGGAGTCGGTGACCGGTGCCAGGCACTGAAGCGCATCGCATCCGCCGCGCAGCTGGAGGACGACCAGGGTCTTGCCTGCACCTGCTGCCGCCATGAGCTCCTCACGGAGTCGAATGGCAGACAGCCCAGACGAAAGAAAAGGAAGTGAGACACCCGCACCGATGCCACCGGCGAGCACTTCACGACGTGTTGGTTTGTAGCTCATCGTAATGGCTCCTCAGTTCAGTTGGGTTTCGGGAAGGGCGAGAATGAGATGGATGAGTCCGGCTCCCTTGCGTTGCGCGTGGAGCGACTCGTTCCACTTGAAGTTCACGGCCCCGTTGTCGCTGGTCATGAACTTGATGAGGTTGGTCCGAACCTGGGCCGGCGGAGCCTTGGTCGTGAGGTGCTCCAAGAAGAAGTCGACGATCTTGGTCGGAGTCGTCAGTTTGTATTTCTTGACCATCCCCAGAACATCCATGGGCGGCAGGTAGGGCAACCCTCGATAGAGATAGCGAAGGTAGCCGTTTCGCTGCTGGATCATGTCCTTCGCATAGTTGGTTCGATTGACCAGGGCCTGGGAATCGATCCAAGCAACGCCGTCCTTGAGGCCAGCGGGGTTGTCATAGTCCAACAAACGGAAGAGCGGACTCAGTCGGACATTGACGCGACTGTAGTTGACCTTCTTCTGACCCAGGTTGCGAATCGTCCCGATCATGTATTCGACGGGGTTCTTGATGAGGCCTCCCATCGCCTTGGCCGAATAGAACGCCTTGGACCTGAAGATGACCTCCATGAGGGCACGGATGTCGTACTTGTCCTTGACCCAGCGCGCTGCGAGCTTGTCCACGAGGGCCTGGCTCGGGCTTTCGTAGACGAAGTACTCCCAGATCTTGCGCACGATGTACTTCGAGGTCGCAGAGGTCTTCAGGATGATGTCTACGAGATCCTCGAGGTCCTTGGCCCCGCGTGCTCCTGCGCCATTCTGGATCTTGGTCCCCAGCACGGTCTTGACGCCCGAATCGTGTTGGCCTGAGTTGAAGTAGGAGCTTCCCAGGATCGTCGTCCATCCGGTCAGCGCTCGGGCGGCCTCCTGGATGTCCTTTTCCACATAGGGCCCAGTGAGGCCCATGGAGAAGAGTTCGAAGATCTCACGAGCGTAGTTCTCGTTGGGCCTGCCGCGCCGGTTGAGGTAGTTGTCGAGCCAGAGCAGCATCGCAGAGTCCTTGCTGATCTCGATCAGCAGGGTGCGGAAGTTGCGCATACCGAAACGCCGGAACACATTGATCTGATCCCCCATGATGTTGGAGTACCGGACCTTGTTGACTCCCGTGGCGAAGTGATCGTGCCAGAAGAGAGACAGCTTCTCGGTCAACGGGAAGGAGGTGAAGTTCATCAGGAACAGCCAGGCAGCTGTCGAGCCCGAGGTCGAGTTCAGGTTCACGATCTCGCCCGTATCCGGCAGCATGAACGTCCCCTGCGATGGAATCGTCCAGCCCGGTGCCAGCAAGAAGGTGTCGATGATACGGCTGTGACCGATAGCCACGGCGCCGACCAACTCATCGGGCGTGGCTCCAAAACCAGCCCGGCGGAAGAGGTGAGCCGCCTTGGCAGCGTCCCATGGGTCGGAAGTCGTGGGCGACCAGGGAGTGAGATCTTCGTGACTACTGGCTTGCGCACCGACGCGCGTGCCCTGACCGAAAGGAAGAGCCGAGGGAGTGTGGCGACTGAACGTGACGCCGCTGCTTTGGATCGCCATGGCGAGTCCTCCTTGGAGAATCCAAGAGATAATGGCAGGAAGGGAAATGGACTAGTTGCGATTGTAAGGCAGAAAGGTGCCGAAATGGCAGGCTACAGATTCTCAATCTTGTAACACGTAGACCAGGTGAGGCGCAGGATCTGCCTTTCCATGCGCCGATCCTGCACTCGGAGACCTGCGAAAGACCTCGATCTAGCGCGAACGACCCAGGCTCTCGATGCTCGGTTGTCCTCGCCAGTGGCGCATCTGCTCGCAAGGACCTAGTACAGCAGTAGAGCCAGGCGCTTGCGCGTCTCGGCCAGCACCTCCTTGTCCTCGTCATGACACTGCATGAGCAGGACCAGGGCCCGCCGAGCCATCTGCTCCGCATAATCACGGTTTTCCGAAACTGAGCCCAAGAGCTCTCGGAGAGCCTTCTGCCAGTTCCCATCGAGCCACGACTGGCGCGCATCCCTGAGCTCCGCAGCAGCAGCCTCGTCACCCGGAATCTCCCCACGGATCCAGTCCAGTGCTCCCAGTACACGCGTGGCACCGGTGAACTCGTCCTCGTCCTACTCCAAGGCCTCGAGCTCGGGGACCAGGGAGGCGAGTCCCTGAGGGTCTCCGTCCCTGAGCGTGGCGATGGCCTTTTCATAGGCGCTTGCCTCCTTGGGCTCAGCGTCCGGTTTCGGGTCCTCGTCGAAACTGACCCCCAGCTTGCACAAGAACTCGATGAGCTCGGGCTCGGACTTTGCGCCTACGAAAGCATCCACAGGCTTGCCAGCGACGAAGGCCACCACGAAAGGGATACTCTGCACCTGGAAGGCCTGAGCCAGACGCTGCTCCTTCTCCGTGTCAACCTTGGCCAGCTTGAAGCGGCCTGACGCGCGCACCGCCAGGGACTCCAGGAGCGGTGTCAGCTGCTTGCAGGGTTCGCACCAGGCAGCCCAGAAATCGACGAGGACGGGAACCGTCTGGCTTGCCTCCACGACATCCATCGTGAAATTGGCTTCCCCGGCTTCGAAGACATGGTTCGAGGTCTCATTCATGCCAGCGGGTTTACCGCCTGACCGGCCTCGGGGAAAGCCCGAACTGACCGCCTGTGTGGGTCAGACCTTCTGCCCCAGGACCTCTTTGGCCAGTTGCAGGATCCGGGCAGGACTGAAGGGCTTGGTCAGGTAGTCATTGGCTCCCGCCTCCATGCCCACCGCACGATCCGCCTCTTGCCCCTTGGCCGTGAGGAGAATCAGGTGGACATCGGAGAATTCCTCCTCGGCCCTCACCGCTCGCACCACGTCATACCCGTTCATCTTCGGCATCATGACGTCGAGGAAGACGAGCCTGGGATGATGTTCGCGGATCATTGCCAGGGCTTCTTCGCCATTGCGCGCTTCCACGACATCCATCTTGCCCTTGCGCAAGACGAATGAGAGAGAACGCAGGATGAAGGGTTCGTCATCCACGACCAGGACCTTCGTTGTCATGATTGCACCTGCTTCCGCTCCGGGGTCATCTTCTGTCCCGTGACCTGGAGGATGATCACGGTGATGTCATCTGCGTCTGCACCTGGACCCGCATGCCGGGCCACGGCTTCGAAGATACTGTCCAGGATCTCATCAGCCGATCGATCCCTGTTGAGAGCCACAACCCCCATCAAGCCTTCAAGCTCGAACATCTCGCCTGCTTCATTCTCGGCTTCCGTGACACCATCGGTGTAGAGAACCACGAGATCTCCCGGATAGAGTTCGATCTCGACCTCGTCGTATTCGATCCCATGCAGAAAACCCACCATGGGGCCGCCCCCTTCCAGGTCCTCGATCTCTCCCGTCGCCCGGAAGAGGAGCGGGGGATTGTGGCCGGCGTTGGTGAAGCTCCCGCAGTATCCCCCACCAGGAAGCTTGGACCGCAGGGAGAGGAGGAAGGTCGTGATGAACAGTTCATTGCGCTGCAGGTCCGGGAACAAGCCGTTGGCGACCGTCTCCATGGCGCGTGCCGGAGAGCTGATCTGGGCCAGGGTGCTCTTGAACTGCGTGCGTCCCATCACCATGGCCATGGCCGAGGCCATGTTGTGCCCCGAGACATCCGCGATGATCACGTGTCGCGTTCCATCCTCGGACTCGATGTAGTCGAGATAATCCCCGCCGACCTGCCCGGCACACATGTTCCGGCTGGCCAGACTCAGGCCATGCCATGAAGGAGGCCTCTCGGGCACCAAGGTCTCCTGGATGGTGCTCGCGAGCTTCATCTCCTTCTCGGCATGAATGCGTCTCTCGGTGCCCAACAAGAGCCCAAGGAGCACCGCCACCGAAGAAACGAGCTCAGCTTCGGGGTTCCCGAAGAAGACGTCACGATCCTCCCCCAGAAAATCCATGAGAAGGATTGCCCCGAAGATCTCCTGATTCTCTTCCTCCCCAAACCGGATGGGAACGATGAGGTAGTCCTTGCGAGCCGCCGTCAGTGGAGATGGCTCCGAGATGGTACGTCCCGCGACCCGATGATACGTGAGGCTTCCACTCTGGATCACTTCGGCGATGGGATCCCCTACACCATTGGCCAGACGGTACTCCGTGGTCCAGGCGCGATCACTCTTCTCGGTCATGGCAAAGGCCAGATGCTCCCGCTCGCCCTCCCGCTGGATCAAGACCATGCTGACACGAGAAGGAACAGCCAACTTCAGGGCACCCAGGCAGAGCTCTGCTTTCTCTTCGATGGAGTCGCAGGAGGGCAGCGCATCGGCCAGATCATGCATGGCACGGATCTGCTCGAATAGCGAGAGCAGGTGCACAGTCGTGTCCTCACTCTCAATTTCTCTTCGCCCATCCAGCTCCAGTGCCGAGGACAACGTCCGCCCCAAGACCTTGAGTTCCTGGGCAGGACGATCCACGGAATCGATCAAGACGAGCCAGATCCCCGTACCCTCGAACCACTCGATGTTGCGGATCCAGGCGCGCAGGGAATCATCCAGGTCATCCACGATCAGTTGGGAGCCCTCGAATGCAAAGCCGGGTCCGGGCCCCGGGTCCATCAGACTGCTGGCGAGAATCTCTCCCTCGGCATCCAGGACCCAAAGAGCAGGGAGACCGGTCTCGCTCGAGCAGAAGCTCGCCAGACCCGCAAAACTCTGCGCCAGTTCCTTGATCCCGCTGAGCACGACGGCCGTCCCCTCCAAACTCTGGGAGCCTAACGACCGGCGCCGACAGCGACCGGTGCGAAGCACTTGGCCAGTGTCAGCACATTCTGCCCGGCCTCGCGCCTGTAGACGAGGCGATCCACGACCGCACGGATGATGTGCAGGCCGTATCCGCCCTCGGGTAGCTCGGCCTCCAGGGATGGTTCCCGCATCTCTTCCACCTGAGTGGGATCGAAGGCGGGCGCATCGTCCCGGATCTCGATCTCCAACTGGGATTCGTCATAGCAGAGGCGGATCTCCAGGAATCCACCGCAGCCCATCCCACCGTAGCCGTGCCTGAGAACGTTCGTGACAGCCTCCTGAAGCGCCAAGAGGATGTTGTAGCGGTTCTGGACCGGATCCTCCTCGAAGGGGACCTGTGCCAGGACCGCCTCGGCTGTCTGCCAACACATCTCGATGTGATTCACGCTTCCAGAGAGCTGCAGGTTGACCTCGACAGTCATCACTACCTCGTTTGCTGCATTGTCCTGATACCCCGAGGAAACTCGGTGCCAAGAGCTCTATCGGCGCAACCCGACCATGGACTGAATGGGGATGGTGAGCCTGGGGTCGGAACCGGGCTCGGGCCCCACCGGACCAGATTTCTGGTCCTTGGCCCGAAACTGCGATAGGATGGGGCCGACCACCAAGGGATGTCGCTCCGGGCGGGGCGACGGGCAGGTGGCCATGAGCGGCCAAGGGAGGCTCGATGTTGGATTCATGGTCCAGGACACAGATCCGTTCCTCGAACTGCAGGTTCGTGATGGCGACGGCTCTCCTCTTCTCCCTGGCATCCTGCGCTGGCAGCTCCTACGAGTCCTTGGATAACGACAGAGCTTTCTCCGCCGAACTGCAGTATCTCAGCCTGGATCGCTCCGAGGTCTTCGCCGCTCCACGGAACTCGGCCACCGTGGAGAGTCAGGAGATCCGCCGCGCCCTTCATCGAAACGAGCAGCAATCCGGCACTTTGTCGCGCGATGCGACCAGCGCTTGCGTGCTGCGCCTCGCCTATCTGCAGGTGCGCCTCGGCGATCATGTGGCCGCAGACAAGCTACTGGATTCGATCTTCACCCAGAGCCCGGCTCCGAGGACCCAGGCCCTCGTGCTGGCTCACATGCTGCGCGCCGACATCGCAGAGCGCCAATCCGACCCCGCGAGAGCCCTTGTAGAGCTGGGAGCAGCCGAGAGACTCAGCCGCGATCCCCGCGACCGCAACGAAATCGACCGCCGGAGACATCGACTCACGATGGTGGCGCAGCCACCTGTTCCGAAGAAGACTACCGGCGCGAAGACAGCCAGAGCGGTCCCGGGAGTCGCCTGGAACGGCAAGGCAGGGAGCATCACACTCCTCGAGCGCGAACAGTGGGGTAGCCGCAAGGAGGTCTCTGCGCGGCTCAACAGGATGACACGAATCCAGCGCGTGACGATCCACCACACGGCCATGCTTGCGGCCGGAACGCGCGCTGCCAACGCTGCACAGATTCGCGCGATCCAGCGTCGTCACATCACCGGCAACGGTTGGGGGGACCTGGGATACCACTTCATGATCGGCAGGGATGGCACCGTCTTCGAAGGTCGCCGCCTGCGCTATCAGGGTGCACACGCAGGTGACCCGGTCAGCAACAAGGGCAATGTCGGAGTCTGTCTGCTGGGCGACTACTCGCGCGGTCAGCAAAAGCCGACGCCGGTCCAGCTGCTAGCGCTCCAACGACTGACGGCAGCACTGTGTAAGCGATATGGCATCGCCCCCGCAGGCATCCTGACTCACAAAGAGGTGCGTCCCGGCCACGGCACTGCTTGCCCAGGGGCCTACCTCACAGCCGTCGTCCAGAACATGCGCAACGCCTACCGAGTCCAGCTCGCGCAGCGGGTCGAGTAGCCGCAGGCCACGGCACACGCACCCGTGCACGCAGATGGATGCGTCAGGAGATAGAGGGCGAGGGAGGGGCGCTGTTCCCCTGCGGATGGAGGATGGCCACGAGTCCAGCCAGCGCTTCGGCGCTCCTACTTCCGGAAGCGGATGCTCGAGAGCTGGGTGACCTTCGATCCCACGAGAGCTTGCCCCAGGAGCGTGGTGCCCACGATCTGGGGGCTCGCGGGCACGGCAAGGGCCAGTTCGATCGGATCTGCCCCCAGGACCCCGGCCCAGGCCAGGACAGGATCGCCGATCTGCCACAAGCCCACGGTGGTCTGGATCGCCACCTTCTGGCTGCCGAGGAAGAGCAAGACCAGCTGCTGCGACTTGCCGAAGATGCCGATGCGAAGCTTGCCGGTGAGCCGCGCACTCCCAGCCAGCTCCAGGCTGGGAAGCAGAGGCGTGTAAGGCTGGACAACGAGCTTGCGCCCGGCCTGATCCACCTCGATGGAATCGAAGCTCAGCGTGCCGTTGGCCCTTGCCTGAACGAAGCGTTGTTCCAGCAAGTTGCCTTGCCGGTCGCTCATGCGTGCGACGTAGAGGGATCGCTTCAGCACCGTGAATCGCTTGAGTCCACGGATGTCCAGGTTCACCAGCCCAAGGCTCTGGGGCGCGAAGTCCAAGCGTGCCTTGTCGTTCTTGAGACCAAAGTCGAGCTGCAGGCTACCCTTCTTCTCCACCAACGAGGAGGGCTTCCATCGCACATACCCCCCCACCGTCCCGATCAGGTCGCCGCTGAAGCGGCTACCCTTGCCGATGTCATTGTCGATGTTCAGGCCATGGAAGGCCACGCGCGCCGTATCCAACCGGATCTCGAACAGTTCGTTGAACAATCGATCTTCGATCTTGGTCCAGGCCCCAGCATAGGCGTGCGCGCGCACGTCCCAGTACAAGGAGACAGGAAGACGTGCCTTCTTGATGGCCTGCGCGAAGGGGACCTTGTCCGCCCACCCGGTCACGATATCGGCACGCCCGAACGTGAAGAGCATGGGAGCCGAGCCCTGGCCAGCCAACGCAGCGAACCGCTTGGTGTAGTCGAGGAAGTCGTAGATACCCGATCCATCTACAGTGATCAGATTTTGTGAGGGTGTTCCGAAGAGGCTGGCGACCTCGGCCTTCAAGGCGAAGTCCGCATGCTGGACGCCGAAGGCTGGATCGACACCACCTACCGCCGCGAAGCGATCACCATGCCGGAGCCCCAGCCCCACGGCTGCAATGGCACCCAGCGAGGCGCCGATGGCGTAGACCCTTGCCGGATCGACCTGCAGAGTCTTGTCCTCGAGCACTCGATCCAAGGTCCAGAGGATGCGCTGCTCGGTGTAGTCCCCCACGAGTCCAGCAGGGCTCTGCCCCTTGCCGAAACCCTGGTGGTAGCCGAGCCACATGCTGTGCACGGGCTTGGCCTCATCATCATCCACCAGAACCTGGATGGCGTTCTTGGGCAGCCAACCGATCGCGGGAAAAGCGAGATAGCTCCGCCCCCGTGAATGCAGGACGAACACCAGGGGACGAGGGCCCTTGGCGCCGGGATCCATGACGATCCGATAGTTGAATCCACGGCCTTCGCGGTTGCTCATGGCCGCCTCGAAGGCGGTGGACTCCTTCGGGCTGAAGTGCGCGTAGTGCAACTCCCGCCCTCCCGGCAACACGCGTTGCAGGATGGGTTTCGTCGGACGCGGCTTCTCCAAGATGTTCTGGCTGCGATTGTTGCCGAGATACTGGTTTTCTACCCGGCCTCGACGAGAGAGGACCGCATACCAACGGTTGCCGAAGGTCCGCTGGGTGTTCACGAAGAAGCCTTGCCCCTTCTGCAAGGGCTTGCCCGGGCGCAATGCTCCCGACTCCAACACCCAAGGGGCCTGGGCTCTCCGGTTCCAATAACTGCCCTTGGGCACGACTGCCAGGAGGGTCGCCTTGGCCAGGTCCTGAGCCGTCAGGATGGCCCGTGGAGAGACATAGACCGCGTAGCTGTCCGGGGCTTGGATCCCACTGACCTCGGGCCAGATCAGGAAGCTCTGTCCGTGGTTCACCTTCACCGTAAGCCCCGGGACCTGCCAACTCTTCTGCGCACCCAGGAGGGCATAAAGGCAGCACAGGGCCAACAGGTTTGGAAGGGGACGTAGACGCACGTGAAGTCTCGGAGTGAGATGAATGGCAGATCAGCAGAGAGAATAGAGGATACCGTTTTCGGGCGGTTTTTCCTTCCCCTGCCCCCTCCTCAGACGCATTCGTGCAGGCCGAGCGCGGAGGGGCCTCAGACCCCGGGCTTCTTGGCCCCCTTGGGGCGGAAAGCCTGGACCACATCTTCGTCCGTGTCCAGCCACGGACCTCCGATGAGATCGATGCAATAGGGAATCGCGGCGAAAACGGCCATCAAGCAGTCGTGCACCGCAGAGGGCTTGCCAGGCAAGTTGAGGATCAGGCACGACCCGCGCGTCCCGGCGATCTGCCGGGAGAGGATGGCGGTGGGCACGATGGCCAGTGAGACCGCACGCATCTGCTCGCCAAAGCCATCCAGGATCTTGTCGCAGACGGCCTCCGTGGCCTCGGGCGTGACGTCTCGGGCGGCCGGGCCTGTCCCTCCCGTGGTGCAGATCAGGCAACAGCCCTGCTCATCGACCATCTCGATGAGAGTCTTCTCGATGAGATCCTGCTCGTCGGGAATGACGCGGCGCACCGGCTCGAAGTCGGTGCTGAGGATCTTACCGAGTTCGTCGAAGATCGCAGGCCCGCCGCGATCCTCGTACTCGCCGCGGCTGGCCCGGTCACTCACCGTGAGGATGCCGATCTTCGTGCCCATCGTGACTGCCTAGCTGACGACCTGGAGCGAGGGCGTCCAGGACAGATCGAAGCTATGCGCAACGGCCTCGTCACAGAGCTGACCCTGCACGACGCTGGCCGCCGACTGGAAGGCCGCACTCTCCTTGATGGCCTCGACCGCGCCCAACGCCGCGAGCTTGCGGATGTAGGGCGTTGTGGCGTTGGTCAGTGCGAAGGTCGACGTGCGAGGCACACCACCGGGCATGTTGGCCACGCAGTAGTGGACGACACCATCCACGACGAAGGTGGGGTCCTCGTGCGTGGTCGGCTTGCAGGTCTCGATGCAGCCGCCCTGATCCACGGCGACGTCGACGATGACAGCCCCGTCCTTCATGCCGGCCAGATCCTCCTTGCGCACGAGCATCGGCGCGCGGTGGCCCTTCACGAGGACGGCGCCCACGACAAGATCCGCGTCGGCGATGTGCTCGAGGATGTTGTATCGGCTGCTGTGCAGGACGAAGACGTTGCCGGGCAGGAGCAGGGAGAGCTCACGCAGACGGTCCAGGTCGATGTCCAGAATGAAGACGCGTGCGCCCAGGCCTGCGGCCATCCGTGCAGCCTCGGTGCCAACGATGCCGCCGCCGAGGATGACGACCTTGCCCGGCTCGACGCCGGCCACGCCACCGAGCAGCACACCATTGCCGCCGCGGGGGGCTTCGAGGTGATAGGCGCCCTCTTGCACGGACATGCGTCCGGCGACTTCGCTCATCGGAGTCAGCAGGGGCAGTCCATCGACGCGCGGATCCTCGAGGGTCTCGTAGGCAAAGCAGTAGGCACCCGACGCCAGCATCGCATCGGTCAGCGGGCGAGCGGCGGCGAAGTGGAAGTAGGTGAAGAGCGTCTGGCCATCGCGGATCATGGGCCACTCGCTCTCGAGCGGCTCCTTGACCTTGACGATCATGTCCGCCTGGGCCCAGACCTCGGCAGCGGAGCCCTGGATCTTGGCGCCGACCTTCTCGTAGGCCTCGTCCGGAATGCCGGCGGCTCTTCCACCATCCTTCTCGATGAGGACCTGATGCCCGTCTTCGACGAGCTGCGCCACGCCAGCCGGGACCATGCCGATCCGGCCTTCTTGCGGTTTGATCTCTTTGGGGACTCCGATGATCATCGCCTATCCTCGCTTCGGCACCCTTGTCGTGCCTGTCGGTGTGGGCGGCGCCTCGTTACAGGAGGGCCGCTCCGGAAGAAATGGGCGGGGAATCGTAGAGCAAGGAGGGGCCTGACTCAACGGTTGGCAACCAGGCTCCTGAGGCTTCTGGACAGGGCTTCGACCTCGGTCTCGGCAAGCCCACCCACAGAGTAGAAGCGTGCTGAGAGGCTTCCGTCGCCGCGCCTCTCCAGGCGGGGACGTGGCTCCACGAGGATGCGGGGATCCCGTGAGAGTCGATCCCGCAGGAGCTCCTCGGCTCCCTCGGTGAGCTCATCACCCGGAATGCGCAGGCTCACGCAGCGCGGCCTCGGCATGGAGGCCGAGTCGACCTTGCGCCCCCCCTGGCTGGCTGAGACCGCGTGGCCCACGGCTCGCCCAGGACTCGCTGGCTCGCTGGCCTCGGGTCTGGGCGAGGGCATCCGACCTTCCATCCGAGCGGCGGTGGGCACCATGGCGCTCAGCGGCTCTGGGACAGGTGCCTTGGCCCTCTCCGACCCGGCCGGCATGCTTGGAGAGTCGGCGATGGACTCCAGTGCATCACGCTCACGCATCTGTGGCTCCTCGCGCCGATCCATGCCCACCTCCTCGGGGCTCCTCCTCAGGAGGACGAAGAGCAGGACCAGGAGCAGGAATGCACTCGGAATGGCGATGAAGGGGTTCTGCCAGAAGGGCTCCGCCCCGCCGAGGAGCTTCGAGGGATCGCGGTCTTCGCTGCGCGGCAATGCGGTCTTCTGTGTGACGGGCACCTCGGCCTTCTTGACCGCAGCGCGTCGGGCAGCCGCCTCTCTCTCTCGCTCCTGTCGATCTTGGTCCAGCTGTTTCTCGAGCCGCGCGAAGCTCTGCTCGGTGACCTTGGCAAGGGCGTCCATGCGCAGTTCGAGACCCTGCTGATCCTTACGGCCGCGCTCGCGCGCCAGCGCGGCCTCCTTCTGTTCGGCAGCGAGGGCCTTGCCGAGCCTCTCGATCTGCCCCAGTACATGCGCCGCTGCCTCGGGATCGGCGGCGCTCTTTTCCAGGTCGCCGAGTTTCTTCATCACTGCAACGATCGCGAGATCCAGGGACTGCAAGCCACTGCGATTCTTGTCGACGCCTGTGAGCAAGAGCTCGGATCGTTGGGTGCTCGCCTCGGCGAGCTTGCCCATCTGCGCACTCAGCTCCTTCCTGCTCGCGGCATCTTCCCGCCGCTGCCTCGCGTCCTCGTCCCGCGCCCTCTGAGCCACCTCGAGGAGTGCCGTGACCTTGTCGCGTTCGAGCTTGATGGCGTCGCGCTCGATCTTGGAGGCCTCCCGTTCGAGTTTGAACTCCTCGAGTGTTTTGCGCGCCTGAACACGGTCCTTCTCGGCCTCGTTGAGGAATCGATCCTGTGCTTCCTTGCGCGCGATGAGGGCGCGCGCCATACCATCCAGGCTGCCGGCCATCGTCGTGATCTGCTGCTGGCTCTCGAGGCGCGTCGCCGCCAGCTCTTCGCTGTACTTGGCGAGAGCGGCGTTCATGGCTTTGCGCCAGGCTTCGACCGCGTTCTTGATCTTGCCGAGGTAGTCCAGGCTCTCGCGCTCGGCCCGGAGGCTCTGGAGCTCGGCCAGCAGGTCCTTCTCCGTCTGGCTCGGTCCCGTCTGGCAGGACAGCGTCAGCCCACAGAGCAGCAAGGTGGTGGCGAACAGAGACCTCATCGGGCGATCTCCTCGCCGGGTGTCCACTCGGGCCCTTCGTCCGCAGCGCCTCCTTCTTCGGCCCCCTCTTCGCTGTCCAGGAAGAGTCGATCCAGGTTGGGCAGATGCCGGAACGTGATCGTGCTCCTGGGCCCCAGGCTCCAATCCATGGCCGGAGCAAAGGCGTATCGACGAAGCAGCCGGGCCTCCAGGCCCTCCAACTCGATGCGACATCGGCGTGTCCGCACGACCTCTTCGCTGTGGTTGTGGAGACGCGCGCGCAACCAGAGGCGACTGGCATCCTGCGGTCCACCATCGCCGGGCCGGGCCAGCAGCGGGCTCTTCCAGGGATGGAAGTAGCCTTCGCGCTCACGCCACCCCAGCCGCAGGCCGGGCTCGGGCAAGCGCAGCAGCTCCATCCCCTCGACCTGCTCCCCGACGCGTCGAGGCTCCATCGTCAAGGCCGAGAGCCTCAGGACCAGCGGTAGACCCAGGTATCCGCGCACCTGCCCGCCCGGCATGAGCGCCAGATCGGTCGTGATGCCGAGCTCCACCGGTTGCGCGGGAGCCATGGCGTCGAAGCGCAACCAGCAGCCCTCTTCGGGCATGCCGAGCAGCCCCTCGAAACGCAGACCGGGAGCCGCATCGATATCCGACTGGACACGACAGTGTACGCCCTGGCGATTACGTTCCAGCAACCAGGACAATCCACCGAACTCGAGCCGCAGGGGTTCACCGAGCCGGGGACCAGGAGCATCAAGCGAGTAGAGCATCTGGATCAGGGGGTTCAGGCGCGGCTCCATCTCCCCTCGAAGGAGCCAACACACAGGGCAGTGACCCAAGCCTATGCGCCCGAGCACGATCCGGCAAACCTGCCTCCCTCTGCTTTCTCCACCAATCTCGCCGATACTCGTCGCGCACACGCGACCCCATTCGCCCCCCAGCCTCCATCCCCCCACCCCAAGGCCCCTTGGGGAAAGTGCTTGCACCCCCAAGCCCCCAGGTCTAACCTCCCCGCCCCCGACGGATGCAGAGATATTTCTCTCCCGTCACCCCCGCAGGACTCCTCCTCGCAGGGAAGGGTGGGCGATTAGCTCAGTTGGTTAGAGCACTAGCTCGACAAGCTAGGGGTCACTGGTTCGAGTCCAGTATCGCCCACCACCACTTTTCCTACACTGCACCATCCGCCAGGGTCGGCGAGCCG
>JAJRTL010000077.1 GCA_024278315.1 Planctomycetota bacterium | reverse complement strand
CAGCTCAGCTCAGCTCAGAGTTTGAGGCCAAGCTGGGGCCGAGAGAGTCCTGATAGATATTGCCCAAGGTCCAGGGCTCTGCCTTGTCCTCACTCCAGTCGAATCCTGTTGTTGTCCAGGAGAAGTTGTGGGGCAAGGGCAGGGCTAGGCCATCTACCCCATCGCATTTTCATGCAGCGATAGTGCATGCTGGGCAAGGCTTTCCCATAGCCTTGCCCGCAGCCTGCCTCCTCGGGAAGACCCACGAGGACCTGCGGTTTTTCCCAATCCAACAGGAGACATGCAATGAGACTGCGTACCCTCGCCATCGCCCTTTTGGGCCTTGGCTCCACCTTGTCCGCACAGGCCGCCGCCGGTGAGTTCATCGCCACGGCCTACCCCAGCAAGACCACCGGGGGAGGACTCTTCCTGATCGATGCGGTCAAGGGCACGATGAGCGCCATGACCGGTGTCAGCGGAGACCTCAAGTGGGCCTACTCCATCGACCAGGATCCGTACAACCCCACGACGCTGATCGTGGGCACGACCGGCGCGGACCAAACCAAGCCCGTCTCGCCCAACATCTACAGCCTCATCGCCGGTGCCGGCAAGGTCATCGCCAGCAAGAAGCTCAACAACGTCGCACTCACCGGTGACCTGCGCATCCTGGATCTGGATGTCGTGGGCAACGAGATCTGGTTCCTCACCAACACGCGTCTGGCTCGCATGCCCCTCACGGGAGGCAAAGTCACGACCATCTCCAAGCATTCGCGCAAGCGGCCGGTCATGGGCACCGACGGCCGTTACGTCTACGTCAACTTCGACAGCGCGGGCTTCGGCCGCGGCACGGTCTATCAGATCGACCCGAGAAACACGAAGCACTGGACAGCCATCTTCAACACGCCGCCGATCAATCTCGACACGCTTCGCAGCATCGAACTCGGTGCGGACGGTCAACTCCTGGTCATGGCCAAGGGCAACTTCTCTGGCCCAGACCTCTACTTCGTGGACCCCACGACCCACAAGTCGACGAAGAAGCTCTCCTTCTTCCCTCCCCACTTCCAGGCATGGAAGGCCATCGAGGACCCCAAGACCCGCGATCTCGTCGTCCTGGGCTCGGGCAAGGGCGGCGACCAGGCCAGTACCTGGCGCAACGGCAAGCTGCTCCACAAGGCGGCCTATGGCAGCAGCACGGGCTTCCTCCGTGGACTCACGGTCCGCCGCTCGCCCTGGCTGCATCGTTACGGCAAGATCTGCCTTCCCTCCACACAGGGACATGCCTTCTACGCGAATTCGGTGCCCGAGCCCGGCAACAGCAAATACACACTGACCTTGAGCAAGAAGGGTAGTGCTGCCGGCCTGGTCCTGGTCGGAGCCCATGGCGGCCTCAAGAGCCCCGTCTCCCTCGCAGGCCTGGGCATGACGGGCTGCGATCTGGGTGTCCTGCCCATCGTCGTGTTCGCCATCAGCGTCCCCTCGACCGGCAAGCTCGACATCCCGCTTCCCATCCCCTCCAACATCGGACGCAGCACGATCGACGTGCAGCTGGTCCTGACCGAGGCAGGCGCCAACAAGGCCAACCTCATCACGAGTCAGGTCGGCAGCATGATCATCCGCTGAACCGGCTGAATCGCCACCAGGAGAAGCGTCCCCTGCTCGCACGGGGGGCGCTTCTCCTACGTACGGTCCTGGACCGAAGAATGCCGGCCAGACGGGTCGAGGTCATGAATGGTTCGGGTTAACACTTCCTGGGGACCAGCGTCCTTGCTGACAGTTCACAAGCCGCGATCCCCAAGGAGGAAGCATGGTATCGAGATCACTGTTGTCCCTCTCCGCCCTGGCCCTGACGGCCGCCCTACCCACGATTTTTGGCCCCCCCACTCTCTGTCAACCCCTCGACATCGGTACCGCCAAGAGCCTGCCCTTCGGGCCGAAGGAGGTGGCCATCGATCCGAAGTACAGGATCGAGCAGCTCGTGGAGGACATGATGGACATCCTGGAGTCCAGTTCGGACGCCGAAGTCCACTTCGAGACCCTTCGGCGAACGGCTATCTATCTGAGTTCGCAGAGCCATGTTCGCAGAGCCGACCTGCACTCGGCAGGCAAGATGGCCGGGGACCTGCAGCAGTCCCTGCGGAGTCGCGTCCTCGACACCGCTTCCCGGCAGGAAGGCGACCCTCGGATCCAGGCCCTGGCCTGGTTCGACCTGGGCCTCTTCATGCTGAACATGGAGATCGTGGGGCATCCGCAGCAAGGCAAGATGTGGGCCTATTTCGAAAAGGCCGGACGACTCCAGCCCACGGATCCCGGACTCCAGATGTGTCTCTTCGCCGCAGGGTTCAGTCACCGGAAACCCGTCTGGTGGAAGCCCCGCCTCACCCAGGTGCTCAGCCATGTCGGCGACCTGCCCAAGCAGACCCGCAAGAACCTCTTGGTCTTGACCCGGCGATTCCTGGGCATCAAGAGCATGGAGGAGTTGCGAGAGGGCTACGGACCAGCGAAGGCAGCGAAGAAGGGCTGATATCGGGTCGTCCACGGGACCGGATCCCACTCGAGACATCCCGGGGCGGAGAAATCCCCCAGGAAAAGCGGCAGGCAGATCGCTGGCCCGGATGATTCATGAGATCGTTGCGAGCAGATGCGCTGCTGGCGAAGCCGGTAGCGCATCTGCGGTCTGACGAGGAGATTTCGGATTCAGGACGGCTGCGCGAGATGAAGGCGACCCAGGAGGGTCGTCGAATCGAAGCAATGCCGAGCCAACCGCCAGGTTTGCGGTCCTGGACCGAAAGATCCCCGTCAGAGGCATCGAGGTCATGAATCGTTCGGGCTAGGATCTCCTGTCCGTTTTTCCAACTGGACAGCCTCCCCTGGAACCCGAGAGAGCCTGAATCCCGTGATTTCTGACAGTTTCCCCCGCGCCGACGTTTTTTGCCCCCGACACCTCGGCCCCCGTAGGAGTGACTACGAGGGCATGCTCTCCCTCATGGGATGCTCGTCCCTCGAGGAAGTGCTCGTGAAAGCCATGCCCGATGCGATCCGGCGGAAGGACGACTTCCAGATGGAGCCGGCGCTCGGCGAGACGCAACTCCTTGAGGACCTCACCGAGCTGGCCTCCCAGAACCAGGTGTGGCGCAGCTACATCGGCTTGGGCTACCACGGCACGCAAACGCCACCCATCATCCTGCGCAACGTGCTGGAGAACCCAGGCTGGTACACACAGTACACGCCCTACCAGGCGGAGATCAGCCAAGGCCGCATGGAAGCCCTGCTGAACTTCCAGACGATGATCCTCGACCTGACCGGCCTCGACATTGCCAACTCCTCGCTTCTCGACGAGGCCACGGCGGCAGCCGAAGCCATGGTGCTCTCGCATCGCGTGGTCAAGGGCAAGGACCGCAATCGCTTCCTGGTCTCGAAGGACTGCCATCGTCAGACCACCGAGGTCATCCAGACACGCGCCGAGCCCCTGGAGTTCGACATCGAAGTGGGAGATGTCGAGGAGATGAAGCTGGATGAGAGCGTCTTCGGGCTCATCGTCCAGTATCCCACGAGCTCGGGAGAGATCCGCGACTACCGCAAGCTCGCTGCCGCTGCCAAGAAAGCCGGCATCATCGTCACCTTCGCCGCTGACCCCATGGCTCTCGTCCTGCTCGAGGCACCGGCCAAACTGGGCGCGGACATCGTCGTAGGCTCGACGCAACGCTTCGGCGTTCCGATGGGATACGGCGGCCCCCACGCGGCCTACATGGCCACACGCGAGGAGTTCAAGCGACAGATCCCCGGACGCATCATCGGCGTTTCCGTGGACAGCGAAGGCCGACCAGCGCTGCGCCTCTCCCTGCAGACCCGCGAACAGCATATTCGTCGTGAGAAGGCCACGAGCAACATCTGCACGGCACAGGTCCTCTTGGCCGTGATGGCCTCGATGTATGCCGTCTATCATGGCCCCGAGGGTCTGCGCGCCATCGCCGAGCGCATCCGATCCCAGACCGCTGCACTCTCCGCGGCCCTTGGCGAGCTGGGTTGGAAGCAGCGCAACGCCACCTTCTTCGACACGATCCACCTGACGCAAGGTCCGCTCTCGATCGAGGAAGTCCAGAAGCGCGCGACCGAGAAGGAGGTCAACCTCCACTACTTCCGGGACGGAACCCTGGGTCTCTCGCTCGATGAGACGATCGAGGACCGTGACCTCCAGGACCTGTACTGGATCCTCGGTGGCGATGTCGCCAAGCTCGACCTCAAGGCCTTGGCCAAGCAGACACCGGAACTGCCGGCGGATCTGACCCGCAGCGAGGCCATTCTCGGGCACCCGGTCTTCCACTCCTATCGATCCGAGACCGAGATGCTGCGCTATCTCAACCGCCTCCAGGCCAAGGACCTGAGCCTCACGACCTCCATGATCCCGCTGGGGTCCTGCACGATGAAGCTCAATGCGACGAGCCAGATGCTGCCGATCACGCAGGCAGGCTTCGGCGGGCTCCACCCCTATGTTCCGGCGGATCAGGCTCGAGGATACAGCGAGCTGTTCCGTCGACTGGAGCGTGACCTCAATGAGATCACAGGGTTCGCAGCCTGTTCACTGCAGCCAAACGCGGGATCACAGGGCGAATACACGGGCCTGCTGGTCATCCGGGCCTGGCATCGCAGTCGAGGGCAAGAACAACGCAAGGTCTGCCTGATCCCCAGCTCGGCGCATGGTACCAATCCGGCCTCCGCCAAGATGGCTGGCATGGAAGTCGTCGTCGTCCAGTGCGACAAGGACGGCAACATCGACATGGAGGACCTGCGCGCGAAGGCCCTGCAGCACAGTGAGCGGCTCTCTGCCATCATGGTGACCTACCCCTCCACACACGGGGTCTTCGAATCCTCCATCATGGACATCTGCAACCTCGTCCATGAGCACGGCGGCCAGGTCTATCTGGATGGCGCCAACATGAACGCCATGGTCGGTTTGAGTCGCCCCGGCGATCTGGGTGGTGATGTCTGTCATCTCAACTTGCACAAGACCTTTGCGATCCCACACGGTGGCGGTGGACCGGGCATGGGGCCGATCTGTGTTGCTGCACACCTGGCACCCTTCCTCCCTGGCCATCCCTATGCCGACTGTGGAGGCGAGAAGGCCATCGGGCCGATTGCCGCCGCGCCATGGGGCAGTCCCTCGATCCTGCCGATCTCCTATGCCTACATCCGGATGCTGGGCATCGAAGGTCTGGTCGAAGCCACCCAGGTGGCCATCATGAATGCCAACTACATCGCCAAGCGACTGGAGGATTCGTACCCTGTCCTCTACAAGGGGCAAGGCGGCTTCGTGGCACACGAGTGCATCCTCGATACGCGGCCGTTCAAGGCCAGTGCGGACATCGAGGTCAACGACATCGCCAAGCGGCTCATGGACTATGGGTTCCACGCGCCCACGATGTCCTGGCCGGTCGCAGGCACGCTGATGGTCGAACCGACCGAAAGCGAGTCCAGACAGGAGCTGGACCGCTTCTGCACCGCCATGATCTCCATCCGCGACGAGATCCGCGAGATCGAAGAGGGGCGGATGGACAAGGAGAACAACCCTCTCAAGAACGCGCCGCATGATCCGCAGAGTCTCGCACGCGAAGACTGGGATCGACCCTACACAAGGGAGAAGGGCGCCTTCCCCGCCAGCTGGACCAAGAGCCACAAGTACTGGCCCCCGGTCTCACGCGTGAACGACCTCTACGGCGACCGCAACCTCGTCTGCTTCTGCCCTCCCATCGAAGACTACGCCTGACAGGATCGTCGCTACTTGGGCAGGCTAGCGAGGATGCGCTGCTTCATGGCGGGGCGGGGCTCCTCGAAGAGGCCATGCTCGTAGGCCAGGACGGTGAGGTCGGGCACGAAGGTCTCCAGGAGCTCGTTCTCTTCGAGGAGGAAGAGGGGGTTGTCGGGTTTGCCGATCTCCTCTTGGCCGCGTGCGAAAGTCTCGTAGATCAGGATGCCGCCGGGAGCGAGGCAGTCCACCAGCTTGGGGAAGAGAGGTCGCCACAGGTAGTTGGTGACCAGGACGACGTCGAAGGTCCGCCCCTCGAGAGGCCAGGGGCCCCCGTCTTCGAGATCCGCCTCGAGAACCTCGAGTCCAGGATGCGAGGCCAGATCGCCCAGGGAGGCAATGTCCTTGTCCACCGCGGTGACCCTGTGTCCCTCCTTGAGCATGAGTCGACTGTGGCGTCCGCCACCCGCGGCCAGATCCAGGATCCGACAGGCATCGGGCAACAGGCCCAAGGCGGCCTCGACCCAGGGCGAGGCCGGATCCCCCTGCTCATCGGAGCGGGAACCACTGACGACCACTGGCTCGCTCTGCACGATCGACGCAGGCTCCGAGGCCTCGTCCTTGCGCTCGCCGATCTCGTAGCGGAGGAACCGACAGTCCAAGGAACCATTGCGAACGAGGAGACGGCGCGAAGTGCGAAGCCCAAGATGTCGGGTGAGTTCCTTGTTGCCCGATAGGATCCACGCCTCGGCCCCATCACACTGTCGGTGCAGGAAGTTGCCGAGCTCGATCCAGGATTGGACCAGATCGTCCCCACGCCCGAGCCGTTTGCCGTAGGGCGGGTTGCAGCAGACCCACTTGGGTGCGAAGCCAGGGTCGAGGTCCGCGGCCTGGGATCGTGAGAAACGGATCAAGTCCTGAACGCCAGCGTTTTCGGCCGAGAGGCGCGCGATCTCGAGCGCACCACCGTGGCGATCCGCACCCAGGATCGGGAAGTCGAGCCGCGTCTTGACGTTCTCGCGCGCCTCGAGGAGCAGTTCTTCCCAGAGTCTGCCATCGAAGTCGGGTGCCGACTGGAAGGCGAAGTCGCGCCCCATCCCCGGAGCCCTGCCCGAGGCCAGCAGCGCCGCTTCGATCACGAAGGTGCCCGATCCGCACATAGGGTCCACGAAGGCCGAACGTCGATCCCAGCCACAGAGCCGTATCAAACCGGCCGCGAGGCTCTCGTTGAGTGGACTGCGTACCTGGATCGGTCGCCAGCCCCGTTTGTGCAGGCTGCGACCGGAGAGATTGCGGTAGAGCAGGCCGCGCTCGCCATGGATGGCCAGCTTGAGCGGCAGGTTGGGGCTCTCACGATCCACATTGGGGCGCCGATCCTCCCGACCCCGGAACCAGTCGCAGACCGCGTCCTTGACGAGAAGCCCCGCATACTTGGAGTGCGGGAGGACGGAGTCGCGGGTGGAAGCATCCACGGCCAGCGTCTGGTCCACGGTCATGAAGCGGGACCAGTCGATGCCCATGGCTGCGTCGTAGACGTCCTGCTGGGCCCTCACGGGGAACTCGAGGATGAGTTCCTGGACCCGGATGGCTGTGCGCAGCCAGAGATTGGCCCGATAGGCCAGTCGACGATCTCCCTGGAACCAGACACCAGCGTCCATCGCCTCGATTCCCCGGGCACCCAGCTCGCCGAGCTCCTGGACCAGCGCAGCTTCGATCCCCAAGGTGCAGGGTGCGAAGAAACGGTTCTCACTACTTTCGGTCATCTCCGTCCTTCTTGGTGCCGCTGCCCTTCTTGGCGCCGCTGCCCTTCTTGGCGCCGCTGCCCTTCTTGGCGCCGCTGCCCTTCTTGGCGCCGCTGCCGGGCACATGCTCGTCCTGCTCGGGAATCTCGCTCTTGGACTTGCCCTGATAGCGATCGGGAATCGGGCCAGCGCTCCGCGCATCCTCCCAGAGGATCGAGAGGATACGCCACTTGCCATCGAGCTGACAGCATTGGATGGAATTGATCCCCACCAGATCCGCTTTCTTCCCTGCCTCGAAGGCGTCACCCCCTACTCGAAGTTCGTAGGAACTGAACACCTGGGCCATGTGACCATAGACGTCCTGCTCACGATGGGTCTCCTTCTCGAAGAGACCGTTCGTCTCGGCCCAGGTTCCCGAACGCTTGACGTAGTCCTCGGGAGTCATCGTGATGTAGCGCCTCTTGCCGTCGCGCCCCAGCGCCAGGGCCTGGAGCCTGCCGCCGGCATGGAACAGCGATGCGAAACGCTTCCAGTCCCGCTTTTCACCCTTGGGACCGGAGATCACATCGTAGAGGGCCGCCACAAGGGTGTCGATCGAGTCGTGATCCGTCGTCTTCTTCCCGGGCTTCTCCTTCTCCGACTTCGCCGTCTGCGGATCCTGCGGGGACTTGCTGGCCTGCTTTGCGGGCATCTTGTCGACACCTTGGGAAAGAAACATCAGGAGGCCAAGGCTCGTCAGGGCTGGTAGGTTCATAAGAGTTCTCAGATGAGCTTCAAGGTTTCCTGTACACACTTGTCGATCCCCTCCTGCACATGGGCGATGGAGGGTCCGAGCATGTAGGCAGGCGTGGTCACGATTTTCTGTTCCCGGTCGACGACGAAGGCCTGGACCGGACAGTCCTGGTGCCGGCAACCCAACTCTTCGAGTGCACTCGCCGTGCCCGCATCGTTGCCGACCGTAAGCACGGGGTGATCCCCGCCCAGAGCCAAGGCCACCAGCGCTGGCGCGATGCAGATCGCACCGATGGGTTTGCCCGCAGCGTGCATGTCGCGCATGAGTGCTGAGAGTCCCTCATGGATGGAGGCCTGCACTCCCTCGGTGGCGAAGGTGCTGAGATTCTTGGCCGCACCAAAGCCACCGGGAAGGATCAGCGCATCCAGATCCTCTGCCTTTGCCGCCCCCAACTCCTCCACGGCACCGCGCGCGATGCGCGCCGCCTCGACGAGCACGTTGCGCTTCTCCCCCGTGGCCTCCCCACTGAGATGATCCACGACATCGAACTCCACATCCGGCGCGAAGATCCTGGTCGCTGCACCGGCACGATCCAGCGCGAGGAGGGTACAAACACTCTCATGGATCTCGCTTCCGTCCAGGTATCCACAGCCTGAAAGGACGACACCTACTCTCGGTACCATGGCACTTCTCCTTGCTCCTCTAGCCCGGACGATTCATGACCTCGATGCGTCTGACGGCGTCTTTCGGTCCAGGACCGCGAACCTATCGGTTCGCTCGGCATGGCTTCGATTCGACGACCCTCTTGCTCTTGGGTCGCCTCATATCTCGCGCAGCCGTCCTGAACTCGAAATGCGCTCGTCAGACCGCAAATGCGAGCTCGGCTGCGCCGATCTCGCATTTGCTCACAACGATCTCATGAATCGTCCGGGCTAGAGATTTCTGCTTCGGTTCGAACCCTGCTCGCCAGCGTATCGCCAGCAGGATCCCCTGCCCACGGAAGGACAGGAGAGCGACAACCCTACCATCCTTGTCACATGCCACAAAACGACCCCTGGGAGTCTTTCGAGAGGGCATGATGCGAACAACCAACAAATGGAGGTTTGCGCATGAAGATGCTAGGACTCCTGGGCCTCGTGGCGCTCATTGCCGCCGACGCCCAGGCACAAGAACGTGGATCCGAGAGAAGCCCGGAAGCCGCTCGACAGAGCCAAGGCAAGAACCAGGTCTGGAACCTGCTGGCCAGAAAATATGACAGGAACCAGGACGGCAAGGTCACTCCCGAGGAATACCCTCGCGAGGACAGCAAGTTCAAGAGCTTCGATCGCAACGGGGATGGCGTCCTCTCGGCCAAGGACTTCGAGAACGGCGGCCGTCGTGGCAACAGACAAGGTGGCAACCGGCAGCGGGGCAACCGCGAGGAGATGATGAAGCGGATGGCCATCAGCATCCTCATCGTTCCTGCCGATGCCAACAAGGATGGTGCAATCTCCGAGAAGGAGTGGAAGGCCCACATCGCCGGACTCACCACGAAGAACGGTGATGTGGATATGGAGAAGCTCACCAAGAGCATGCCGCAGAGGGGACGTCGTGGAAGTCGGCGCGGCGGCCAGCAGGGCCAGGATGAGAAGCGCATGGCCGAGCGGCGGCAGCGGTGGCTGACGAGCCTCTTCGACGGCGACCGGGATGGCGAGATCGCCGTAGCCGAGCTCTCCACCTGGTTCGCGAAAGTGGACAAGAACCAGGACGGAACTCTCGGCAAGGAGGAGTTACCGGCACGTCGGCCAAGCCGCCAAGCGGGTCAGCGTCGACAGGCAGGACCAGAGGCTCCCAAGGCAGGGCAGGTCGCCCCCGACTTCGAGCTGGCCTGGCTTGCCGACAAGAACAAGACCGTCAAGCTCTCGAGTTTCCAGGGCAGCAAGCCTGTGGCCCTCATCTTCGGTTCCTATACCTGACCTCCCTTCCGCAGTTCAGCCGGTCGGCTGAAGTCTCTCTACGAGACCTACGGCAAGGACGTCCAGTTCATGCTCGTCTACATCAAGGAAGCCCACGCCATCGACAGCAAGAGCCCGATGTTCCGTGGCCCGGTCGTGGAGGATCCTGTGACCACAGAGGAGCGCTTCGGAGTCGCCAGCAAGTGCGTCGTCGACCTGGGGCTCGATATGATTCCTGCAGTCATCGACAAGATCGACAACAAGGTCGGTGAGGCCTGGCAGGGATGGCCCGATCGACTCTACCTCGTGGGCACCGATGGCAAGCTCAGCTATGCAGGCGGCAAGGGTCCCTTCGGCTTCAACCCCGATGAGCTCGAAGCAGCCATCAGGAAAGAACTGGCCAAGAAGGCGGTTCCCGTCGAGGCCAGCGGAACCCCCAAGAAGGTCCGAAAGCTCTGAGGGGCCGGCTCTGGGAGTTTCAGGGTAGACTCCCGGCATGCACGACAAGCCAAGCATGCCGGAAATGGTCCCTCTCGATCCACTCCCCGATCCACGCCAAGCCGTAGAAGATGCGGCGCGCAACGAATACGAGATCATGAGATCACGAAGGACGGTCCGGGAGTTCTCGAACCGTCCCGTCTCGCTCGAGACCCTGCAGTGGCTCATCCGGACCGCCGGGTCGGCACCCAGCGGAGCCAACAAGCAACCTTGGCGCTTCGTCTGCGTACAGGATGGCGAACTCCGTGGCAGGATCCGGCGGGCAGCCGAGAAAGAAGAGCGGGAGTTCTACGAGCGACGCGCCAACGAGGAGTGGCTCCGGGACCTGGCCCCGCTCGGCACGGACCCGGACAAGGCCTTCCTTGAGAACGCTCCCTGGCTGGTCGTCGTCTTCAAGCTCATGAAGGGCGACGATGGTTCGCAGGTCTACTATCCCGAGGAGAGCATCGGCATCGCCGTCGGAATGTTCCTGGCAGCGGCGCATCGCTGTGGCCTCGCCACGCTGACGCATACCCCAAGCCCCATGCGCTTTCTGGCCGAGGTCTTGGAGCGTGGTCCCAACGAGAGGCCCTATATGCTGATCCCCCTGGGTTATCCGGCCGAGGGTTGCAAGGTTCCCAAGAAGGCCTTGGAGAGGAAGCCCTTGGCGGAAATCATGGTGCAGCGCTAACCCGGATGGTCCTTGGGATCGTTGCGAACCAAGGTCGTGAATCGTTCGGGTCAGGCCGCAAGGAGTCGAGCCCGACTTCGTTCGTAGAGTTGTTTTCCAGCCTACTCCATCGGAATCGCCCCCTACCAGGAGGACCCCCGACGATGAAACAGACCAGCCTCTTGATCCTCGCAGCGTTCGGACTGGGCTCCCTGTTGGGACCGAGCCTCCTCAGGTCGGCCCCGACACAGCCGGCTCCCACCGCCCTCACTCCCACGGGCCTCACTCCCACGGGCCTCACTCCCGCCGTCCCGGCCCCGGAGGCCTCCACACCGGCGCCCCGGCAGGACCCGCTCAAGTCGAGCCCCGTGCTCCCCGCACGGAATCCTCGACGCACACACATCGTCGAAGCCGTCGAGAAAGCCGGCCCCTCTGTCGTGAACATCAAGGTCGGGATCTCCCAACGTACACAACGAGGCGGCGTGAAGTTCACCGAGGTCGGCGAGGGTTCAGGAGTGATCGTCGACGAAGAGGGCCTGGTCATCACCAACTGGCACGTCGTCAGTGTCGCTCACGGACAGGCCGGCTATTCGATCCGGATCCTGTTGCGCAATGGGACCGAGTATTGGGGACGCTTGCTGAGCCGCTCACAAGACAATGACCTGGCCCTCGTGCGCATCGTCACCGAAGATGCCGCCAACAAGGAACGAAAGAAGAGTCGAGAGAAGAAGCTCTTCCGGGCCATCCAGATGGGCGATTCCTCCAAGCTCATGGTCGGTGAATCCGTGGTTGCCATCGGTAACCCAAAGGGGCAGAGCAATACGGTCACGGCCGGCGTGCTCTCGGCACTCGGACGTCGCCTCCGCGTGGGTGCGACGCGCGGCCGGCAGGCCATCACCTTCAATGGGCTGATCCAAACCGACGCGGCCATCAACCCCGGCAACTCGGGTGGCGCCCTGCTCGACATCACCGGCAATCTCATCGGCATCAACACGCTCATCCAGACCGAAGCACAGAACATCGGATTCGCCATCCCGGTCAACACGGTCCGAAAGGTCTTCGAATCCACCCTGCTCGCAAACAGCCTTCCCGTGTCACTCGGCCTCACGATCCGCGAGGAAGGCAAGTCCCTGTTCGTCGAGAGCGTCGTCTCGGGTGGGCCAGCGTATCGCGCCGGGCTCCGGGGTGGAGAACGCATCATGCGCGTCGGCGACCGGACCGTGGCATCGAGGAGGGACTACACCAAGGCTCTGCTTGGAGCCAGCGAGGGATCAGTGCTTCCGCTCTTGGTCCAACGCGTCGAGAAGCAGAGACTCGTGAGTGTCCGCGCATGGACACCCAAGCAAATACGGATTTTCCAGCGCACCGGTCTGTTGCTGACCTCCATCAATCCAAGAAAGGAGATACGGCTTCTCTCCCGCGTGGCTGAAGCCTACCGGGAACGGGCCGATCTTCGCTTCGGTTTCACGGCTCTTCGCGTGCAAGAGGTGCAGGAGCAGAGTCCGGCCGCCGAGCTGGGGCTACGCAAGGATGACATTCTGGTAGGCTACCGGCGCGAAGACGTCTGGGGCGACTCGGTATCGATCCCCTTCCGACAAGGCATGTCCGAACTCGAGAGTTTGGTGCAGGCTCTCTACGACAGAGCCAAGCAGGACCGGCGCCGCCTCGGCTCGCGCTTCCGCAGCTTCGAGATCGAGGTCTTCCGCTCTGGTGCCGAACAGAGCCTGCTTTTCGGCTCCCTCGGCATTCGGTGATCCGCGCGTCCGGTTGGTCACCTACCGGACCTCTGCGCGCAGACGGGGCCAACGCAACAAGAAGGCTAGGCGTGTGGCAGGATCCCATAGCTCACCCGGTAGCTTGGAGAGCAACCTGCGGCGCCGCGAGGACAGGGACGCGGGCATCCCCTTGCGGCCCACCAGGCCCTCGATGAGCCACATCTCGTAGCAGGGATCGACCTTGACCTTGGAGGCGAACCAGGATCCCCGGACGGTCTGGGCATAACGCGAAGCGAATCCGGCGCGCGCTCCGGGGAGACCTGCAATGCGCTTGAGGAGCCTTCGCTCTAGAGAGCGGGCCTTCTGGGAACCGCGTTGCACGGAAGCATCCAAGGCCGGCAGCAGGAGGCCCGAAACGAGCCAGAGATCGAGGCTTCTGCCACCGCCAGGAAGATGACTCTCTCGCAGGTCGAAGCTCCCTTCACGGAAGACCTGATCGAGGAATGCCAGCAACGATTCAGCGCCCTTGCGCCAGGGCCGACGGTCCATGAGCCGCAGACCCAGCTCGAGGTTGACGAGGGGCCACGCAAGATCGCGAAGCTGTTTGGCCTGTCGGATGCTGCGCGGCACGAGATCCACGAGCGCATCCAGACTCAGCAGGGCCTCCTCGAAGAGCAAGCGATTGCAGCGCAGCGCCGAGACGAGGAGTGCCGACTCCAGGAACACATGACCGAGAGCCACACGGCCGATGCCATGCCTGGCCCCATGCCGCACGGGGAGTCGATAGCCCAAGGTCCCGTTGCGCCAAGGACGGCTACGATCCCGGCCCATGAGGTGTTGGAGACCCTGCCAGGCAGCGGACAGGAGTCGCGACTCCCGGCGCTCAGAGCCCAGCAGATAGAGCCCGAGCGGCAGATCGAACTCGAGGTGGGTCCAGAGCGCAGGGGCTTCCTTGCCGGGGGGGCGCCGCCGATGGTCACCCCGGTGCAACAGCGGCAGCTTCCCCGTCGAGGCCAGGATCGTTGCGAGATCCCGGTCCACGCGCCCCTGGAAGCGCCTGGACGTGCGGAGCTTCTTCCGGGAGGGCCCATGGCCCAAACGCTTGCGCAAGCTGTCCGCGCCGATCGCCTTCTCTTCGGGGTCTCGTCCCTCAAGCGCAAGAAGCACGATCTCGATCCCGTCTCCAGGTCGGAGGACACCGGGAGGGATGGAGAGCGTAAAGGCCTGCATCGCGCCCCCCTCTGAACCTGGCAGGCTCAGAAAGCGGGAGACCAGACCGACCCCTGCGTCGGCCCCAAGGGCTGTGCCTGCCAAGCGGAGCTCCCTTCCGGCCGCCCAAGCTACGGGGAACCTCCCGCGCAACTGAAGCCTCTCACCCTCCTGATGACGCTGCCCCGCGAAACACCGCAGTCGCAGTTCCAACCCATGACCCGGATAGACATACAGGTCCGCACGCAGCTCGAGGGCCGGCAGCACACCCTCGGCGCGATAACGTGGGAACTGGCCCCCCTCCCGCCATTCGAATGCCAGGTCCAGGGACGCCCCCTGGATGCGAGCCACCGACTTGCGATCGGCGTCACCCTGGCCCTGCCTGCCTGTGGCCTCCCTGGAGCGTGGTGTCCCCAGCCGGAATCGCCCCTTGGGCAGGAGGGCGCGCAGTTCGGCCATTCCTGCCTTGGGCAACCAGGTCAGCAGCTCACCCTGGCCCACCATGCGGGCACCCTGGTAGATTGGCACGGTAGCTGGCAGGACCACGCTCTGCCCCCGTCTCCGGGACCCCGCCGAGCCCGCAGCCCCCTTGCCGCCCCGAGGCGCCACCTGCGGCTCCCCTATCGACACGGCCAGTCGCCCGGGTCCCGCCTCGAAAGACCACTGGGCGCCGAGCTCCACCTTGAGACCCAAGGTGAGAGCGAACATCAGACAGCATCGCAGCCATGGCATCATCTCTATCCTCCAGGAATGCCATCGTCCGAAAGGGGACTGCGTTTCTTCCTGATCGACAATGGGGATAGACTCGCCTCCCACTGGAGAATGAACTCATGAGCAAGATCACCGTGATTCTTCCTCTCGCCGAAGGTGCAGAGGAAATGGAAGCTGTCATCCTGATCGACGTGCTGCGTCGTGCGGGCGCCGAGGTTCGTGTGCTGGGCTTGGACGAGAGTGGGACCATCCAAGCCAGTCGAGGTGTCGTCCTGGGCTGTGAAGGCCAGCTGAACGGCGAAGAAGAGGGCGACCTGCTCCTGCTTCCTGGAGGCGCGGACGGTGCTCGGCGCCTGGCCGAGGACGAGCGAGTCAAGTCCTTGCTCCATCGCTTCGCGAAGCAGGACAAATGGATCGGTGCGATCTGCGCAGCCCCCATCGCGCTGGCAGCGGCCGGCATCCTGGAGGGCAGGACCGTGACCTCTCATCCATCGGTTCGCGAAGAGATCGTCGCAGCCGGAGCCACCTACACCGAGAACGCCGTGGAGATTGACGGCAAGCTCATCACCGGACGTGGGCCGGGGGCGGCATTCGACTTCGCCCTGGATCTCGTGGGTCTCCTCTTCGGCGCTGCCAAGGCGGGCGAGGTCCGTCGTCCCATGATGTTCCCGATCGACGGCTAGTCGGAGGGCCCCGCATTGTCCCCAGGACTCAAGAAGGCACTCCTTCTCCCCCTCAAGATCCTGCTCCTGCTCTTCACGATCTTCCTCGGGCTCGGCCTCGGGGAAGTGAGCTTCGACAAGATCCGTGAGTTCCGCCAGCTCGAGCGTGTGCCGCGCACCGAGCTCGGCGCAGCACTGCCCGGCCTGGTCAACCTGAGTGGACGTGTCGTCATGGGAAGCAACCCCATGACGAGCCCCTACTTCAAGAGGCCCTGCGTGTACTACCGCTTCGTCGAAGAGGTGGAGCGTAGGGACTCCGATGGAAAGACGAGTTGGGACACGGTCCAGGATCTCGAGGGATTCCGGGACTTCTACCTGGAAGATGAGACGGGGCGAGTCGAGGTCCTGCCGACGAAGGACGTGATGTTCTCCCTGCCCGCCATCCAGGAACGACAGGTAGGCAAGCGTCGCTACCGGGAGTGGCGCATCCAACCCAAGGATGAGGTCTTCGTCTTCGGCTATGCCATGCTGGGTCGCGAAGAGATCCAGGTGCGCTTCGATCGATTGGGCGCCTACACACGGCTCATCTCCAAATACGCCGAGAGTGAAGAACGTGGTGAGTGGGCACTCAAGAGCCTGCTCGCAAGCTGGGGAGGACTGGCTTTCCTGGCCTTCTCGGTCTGGATCCTCGCCTGGACCTTCGGGATCCACCGCCTGCTCGTCTACTTGGGCATCCTCACCTTCCTCATCACCGCGTTCCTCGCATGGTTCGGGTTCGGGATGATGAAAAATGACCTCCGGGGCGGCTACGAGCGGCTCGAAACCGTGACGCAGGGAGCCGATGGGGAGATCGCACGGGTCCTGACCAAGGAAGGCATCGACTGGCCCGGTCTCGGGACGCCGCTCTCGTTCGAGAGTGCTCCCTTTCAACGGTTGGATTCTAAGGAGCGCCACCGACTCAGGCGCATGCGCGTAGATGTGGCTTTGAGCATCGCGCTCTT
Source organism: Planctomycetota bacterium (assembly GCA_024278315.1). GTDB lineage: Bacteria > Planctomycetota > UBA1135 > UBA1135 > JAJRTL01. The sequence continues at coordinate 7,280 of JAJRTL010000077.1, read as the reverse complement.
CAATCGTCAGCGGGAAGCCGTCCCCGAGCGTTGGCTGGCCCCTTTCTGGAAGATCGGCAAGGCGACGCAGATTCCGCTCCCCGTTGAAGATCGTGAGTTCTTCGACAGGGAGATGGCCAAGTTCAAGATCACGCGGGTCGAAGGGTCCTGGCTTCTCATCATCGTCGTCGCCTCCGGCCTGGTATCGATCCTGTTCTCCTGGCTGGGGTTCCGGCAGGTGAGATTCAAACGATGGATCGAGAACATACCCACATCCAAGACCAAGGGAGTCGTCTATGGACTCACCGAGCTTGCAGGTGTCGTGGGACTACCCAAGGGACGTGCCCCTCTACGCGGCCCCATCTCGCAGGCCCCCTGCGTGCTCTACCGCTACCGCGTCCAGGAACGCCGCGGGAGTGGCAAAAACGCCAAATGGGTCACCATCGAGGAGCAGAATCGCGACCTCCTCTTCCTGGCCAAGGACCATGAAGGCGAGTTCTCCATCAACCCCGAGGGCGCGGAGATCCTGAGTCGCCACAAGAGCAGCAAGAAGGAGGGCCGCCGCCGCTACACCGAATCCAGGCTCGAAGTCGGAGACCCTCTCTATGCGCTGGGCCATGCAGGTATCGAGCCGATCGAGGGAACAAGCCTCCAACTCATGCAGCCAGAAGCGGGTATGCCCTGGTTGCTCAGCAACTACTCCTAACGCGATGTCATGCTCATGAAGGCACGCCGTGGGATGCTCTGGTTGAACCTTGCCTTCATCCTGCTCCTCCTCGGAGCGCTCCTGCTCTTCGGGATGGCCGGGGCCCTGGAAGCCACGGACTATCTCATGGCTGCCCTCATCGCGCCGCTCTACATGGGATGCATCGTTCTCGTGCTCCACTACAACGATCTCGTGTTCCTGCGGGAACGCGTCGACCGCGCATGGGCCAATATCCAGGTCTCCCTGCAAAAACGGGCGGATCTCATCCCCAACCTGGAGAAAGTAGCCAAGGAGTATCTCGGACACGAGAAGGAGCTCCACGAAGCACTGGCCTCGATGCGAGAGAAATACAGTGGCGGAGCCCTGCCGATCGTGGGAGCCGCCGCGGACTTCCTGCAGGCCGAGCAGATCGTCCGCGAGAAGTTCATGGGACTGCGCGAAGCCTATCCCGACCTGCAGGGGCAGAAGCTCGTCGGCAAGGTCATGAAGGGACTCATCGACAACGAGAATGAGGTTTCCTTGATGCGAGGGGGCTTCAATGACGCTGTTGAGAATTACAACAGCCGGATTCAGAGCTTCCCCGACATCGTCTTCTCCAAGGTCTTCGACTTCGTCAAATGCGACTTCCTGCGGTACGAGGCCGAAGTCCATCGTGTGCCGCATGCACGCACCACATCCCCAACTTGATCCGGAGATCAAGTTGGGCTCCTGGCGGTCCGAAAAGGCCAAGAGTCCCACGCCTTGGGAAAACAGGATGACCACAAAATGGAATTGCTTTCTGCCCGAGGGCGGATCGTGCTCGAGGCCTTCCTCGTCATCATCTTGGGAGCCTTCGCTTCCACGCCCGCAATCCATGCACAGGATCCATCGACCTCGCACGAGGACGAAACGGATCGGGTAGAGACGGTCCAAGAGACGATCCGGGATCTGCAGCAACGCCTCCAAGAACAAGAGGAACGCATCCACGATCTGGAGGAAACATCCGATGCCGTCGAGGAGCGCCTCGGCGGTGAGCGTGCAGTGGCCAGGGCCTACTCCGCAAAGGCTCTGGATTTCGGTGGCCACATCAGTGCCCAATACTGGAACTACAATGGCAAGGATGGGAGCGCCGGTGGCTTCTACGCCGTCTTCACTGAGTTCTACATCAAGGCGGAGCTGGGAGAGCAGTGGAGTCTGTTCGCAACACCCGGTGTCTACGCCATCAGCGACGTCCGACTGCAGAACGTCAGAGACCCCGAGATCGCCGTCCACGAAGAGCCCTTCAACGTGGTCATGGCGCGCGCCTACTTCCAGTGGAGCCCGGAGGATGCTGTCCGGATCCGCGCAGGCATCCAAGGAACCGAACTTGGCGTCATCTCCCGACCCGGTTTCATCCCTGACCGGATCCTGGGCACGACGCCTCTCATGTCTCGCATCTACACCCTGAATTCGCTCTATCCCGAGGTCGTCAACGGGATTTCCGTGGGAGGCAGACTCAAGGCTGGCAGCCAGGATTCCGACTGGTGGGAGTACAGTGCATACGTGGGCTCGGAAATCATGAACCCGGGTGAGCTCGCACTTGGTGCGCGCATCGGCTATGTGTTCGGTGAGTGGGGTCTCTCCACCAACCTCAGTATTGCAGTATTGCGCACGGCACTCGCCAAGATGCCAGCAACGTCATTGGCTCTCCCGTGCCCCCGGCCATGAACCTGGCCTACAGCATCTCTCCGGTCCCGATCTATTCCAACGACACCGACACCTATGATCTCGCAGGCATCGATCTGGAGTACAGCATGGGCAGCCTGGGCTTGAAGGCAGAGATTTTCCTGAGCTCGGAAAACAGCCCGATCATGAAGGACAAGACGGGTTTCTTCATCCAGCCAACCTGGTGGATCGATGAGTCGGTGGCCCTGAGTTATCGCTTCGACTACTACGACTCAGGGCACGGCTTCGGTCCGGCTCGCGAGAACATCCTCGGCATCACCTGGGACCCCGCACCGTCCGTACGCCTGCGCGCGGCCTACTACCGCACGGACGTCCGGGACCAGATCCTGAACTCTATCTCTCTCAGCTTCTCCGTGAGCTTCTGACCTCGAGATTCGAAGATGAAGAAACTCATCATCAGCATTGGCCTCATCCTGCTGCTGGGTCAAGAGTCCAGACCCAAGCCGGCGCCGGAGAAGACTCCGCCAAAACCGGTGAAGTACAGTCTCGTCATCAATCCCAACAACCCCTACAAAGCCAAGATCGGACCTTCCAAGGCCTTCATCCGAAAGCTCTACCTCAAGCAGACCTCTACATGGCCTCTAGCAGGAAAGGCACGCCCCTTCGGACGAAGCCATGGATCAGCCTCCCAACGAGCGTTCGAAACGCGAGTCCTCGGCATGAGCCCCGCCGTCATGGCCCGCCACTGGCTCAGGCTCAAGAACCTCAATGGCTCCACGCCACCCATGATTCTCTCCTCCGACCACAAGATCGCCAAGTTCGTCAAGAAGTACAAGGGCGCCTTCGGATGGGTCGAATCCAGCAGAGCCAAGAAGACCGGTCTCACGGTCCTCTTCGAGTTCTGATCCCGCGACCGGAGAGGGGAGGCACAACCCGTCCTGCGGGAAAGTACATTGGTGCGAAAGCCGGGACTTGAACCCGGACCCCCTTACGGGGAGCAGATTTTAAGTCTGCCGCGTCTGCCAGTTCCGCCACTTTCGCTCGCGCCAAGCACAGAGCAGTCTAGCCCCGATCCCGTCGCAGGACACGTTCAGGAATAGAATCGGAGAGCGCGAAGGGGGATTCGGCCAGGCCAGGGCTCGCTGCAGCGACGAGGTCCGGATCAGCCTTTGAGGCGGCTCATGACGTAGTCTACGTCGGACTTGCTCCCGACGTAGAGGGGGCAGCGCTCGTGCAGGGCTTCGGGCTTGAGGTCGAGGATGTCCCGCACACCGTCCGTGGCCTTGCCGCCTGCTCGGACTGCGATCATGGACAGGGGTGAGGCCTCGTAGAGGTAGCGCAGCTTGCCGCGGGGGCGATCCTTGAGACCGGGATACATGAAGACACCGCCCTTGAGCAGCGTGCGATGGAAGTCGGCGACGAAGGCACCCGTGTAGCGAGCACCGCGCTTGCCGAGACCTGTCTTCCCCAGTCGGTAGCTCTCGACCAGGTCGACGACATCCGACTCCCACTTGGTCTGGTTGGACTCGTTGACGCTGTAGTGCCCTCCGCCGTCGGGGATCGTCATATTGGGATGGGTCAGGAAGAACTCGCCCACCGAGCGATCGAGGGTGAATCCCGACACCGCGCCTTGGCCAGCGGTGTAGACGAAGACGGTCGCCGGACCATAGAGGATGTAGCCCGCTGCCACCTGGTTCTTGCCGGACTGGAGAAAGTCCTCCTGGGTGATGGGCCCATCCCCCTCGGGTCGTGCATGCACAGCGAAGATCGAGCCCAGGCTCCCATCGATGTCGATGTTGCCGGAGCCATCCAGGGGATCGAAGAGCACGAAGTACTTGCCCATCTCCCAATCGTCGTAGAGGTGGATGTCCTCCATCTCCTCCGAGGCAATTCCTGCCACGGACGAGAGTGTATCGAACACGCGGATGAAGATGTCGTTGGAGAGGATGTCGAGCATCTTGACATCCTCCCCCTGGACATTGACTTCACCCGTATCGCCATGTTCTCCCAGGCAGCCTGCATTGAGGATGCGCTGGGAGATCATCCGGCCCGCAAGGCTCAGGCGTGCGAGGATTCGTGAGAGCTCGCCGGTGGCGTGCGGCGCGGCGGCCTGGCTGAGAAGGATATGCTCGGTGAGGGTAGGTCGGCTCATGATGCGAGAGGAGTCAGGGGTACGGTATGCCGAGCCAGGCTGCCGGTCAGCTGGCGCCCGGACGACTCATGATCCCCTCTCCGGGCCGGCTTTGCCAGCCCGTGGTCGAGGCTTCAGTCCTTGGCATGGAACCAGGAGGGCTGTCGCCCCAGCCTCTCCGGGATCAGGGCACCCGTGGCAACGCGATAACCCAGCAGAAAGGCCAGCCGAGCCAGCTTTTCCAATTTGTCATATTCGAGCTTGTCGGGGGTATCCGTGACCATGTGGTAGTCAGGGTGCTCATCGTCGCAGAAGAAGACGATGGGGATACCCATCTTCGCGAAGTTGATGTGGTCGCTCCGGGCGTAGAACTTGTCTCCGCTCTTGAACTCCAGATCGAAGGCCTGCCCCAGAAAGACGGCGTCCCGCGTCAGGGTCGAGTATTTGGACATCCGGTTGGTAGGTGTCACGGCAATCGCGTTGTGCGGCACCTTCTTGGTGCTCCGTCCGATCATGTCCATGTTGATGTCCGCGAGAACCTTGTCGATTGGCCAGGTCGGGTTCTTGGCATAGTGCGCCGAGCCCCAGAGCCCCTTCTCTTCACCGGAAACGGCCAGGAAGATCACGCTGTGCTTGGGCCGCTCGGCCTTGGGCAACTGGCTGAAGGCGCGGGCTATTTCGAGAACGGTACCGCTACCGGACCCATTGTCATCGGCGCCCCAGAAGGCTCCTCCATCGAAGCTGCGGCCATTGTGATCCATGTGGCAAGAGAAGATCAGGGCCTCGTCGCTTTCCTCGTCACTGCCTCGAAGGACGGCAACGGTGTTGGGCGCCTGCGTCTTCTCCCTGAATGGCAGAGCACGCAGGTGGATCTTCAGGCGAGAGATCACCTGGCCGGGGCTCTCCTGCGAGAAGGCATGCCTGGCCTTGAGTCCCATGGCTTTCAAGATGTCCTTGGCATCCTGCCCTCCTGCCACGAAGAGCGGACTGCCACCACCTCCGCCAAAGCCCATGCCTCCACCGCGAAGCTTGTCCTTGTGGCCGCGAACCACGAGGGGCGTGCCGCGACAGACACCGGCCGTGTTGGCGAGAGCCTGGAACACGGGTGTGTATTCTTCGAGGAGGACGATACAGCCCAAGGCACCCGCATTCTTGGCATGCCGCGCCGCACCGTTGACGAGCGGGTTGAACTTGCCCATCAGATACATGGACTGGTAGATGCCCGGCATCCGGCCGAAACGCTTGCTGAGCGTGGGCATCTTCATCGAGTAGACGGCAATGCGATCCTTGAGGTCTCTGAGCTTCTCCTCATCGATGTTGCGGGCATCCGGCCACCGCCCCACGAACGCGAGCTGCCCCTGGACATCCAGGTCCTTCTGCTGCGCGAGCAGGCGGCGCAGGTTGAACCAACCACCGAACTTGCAGACACGCTTGCCCTGCTCATCGTAGAGGCCCGACTCCTCCTTGATGCCAAAGAGGGTCACGGGGTAGTTCTGGTACCAGGACCGATTCCCATTCTGCGTCTCCTCGCCCATGGGCTCCAATCCGAAGGACTCGAACTGCTTCTGGAACCAGGCCGCTGCCTTCTTCTGGCCGGGCGTTCCGGTGAGCCGCCCCTCCAGCTCGATGCTGGTGAGATAGCGGACCTGTTTCTCGATGCCCTTGGCCGTGATGCCTTCCATGGCCTTGGGCGCCGCTTCGACGACCCGGGCCGCGTGCTCGGGCGAGTAGGTCGAAGGGGCAGCCTGGAAGAACAGGGACGGGAGAACTGCGAGGAGAGCGAGACTGCTCATGATGTTGGGGATCCTTTCTTGATCTGCGGGAAGACCTTGGGCTTGTCAGGCGACTACTTTTCGAACCAGCTCGTCTGCTTGCCGAGCTCCTTGGGTCTGCCTTTGCGATCGGCTGTTCGATAGCCGAGCAGGAAAGCCAGTCGAGCGATCTTCTGAAGTTTGTCGTATTCGAGTTTGTCAGAGGTGTCCGTGGGCTTGTGGTAGTCCGCGTGCTCGTCATCCGAGAAGAACACGATGGGGATACCCATCTTCGCAAAGTTGTAGTGGTCGCTACGCGCGTAGAACTTGTCCCCACTACCCATCTGGAGCCCCAAAGCTCCCCCGAGAAAGGCAGCTTCGCGAGCGAGGGTGGAATATTTGCCGTGGCGGAAGGTCGGCGTGACGGCCACCGTGTCGTTGGGGATCTTGGCTGTGCTGCGCCCCAGCATGTCCATATTGATGTCCGCGATGATCTTGTCGACCGGCCAGGTAGGATTCTTGGTGAACCAAGCCGAGCCCCAGAGCCCAAGCTCCTCTCCGGAAACCACGACGAAGAGAATGCTGCGCTTGGGTCGTTTGGATCGGGGCAGTTTGGAATAGGCCTCCGCGATCTCCAGGACCGTGGCGCAACCCGAGCCATTGTCGTCCGCCCCATTGAAGACGCCGCCATCCGCAGCCATACCCACGTGGTCCATGTGGCAGGAATACACCAGGCACTCATCTTTCATCTTCCTGGAGCTGCCCTCCAGATACCCGATGATGTTGAGCGCTTCGGTCTGCTTCTTCACGCGCTTGTAGATCATGGTGTAGCTCTTGGACGTGGACGTGTCCAAGGTCAGCTCCATGTCCTCGTCGTAGGCCATGGCTTCGCGGATCCCCAGGTGCTTGAGGATCTGGGATCCGTCCTTGCCGGCCAGGACGAGGGTCGGAAGCGGGATGGAGTTGCGTGCTCCGCGCCCCGCAGGCTGGCGATCCTTCTTGCCCTGGGCGACCTGGGGCCGGCCCGGATACATGCTCGCCATGTTGAGCACCTGGTTGAAACCCGAGT
>JAJRTL010000076.1 GCA_024278315.1 Planctomycetota bacterium | reverse complement strand
CCTCGAGGTGACCAACCTGGACATCTAGCCCGGATGATTCATGAGATCGGCGTGTTGAACTCACTGCACCACATCTTGCGATGTCATCCATGCGCGTGCTGGCGTGATCGAACCATCGTGAACTCACTTCTCTCTCACTGAGACACGGAGATCCATCCAGAAGTCCCATCATTCAAGACGACCATTGAGCAAGACCGCCTCCGTGTCTCCGTGATCTCTGTGAGAGAAAGAGTCGATCGAACGACAGGAGATCCCTTCCCCGGCATCAAGAGCCGGGAGGAGCATGTTTGGTTGCGGTCAGGGGTCGCGCTGTTCCTTCCTGGGCCTCTTTGGTTGAACCCTTGTTGGAACCCTTGTTGTCACCGGCTCCTTAGCGCCTCAAGGCTCTTAGATCCACCGGAAAGGAGACCAGCTTCAGTCCCCGGGAGAGCCTGCCGATAGAAGACCCATGAAAGGGTTGGAACGTATCACTTCGGTCCGGCTGGCTGAAGCCTTGGCCCAGACCAGTCAGATCTCCAACGAGCAGATCTCGGATGCCCTGTACAAGCAGGACAACACGGGGATTCCCTTCGTGGAAATCCTCGTTGACCAGGGGGCGATTGCCGAATGGGATCTGGCCAAGATAGTCGTTCAGCACTACCAACTACCTTTCCTGTCGATCAACGGTACGGAGCCTTCTCCGGAAGCAGTTGGGTGCCTCCCAGAGGATTTCCTCTTCGAGAACAGGATCGTTCCAATCGAGCTCTTCGGTGATGCCCTGACCTTGACGATGCCGATCCTGATCCCGTTCAAGGTCCTGGAGCAAGCGGGCCACCTCGCGAAGAAGAAGGTCTTTCCCTTGGTGGGGCTGTTCTCCGAGAACCTGGAGACACTCTTCAAGCTCTTTCCTGAGCACAGCAGGGAATCCGAGGAAACAAGGAAGAACAAGCTCCTCAACCAGGAATGCGGCGAGAGCGAGTGGGAGAACATCTTCGACATGGGTGACGAGGAAGTGCTCAAAGGCCTCGGCGACTAGTCGATTCCAGCCGGAGAGGGGATGCAAAGTGAGATCTACGCTCCCGTGAACCCCAGCATTTGCATATGCTGATCGACTTCAGGTGTCGCCAACATGGATCGACCCTGGTTCCACCTGGGCCCTTAGCTCAATTGGTTAGAGCTGCCGGCTCATACCCGGCTGGTTGTAGGTTCGAGTCCTGCAGGGCCTACCAGGTCGGGGCAGATCCCTGGTTGAGATCTGCTCCGACCCTCTTTGACTCCAAGAATGCCTTGGCCAAACCCTGGTGATTCATGAGATCGTTGTGGGCAAACGCGAGATCTGCGCAGCCGAGTGCGTGTTTGCCCACCTGGACCGAAAGGCGCCCTCAGACTCATCGAGGTCATGAATAGTTCGAGGCAGGTCAGAGGAATGCTGACAAGCGGAATGTAGCGTGCTAAGATCCTCGGCCTTTTGCTCCGTGGATTCCCCGGAAAAACCACTGAGCGGATCACTGTAAGAGATTTTCCACTAGGTGGTTAGGTTGATCGGATGACACGATTGGCCTTCCGGGATCCTCCTGTTGGATCGCTGTTGAGAACATATGGCGGCTAGAAAACGTTCAGGTTCCGATACCGAGGTCAAACCGACCCAGACCCGGAGCCCTGTAGATGGAATCTTCGTCAGCAAGCGCGGCATCGAGTTCGAGCAGGACTTCGTTGCTCCACCTGAGAAGGGCAAGGTCTACGGCCGATGCGGGGGACGCCCGCTTCTCAGCGAGTTGGAGCAGAGAGTCTGCCAGTGTCTGTCCAAGCATGGCCTGGCCCACTCGCACGCCCCGCGCCGCTTCGAGGTCAAACTCGAGGACGAGAAGGTGGCTGCCTACTCACCAACCATGGTTCTCCGTGGACGTGGGCGGGAGGGCAAGACCATGGTGATCGAGGTCCTGCCGACCTTGAACGAGACCCAGATCAAGAAGATCAAGGCTTTTAGAAAGCTCTTCGACGCTGAGTTCTTCGTGACCCTGGTGGCTCCTGGCCCTGTTCTCGACGAGATCTTCGAGAAGATCAGTGATGATGAGGTGCTTCCCTCAAGCATCGAGAGCCTTATTGCCCGGATGGCCGAATGATCTCATCCCTACAATCCCGGTCCATATCCAGTCGATTCCAGATGCTTGGCTTCCGCCCCTCCTTTTCTTGGACTCTGTGCCCGTGATGTCAGTGACTTCTACTTCGCTTCGTGATGCTATCCAGTCTGGCGACCTTGATGACCTCGAACGTGTATGGCTCGAGCAGATGAAGGAACCCGGCCCTCTTGAGGACTACCTGGGAACACTCGAGTATCTGCTTTCTTCGAAGCGTCAGGATCACGCATCGATGTTGGCGGGCATGCTTCTCGATTCGTTGGAATCCAAGGGGCGGACAGGAGATGTCCTCCCTACGATGGAATATCTGAACAAGGCCGGGCTCAAGCAACTGTCTGGACAAGATGTCCTGATAGGCAAGGTGGTGGCTGACGCCTATGGCAAAGAGTCCTGGTTCCCCTTCGTTCTGAAGAAGGTGGATGTTGCTTTGGATCCTGGGAACATCGAGAAGTTGAGCTGGAAACAGTTCCTTCGTCTCCAGGTGAACATGAGCTATCTCCCTGGAAAGCCTGTCTACCATTCCTCGGGTTGGGGAGAGGGTGTTATCGGAGAGATCGATGAGGACGAAGATGAGGTGACCATCCGCTTTTCCAACGGAAGAGAGCATCTGGTGCCCTGGCAAACGGCTTTGGATAGCTTCACCCCGCTCGCCATGGACGACCTCCGTGCGATGCAGATGATGGACCCTGATGGCCTCCAACAGATGGCCAAGGACAATCCTGTCGAGATCGTCCGGAAGGTCTTGCGGCTCCATCGTGGCAAGGCCAGCTCCCTGCAGATCAAGGAGATGCTAACGGACAAGGTGGTGGCTACGCGCTCTTGGGCGACCTGGTGGAAAAAGGCCAAGAAGGCAGCTGTCGAGGATCCCCTCATCACCGTCGCAGGAAGTGCTTCCAGGCCCATACTCACGATCCGGAAGAAGTCCCTGAGTCTCTCGGAAGAGGCTCGCTACTCCCTGCGCCATCTCAACAAGGTGCATGAGTTGCTCACGGCGATCCAGGCCTATCTGGATCGTTGCACGAGGGATTCCGACCGTGCTGAAATCCTTACCTTGGCACATGAGCTGATTGGGCCTATTGCTGCCTCCGGAAAGGTGGATTCCGAATCCATCGAAGCCCTGATCTGGCTCGAAGAGCATCATGAAATCGAGCAGGCTGAGTTCGTCGAGACCCTGCAGAGCTTCTTTGGTCTGGATACTGGAGCTTTCCACTTCAACAAGCTGCGGGACCTGAAGCTATCCAAGGTCCGTCAACGCACGATTAGTTTCCTCCCCGCTGTTCTGGGTGAAGGGTGGCACAAACAAGTCCTCCCGCACCTCAAGAATGTTCCGGTGGACTGCTTGGAGCCCCTCTTCGAGATGATCACCGGAGAAGGTGTCGACGAGGATCTCGCGGCACTGTGGCATAGCACTGCTCCTTTTCCGAACAAGAACCCCTTCCTTCTGTTCCTTCTGACCAAGGCTTATGCCGACGGGGCACTCGATGGAGCGGAGAAGAAGCCGGATGCCTCCGTCATGGCACGCGTCATCGTTCATGTCATCCGCACGACCAGCCTTTCTCGAAAGGGCAGTGCGGAGAAGACGCGCCTCATGAATCGCATTGTCACGCTTCTTACTGGCAAGCGGAAACTCCTCGTCGAGTTGCTGGCCGAGGTGGATCAACGCACGATCCAATCCTTGTTGAACTCTGGCAACCTTGGAGGCGAAGAGTTTCCGCCCAAGGTGCAGGAGATCATCGAGCGCGTGGCACACGACCGTTACCCCAAAATCTTCCTTGCTCCTGACAAGCCTTTCTGGGAGCTGGATTCCATCTTCTGCACCCAGGCTGGTCTAGCCAGCTATGAAGCTGTTTTCCATGAGCTGCGGGACGTCAAGATTCCGGCCAACAGCAAGGCTATTGGTGCGGCAGCTTCTCTCGGCGATCTCTCCGAGAACGCTGAGTGGGATGCCGCCATGGAGGAACAGCGCAACCTCACCGCGAGAGCGACGGAGATGGAGGAGAACCTCAAGAAGGCACGCCTGATCTCCGAGCAGGAAGTTCCCGACGGGGTCGTCGCACCTGGCACTCGCGTGGTCTACCTGGACCTGGAGTCGGGCGACACCAAGTCCATGACGATTCTGGGGCCCTGGGATGGAGAGCAGGGGGAGAACGTCGTGTCCTACCAGGCTCCTCTGGCCAAAGCTCTCCTGGGTAGTGAGGCTGGCAAGACTGTCGAAATCGAGCTTCCGACAGGGAGCATCCAGGTCCAGATCAAGGAGATCTCGAAGGTCTGAGACCATGATTGCGTGAACGCTCCCATGGGGCGTGGACCAGGACAGCCGTGAACCGCGAGACCGGTGCACGGCTGTTTCCATGTTGTGGGAGTTTGCCTCGACTGTCCTTTCTTCCCACACCTTGACTCAGGTCGGGACCCCCTCCTTGTCGATGGATCCATCATTCGGAGATTGGACCTGGGGGGGGCTGATTTGGGGGCGGGGATTGACTACACAGTGTCGAGTATCGCCACACTGCTGCTGTGCACGATCTGTACATCTTGCGCCAGGTCTCCAGAGTACATCGATATATCGTCCAGCCCCGAAGAGGAAGCAGCCTACGAACTCGTCCTCGACTCGAACCAGCCGGTTGCCATGCACACCGAACCAAGGCTATCCACGCGGACCACGATATCGAAACGTGCCCAAGCACTCAGGGTTGCTTGTGCCGGTGGGGGGCAGGAGTGGTTCATGGATCGTGTGAAGCCTGCCTTTGAGAAGAGTCACCCAGGCTTCGAGATCTACATGTTCCATCCTGGTCCTGAGCAAGGGCTTCAGGAGCTCATGCGAGGCAACTTGGACCTGATCCTGACATCCCTTCCTCTGAGCTATGCGCAGAAGAAGCAGGGTCTTCGGCAGCTCGTCATGGATCGCAAGCACTGGGTCGCGATCGTCAACCCTACCAATCCCATCCAGGCTCTGTCCAAGACCCAGGTCGGGGAAATCCTGGATGGCCGGATCCACAACTGGTCGGCCATCAGCCGGCTCTTCATGGATGTAGAGACCTTCCATCGGGCCAAGGATGAACCAAGTCAGAAGCAGGCATGGCATCTGCTCTTCCCCGAACTCAAGGTCAAGGGCTCAGGTGAACCCACCTGGGCTGATGTTGTTTCCAGGGTCTCGAAGGCACCTGGAGGGATAGCCATCGTTCCCCTGGAGGAGGCACGATCCTCCAGGGTCAAGGTCTTGGCGATCGACGGTAAGCGTGCTAGTTGGCAGGCGCTGAGAGAGGGCAGTTACCCCCTCAGCTTCGACCGCTACCTGACCTACAATCTCGACAGCAAGCGTCCGGCACGTGAACTCAGAGACTACATGATGAATGTAGAGTCGAGGCCTGCAGCAGTGGCAGGCCCTGGACGCTGATCCGGGCTACAGAGAGAATCCCAGCCCGAACGTGAAGCCCCCGAAGGTGATGTCCGTGTCGAAGGCCTGATTGTCCTGGATGCCGTCCACATCCACATCCAGCCAACGGTATCCCGCGAAGACCTCTACGTGTTCGATCGGGCGGATCCGAAAGATGGCCTCGAGGTCGATCAACCGGCCACTGATGTCCGGGAGGCTGGCTTCCATCCAACCTCCCTCGACGACCAGATCGACATATCCCAGATCGACCTCCGCTTGCAGGAAGATCTGGGGGATGGTCAGAAGTGTGCTCCTATCTTCGTTCAGTGAGGGATTGCTCGCGACAATAGACTTGTTGGAGACTTCCAGGATGTTGAGGCAGACCCCTGGCGCCACGCGGAGAGGACCCAGGTTGATCAGGTCGAGCGTTGCCGCGCCCTTGAGGTTGCTCAGTGAGTAGTCCGAATCAACAGAACTGCCACCAGGCAAGCTGCCATAGGGGTTCTGCAGGGATCCGTTGGCGTTGTCCCCGAAGATGAAGCCAGAGAAGGTCATGGTCACGAACAGACCTGACACCTCCACCCGCCCGTAGGGTGTCGACACATCGTCAGTGATGCCGAAGGAGTCTGCGAGATCGTTGGTGAAGTCCTGGATGTTGCCGATATTGCCAGCATCGGTCAATGCGATCGTGCCTTCTGGTTTGGCCTGCAGGACCCCGAGATCTGCGACGATGCCGATACCGCTACAGGACATGAGACCGAGAACCATGCCGACGGAGAGAAGTGCAGGACGCATATGGGGAGCCTTCCTTGATCAGAGGTGGAGCTTCGTAGCTTCTCCATCGGCTGTAGACCCCCCGTGGCATGAGACATTCGGGCACGAATCAACAAGAACGTCTCAGGGCAGCCTTCGCGTGAAGCGGTCATAGTCTTCCGGGAGATCCAGGTTCCAGAGGATCGTCTCATCGGGTACAGGGATCTCGATGGCACCGATTTCTGGATCCCGAGTCAGTGTCTTGAGTGTTCCCTGGAGGTCTTGCAAGCGAGCCGCCACATCGGCTCTCAGGACGATCGGATGCCCGCGCTTTCCTCCATGGGTCGGGATTGCCACCGCGTGGCCGCCACCAAGAAGGTGGTGTAGCGTCTCGGTGGCCACATAGGGGTGATCGACGGGAGCGATCAGGAGGGATTCGACGTCACTCCAGTTCTCGACTTGGAGATGCGTGATCAGGTGAGCAAGGCTACCGATGGCCCCACGCTGTCGTTGGGATTCAGGGACAACGTGGAGCTCGACGTGTTCGGGAGCCATCGGAGTCAGAGGATCCTGGAGCCCTGAGGGGATGGCCATAAGGACTCTCCCGCAGCCTGCTGCCAGCATCTTGTTCGCGAGGTGGACCCATGCCTCCTGTCCCTTGATCTGGAGTCGAGCCTTCTGCTGGCCCATGCGGCTGGAATCGCCACCTGCAAGGAGGAGCCCCACGATCATCTCAGTTCCTCAAGCTCAGACCCTGATTCGTCTGGAGTTCGAGATTCAGGGGTTTCCCAAGCATTTCCCCAACTCGATTGAATCCTATCGTGCCGCGTCCCTGGTGGATGAGTCGTTGGAGTCCCTTTCCTCGTCGACCGGTTACTGTGCCCTTCCAGGGGATGCTCGCACGCAGGATGCGAAAAGGGATGGGGTTGCGATAGCCGTCGAGGGAGTTCCGTATGTAGTCCCCGAAACTTGCCACTCCCTCGAAATTGAAGATGGCTCTGGCTGAGTCGTCATCCGGTAGTACCTGGCCGAAGATGTCGATTCGGCCACGTTTCTGTTGGATACGAAGATAGAGCCAGGCGCTCCTGTGAACGCTCCCATCGGGCAAATGCACGTCTACGACCATGCGGTGCCTGCCGACAAGGTGGTCTGTAGCCGGACTTGCGTGCACGAACTGTGGGGCATAGCTGTGCATGGCGAAATAGAGAAGGATGATCCCCGGCACCCAGAGAAAGGAGCGCAGCATCTCTCCCATGGACTGAAGGGAAAACCAGGCCCACGCATCGCGCCAACGGCGAATTGCATTACTGATCGCCAGGCCCATGAGGACCAACCACCAAAGGCCCTTGGGAGAGGGGATGAACAGGATTCCCAGCACGGACAGGAACAGAAGCCAGGGCTCGAGTCGTTGCATCGAATGACGAAAGGCCCCCGCATCCCGTCCCCTCTTGCCTGTCGCAGTCGAGCTCAATAGTTGAAGCCTGACTTTCGGATATGGACCGCGGGTTTGGCCTCTGACAGGAGTCCGCCTGCCAATACACGGGCGATGATGACGACGTGATCCCCAGCCTCGGCACGCTCGATCTCGCTGCACTCGAGCCAGGACAGGGCCTCGTCCAGATAGACGCCACCGTTCGGCGCGCGGCAGGTCTTGAGATCGCCAAAGGGCGCTTCTGGTTTGGTCTGGAAGAAAGGTTTCATGAGATCATGTCGCCCCTCAGGGAGGACCGAGATCGTGAAGGCTCCCTTCTGCCCATCCAATGCAGCCATGGCCTCACGTCCCTTCTGCACGGACATCATGACCAAAGGTTCTTCGAGGTCGCATTGTTGGACCCAGGAGGCCAGAAAGGGAACCGAGCTCGTGCCCAGTACACAGCTGGCAACAAAGAGACCACTGGGCACCTTTCCGAGCGCCTTTCCGATTTCCTCACGAACACCATCGTCCTTCTTGGAGTCGCTCACGAATCACCCTTGAGTTGGCTCAATGTGAACAAAGGGCGTACATCGTACTCGTTGCGGAAGTCCTGAGCTTCCTCATCTTCGCGGTCCACCAGGGCAAAGACGACGCAAGGTTCCACGCCGATTTCCTTGACCGCCTCGATGGCCTTCAAGGCGCTCCCGCCCGTGGTGATCGTGTCCTCGATGATGGCCACGCGTTGTCCGGCTTCAAGTTCTCCCTCGATGCGAGATCCGGTGCCATGCCCCTTGGCTTCCTTGCGGACAAGAAAGGCGTCGATGGGGCGGCCTTGGAGGTGTGAGAGGACGCAGACAGCGGCAGCGATCGGATCCGCTCCCATCGTGAGCCCGCCGACAGCAGTGATCTCTGGGTAGCCTTCGAGCTCATCGAGGATCAGGCTTGCAAACAAGAACAACCCTTCGGGGTGCAGGGAGATCTTCTTGCCGTTGACGTAGAAGCTCGAACGCTTGCCTGAAGCCAGGACGATATCGAGTCCATCCTTGTATGCGCGTTCTTTGACGAGTTCGAGCAGGCGCTCCCTGGCAACTCGAGGGTCTATGTCGATGGTCTGTGTCTTGGCGGTCATATTGGTCTTCTGGGAGAGCCTTCCAGGAGAAGGGGGTCGAGGTGTCGAGAAGAAACGGAAGGGTCAGGGGCCTACGCGGGGAAGAGGAACTTGAAGCATGGTCTTGAGGCCTGCTCCAGTCTCGAGCAAGCGTACGCCTGCGTTGATCAACATGGCTGCTGTCGCCAGATCGCCATGCGTGCCTCCTGGGATCTGGAGATGCATGGGCGGATCCGAATCCAGGATCATCTCATCCATGGGGTTTTCGCAACCGAAGTAGGCCTGGAAATCCATGCTGATCAAGGTCTCACCCTTGCTCGAACCCGTGCCCGTGTTGCGCAGACCCAGGACGCGGCCCTCTGGCACGACCTGTTCGCCCACGGTCACAGTCGTCTTGGCAATGATGGGTTCTACTCCCTGATCGATCGTGTCGATCTCGAATCCAAGACCAGCACCGAGCATGGCAATCGATTCGGCGAGCCCCACGTGCCCGAAGGCACCCGTAGCCGCCTTGCTCTCGAACTCATCCAGTGCAAGGCCGACTCCGACCTTGTTCTGGAAGGGGATACGGCGTTGTCCAGCATCGAGAGCCCGTCGACATTCAACCTTTCTGACTTCCCAGCAAACCGAGCTGGCAAAGAGAGGGAGGCTGTCCATGAGGAATCCCGGGTTGACACCGGTTCCGAGGATCGCGGCACCCGAGGCTAGAGCTGCCTTGTCGAGCCTCTCTGCAATCTCTGGATTCGAGAGCCAAGGCCAAAGCAGTTCCTCGGTCGAGGAGACGATGTTGACACCTGCTTAAAGGCAGGCGAGGAGCTGGGTCTCCACCTTGGGCAACCAAGAGGATGTGCAGTGTACGATGAGATCCGGCCTGGTCTCCTGGATGCAGGTCATGGCGTCATCGCTGATCTGGATCCCAAGTTGCGCGTTGGTCTCCAGGAGATCGCCAAGGTCCTTTCCAACTTTGGCCGGATCGATATCGACGGCACCAACGATTTCCAGATCCTCGCGGCCCTGTGCCAATTGGACCGCCCTCAGGCCGATGGGCCCAAGCCCATAGAAGAGAACTCTGTGACTCATGATTGTCCTCGCAAGCTGATTCGTGATCCGAACATTCTATCCGCGCTCAGGGAAGGGATCACTTCCCCAGGCGGAGGATTGCGCGTTTGTCAGGATTGCCTGGGGTCGCTTGCGATGTTCGGGTCGACTGTGTGCAAGAACAGCTCCATGACCGGGTGGTTTTCACTCAGTTCAGGGTGGAAGCTCGCTGCGACAATTCGACCATGGCGGATCAGGACAGGGTCCCCTTGGTAGGTGCCGAGGATCTCGATCTCCGGGCCTGGCTCTTGAACCAGTGGAGCCCGGATAAAGACACCTTCACAGTCGGGGAAGCCCAGGGCTCCTTCGACGCGGTGGACTCCTGAGTGGATCTGGGGGCCATAGCCGTTGCGGACTACAGAGATGTCCAGGAGTCCCAGGCTAGCTTGAGCAGGCGATTGGACATGCTGTGCCATCAGGATCATTCCCGCGCAGGTGGCCAATGTCGGGATACCTGATTGGATACAGGAACGCAGCGGCTCCAGGAGGCCCTCCTCCGTCAGGAGTTTGAGCATCACTGAACTCTCCCCCCCAGGAAGGATGACACCTGCCAACCCCTCGAGGTGTTCGGGTCGAGACACCCGAACATGCCGAAGGTCCCTACCCGACAATGCACGCTCATGCGATGGGTAGTCTCCTTGGATGGCAAGGAGACCGATGCGCACAGGTTCGGTCATCGAAATCAGATGCCTCGATTGGCCAGGCGGTCTTCTTCGGGGATCTTCTCCATTTCGAGCCCCTCCATTGCCTCACCCAGGGACATGGAGATTTCTACGAGAGTTGCTGCATCCTGGTAGTGCGTGACTGCCTTGACCATGGCGCGTGCCCTGGCTTCAGGGTCTTCCGACTTGAAGATGCCCGAGCCGACGAAGACGGCCTCGGCACCGAGTTGCATCATCAAGGCTGCATCGGCTGGCGTGGCAATGCCCCCCGCGGAGAAATTGGGGACAGGCAGGCGGCCTTCGCGAGCCACCCACTCGACCAGTTCATAGGGCACGCGGAACTCTCGGCCTTTCTCTTGGAGTTCGGAAGGCGAGAGCCGTGACAAGCCCTGGATCCCGCTCATGAGTGCGCGCATATGGCGCACAGCCTCGACGATGTTCCCCGTACCAGCTTCTCCTTTCGTTCGGATCATGGCGGCTCCCTCATGGACGCGACGCATGGCCTCGCCGAGGTTGCGACATCCACAGACGAACGGGATCGGGTAGTCACGCTTCCACACGTGGTTGCTCTCATCGGCCATGGTGAGGACCTCGGACTCGTCGATGCAATCCACCTCGAGAGCCTGGAGCATCTGCGCTTCGACGAAATGGCCGATGCGAACCTTGGCCATGACGGGGATCGAGACGACCTCCTGGATCTCACGGATCTTCTGCACACTGGACATCCTCGCGACGCCACCGTCCCGCCGGATATCAGCAGGGACCCTCTCCAGGGCCATGACCGCACAGGCACCCGCATCCTCGGCGATCTTGGCCTGTTTGAAATCGGTGACGTCCATGATGACGCCCCCCTTGAGTTGCTCACAGAAGCCGATCTTGGTCTTGACCTCTTCTGACGTGAATCCTGGGACGTTGCTGTTCTTGGGGTCCATCACTGCTTCTCCACCGGTCCGTTTGGGGCCGACTCCTTGTGATCTGGCCGTATCGTTCGACCGGAACGTCTCCATCCATCCAGCGGAGCTGAATTCGGGGAAATCGGGCGGAAGATCCTATTCTGTAGGGGCCCTTCAGGCAAGCCAGAGCGGTCCTTGCAGACCTGTGACAGGGCCTCTTCTGGGGTGCTTGATCTCTCTTCCATCGAGCATAGGCTGGAGGGACAGCCTGACGAGGCGATTCCGAGCCAGATCCTGGCTCGCCCCCCCCAGCCATCCCCCTGGATATTCCACATGAAGCCTGCCATCCTTCCTGCTGTCTCTCTGCTGGTGTTCTGCCCAGCGCTTCTGGCCCAAACCAAGACGGTGACGATCCCCCAAAGCCTCGCCAAGGTGGAGGGCAACGCCTTCGAGATGCGCCCCTTCAGCTACAACCGCGTGCGTGTGGCGCAGCACATTGGGGCCTCGATGCTCAAGGGGGCAATTGCCAAGGGGAATACCATCACGGCCTTGGCGTATCGAAGGGATGGCTCGACCTTCGTGGGGCTCACCATGGTCAGGCCTCCCCGGAGAGGTACTACTGACCCCACGTGGACGATTCGCATGGGCAACATGACGACGAGTGCATCGAAACCCTTGCCGTTCCATACGCGTCCGTCCGGGGGGCGTGGCCGAGGTCCCATCGTCCGGACCGCCTTTACGGCAAAGAGAGTCAAATTCCCGAACCTGACGCACACCAAGGGGGTCCTACCCGCTTTTACACTCAAGTTCCCTCTGGACATCCCCTTCGTGCACAACGGCACGAATCTTGTCATCGACCATTCGGTCTATGAGAGCCGCAATCAGATCTTCGGCTACTTCATCGATGCCCATCGTGGCAAGGTCGATCAGGGTAGCTCCAAGACCTATGGCTCGTCCTGCCCTCCCGGTCTCAATCGCGCGTATGCCCTGTCCTCGAATCCCGGTGGAGGAGCCATCGAGCTCTATGAATTCGATGGTCCCAAGCAGAGCGCCGCTCTCTGTGTGATCGGTGTCAGCAAGACGAGTTGGGGTGCTGTGAAGCTCCCCTGGGACCTGTCCTCCTTGGGCCTCAAAGGTTGTTCGCTTCAGGCCAGCATGGATATCTTCTATCCCGTGCCGACCAACGAGAGTGGGCGTGCCAACCTCACGATTCCACTTCCTCCAACCGCCAGGCACGCCAACGTGACCTTCTGGAATCAGTGGATCAATCTGGACAAGAGGATCAGTCCTGCGTTCCCATTGACCCTCTCCAACGGTGTCGAGGTCCGCTCCGGGGCGACGATCGGTAATATCGGCAACGTGGATGCTGCCCTGGTATACGGCATTGGGTTGAACAACCTGGTGAACGGGTTGTATGGATTTGTGGACCCAGGGATGGCCTTGGTGACCCAGTTCACCCTCAAGTAGGCCGATCGTCCCTCAGTGAGGGGGGCAATTGCGCTATACTCAGCGCTCCC
The DNA here is from genome assembly GCA_024278315.1 of Planctomycetota bacterium. GTDB lineage: Bacteria > Planctomycetota > UBA1135 > UBA1135 > JAJRTL01. The sequence continues at coordinate 50,125 of JAJRTL010000076.1, read as the reverse complement.
CTCTTCCCTTCACTGCCTCCAGGACTTTCGACAATGCGCAGCACGAGCCTTCTTGCAGCGGCTGGCCTCCTCGCCGCATCCCTTCCTTCCCAGACGAGCAGTTCCTTCGTCATTCCTTCAGCGAATACAACGAAGGAGGGCAACACCCTGGAGCTGCGACCCTTCGGCTACGACCGTTGCCGCATGACCCAGTACATCGGCTCTGTCCTGTTGGCCGGCAAGCTGACCTTCAACAGCTCCATCACAGCCATCGCCTACCGGAGAGACGGGAAGGCCTTCCCGACACTCAGCTTGAGGCGGTCCACAACTCCCATCTGGACCGTGCGCATGGGAAACTTCTGGCCCACGACGTCGACCAAGATGGAGAGGTTTCTCAAGCCTGGAACCGGGAAGCTGAACACGCTGCGGACCGTGTTCCTCGCCAAGCGAGTCAACTTCCCGGTTCTCAAGAATCCTGCCTCGGGCTTGCCTGGGTTCGACATCAAGTTTCCCCTCGATTTCCCCTTTGCCTTCACGGGCCCCAACCTGGCGATCGATCATTACGTCTACGAATCCCGGTATCGCATCCATGGCTACTGGGTGGATGCCGTGAGGAGCCAGATCGATCATGGCGATGCCAAGGCGTTTGGTACCGCCTGTCCCTTGGGCAAGAATCGCGCCTACGCGATCGCCACCAATCCCGGAAGCTCAACCCCTCTCTCCTTGCTGCTCTATGAGGGTCCTTCTCTCAGCCCCGTTGTCGGCATCCTGGGGGCAAGCAACAGCACGTGGAGTGGGATCAAGCTCCCGCTGAGTCTCTCTGGACTCGGGTTGACATGATGCTCGCTCTACGCCAGCTACGACATGACCTTTACGGCTCAGACACGCAGCCAAGGCTCGGCCCAGTTGGACTTGCTACTTCCTGGTTTGAAGTCCTTGGTGAACAAGACGATGTACTTCCAATGGTTGGCCTTGGACAAGCGCGTCAATCCTGCCTTCCCAATCGCACTTTCCAATGGGGTGCAGATCCGGATGGGTAGAAACCTCGGCCAGACTGGTCTCGATTCCACCCTGGTCTACAGGTTGTCCAACAGCTCCAACTCCTCTGTTGGGCACGTCGATCGCGGTGTTGGTCTCGTGACCCAGATCACGAAGAAGTGATCCTGGAGGGCCCTGTCGTTCGATGGACTCCTCCTCTCTCACAGGGGGCACGGAGGCGGCCTCAAAGGTCGCCTTGAATGGCGGGGCTGCTTGATGCACTCCGTGTCTTCTCTGTGGCTCCGTGAGAGAGAAGTGAGTTCACGATGGTTCGATCATGCCAGCACGCGCGTGGATGACATCGCAAGATGTCCTGGGCAGTGAGTTCAGCACCTTCCTATCCCGAACGATTCATGACCTCGATGCGTCTGACGGCGTCTTTTGGTCCAGGACCGCGAACCTATCGGTTCGCTCGGCATGGCTTCGATTCGACGACCTCTTGGGTCGCCTCATATCTCGCGCAGCCGTCCTGAACTCGAAATGCGCTCGTCAGACCGCAAATGCGAGATCGGCGCAGCCGATCTCGCATTTGCTCACAACGAGGTCATGAATCATCCGGGTTATGCTGCATGAGCCCGGTGAGCCATGAGGCCAATGAGCGTGGGATGGGGTGAGCGATGAGTGTGGGGCACCACAGCTTCTCCCATCCTTCTCTCTTTCAGGCTATGAAGAAACCCCCACCGGGACTGTCCCGATGGGGGTTTCTTCATGAAGCTCGATGGCGTCAGGCGCATCGAGGTCATGAATCGTTCGGGCTAACGGATCTCGGTGAGGACCGGGGGAGTCATATTGAGGGTCGTGCCGCGCACGAAGAGCATCTGCCAGTTGAGCGTGACTCCCTTGAGTGCCGTGTTCGTGGGTGTCGGTATGGTGACCGTGAGACGGCCCTTGATGTCGCTGACGCCGGCCACATTGATGCTGGGGCCGAATCTCAGCACATGCACATCGGCGTAGCCGCTCAGGATGACTCCCAGATCCAGGCCGATCGAGCGCTGCCCCTTGCCGGCGGATGCGGCCAGCATGAGAAGCCCGGGAGCGACGCGATTGGAGTCCTGGAAGGCCAGGACGATGCTGGGGTCCACACCCATTGTGACGACGCCATCATTGATGGTCGTGGATCCGATGGGGCCGCTGGGAGCTAGGGGCTTGTGGTTGGCTTGCAGCAGCGCAAGGCCCCGCAGGCATGGAGGCTTGGGACTGTTCTTGAGGCCGGTCCAGGCTCCCGTCGCCTTGCTGGTGGTGACGCCCATCTCCACGCCATTGATGACGGCCAGGCTTCCCATGGCTGTGACTCCCTTCGTGGGCCGGGTCGAGAAGATCGTGCCGGCCCAGCTGGGGAACCAAGCCGTCCCGAGTTGGATCCTGTAGTTTTCAAAGGTGAAGATCAGGTTGGGTTGCACATTGCCACCCCAATCCTTGAAGGTGCCACCGTTGGGGTCGATCTCGACCCCGGTCATCCAGAGTGATGTATTCTGGTTGAGTCCGTCCGTTCTCCTGAAGTTGGAGTTCTTGATCATGTCCCTGGCGCTGAGTTGGGACAGAGGCCCACTGCCGATCTCGTTGAAGAGCAACGTGGCGCTGGACCCCTTGACGTCCACGACATTGCCCGCGTTGTCGTACTTGATGGCGGAAGCCGGGATGGTGCAGACACCTCCGTCGTAGATGAAGGTGCTTCCGATCCAAAAGCCGCCACCGCTGCCCGTGTTGGCAGCATTGCGCCCATGTCCAGGTGCAAAGAACAGGGCTCCTGTCGAGCTCTGACAAAGTGCTGTGACGCCCTTGATGAAGGCTCCCTTCTGGGCACCCACACCCTTCATGATCAGGTCTTGTGTGATGAAGAACTCAGCATTGCCATTGGCATTGATCCGGACGAAGTCACCAGGGCGAACGACGTGCTTCTTGCCATTACGGAAGACATGGATCGTCGTGTTGAGCTTTCCGTAGTCTTTCACGGTCCAGAAAAGGAGCCGCGGATCGTTCTTCTTCCGGTCCTTGTCCTTGATGAACGGGCTGATGGCAAAGGTGCCCGCATCCTTCATGCCGTTGAAGACAGCAAGCTTTCCGTCTCCATCGGGATCCCCCATGAGGGCTGACAGGTTGCTGGAGCTGAGCACGTGGTACGCAGCGGTTCCTGTTTTGGATGGAGTGAACTGCCAAAGTCCGAAGGGACGGATCTTCGAGAGTTCGCCCCCCTTGTCATCCAAGGAGGTCGCATCGAATCTCGAAGAGGTCACAACCGAGTAGTTCGTTTGTGCAGAGACTGCTGCAGTGAGGCAAAGGCCCGCAGCCAAGATAGAGATTGTGGCTTTCATCGTGAATCAGTCGTGTGGAGGGGGGCGAAGGCAATGCTGCCTTTGCGTTGGTTGGTAGGAGGCCCAGCCCAGGTGCTGGGCACAACAGGATACGCTTCTGTGTGCAATTGCCAAGCCCATGCACACAGGGTCCATGCCTGAACCTTTTTGTGCGACGCAAGTTAGGTCCCCAAGGGCCTTGTGTGCCGAACCGCTTATTTATGCAAGGCACCGAAGGGTGGGAAAATGGTGCATACCCATCGCGCTATTCCTTTGTAGGTAGCGGCTGCTAACGGACCAGGCTTTGGAGGAGGGTCGGTACTCCGTCGCCCCTTTCCTCATGGCCGAGCAGGAGATAGGTCATGCCCTTGTACTCCGCATCGTATTGGGTCACAGGGCCCATGCGGAAGCGCTTGACGGTAACGAGTTCGGAGCTCGTGCCTCCGTTGCTCGTGCTCAGCGAGCTGATCTTGTTACGGTGTTGAAGCAAGAAGAAGTTGCGAACGCCATCGGTGTAGATCAGGACCGAGTAGAGCGTGCCAAGGATTGGTTCCTTGGCCGAGCGGATCTCAAGGCGATGGAAGCCCTGGGGCAAGCTGCCTGGCTCCGCAATTGTGAACCCCACCTTGCGGCTCGCCTCAGTCGTGTTCTCGTATGGCTCGACATCGATCCACGGCTTCCACCACTTGGTTGCCGGGTCGAAGCTGACATTGGTTCCCAGGGAGAACTCGTCGTAGCTCAGAGCAGAGATCAATCGGCCTTCGATCGAGAAGCGGATCCAGTCCAGCACGATCTGATGTTCGAGGTCCACGACTAAGCGGAAGATCGAGGCACCGGAACTCTTGGCGTGTTCACCCTTGGGGAACAGGTCGAAGATGCGTGCGACCCTGGGACCGCCGGTAGCCCTTCTGTGGAGCCAGGCCCCCATGGGGACGACACGGTAGTTCTTGGAGGCCTGCTCGACATCCTGGATCCGGAAGTCTCTCTGGTAGTGCAGGAAGCCTGAGCGATCCCGGAAAGCTGCCTTGCGTAGGCTCTTCTCAGTGGGCGACATCTGGGCCCCGATCTCTCCTGGCTCCAGCAGGGTCAGGCTGAAGTCAGCACGGCGCTTGGGAGACGAGAGTTGTGGAAGCTTGGAGAGGCTCTTGGGACGAATCGAGATGCTCTCGCGGTAACGGAGGAGCCGGGCCTTTTGTGCAGTGCTGCCCGTGCCGCTCGCCGGCAGCAGGCTGTACCAGTAGCGCTCCCCTGTGAGGGCGACGCGATCAAAGGTCTGCGACAATACCCTGAAGAGGTTGTTGCCATCCTTGGTGATCTTCTCGACATCAGCGGTCTGGCTGCCCTTGACAGTGATCTGTGCACCCAGCCAGGAGCCCGAGAGGCAGAGTGCCGCGGTGGCTGCAGCCAGGCAGACCTTGCTCCGTGTAGAGAAAGAGCGCATCACTCTTCGCCTCCCTTCTTGGGCTGCGCCCGAGTGGGAGATGTCTGAGTGGGAGATGCCCTACCCGGAGTCTTGCCTTCGACGAAATCGATGGCCCCCGCTGCCGCCAAAGAAATGGCACCTGGATCCATGCTGGTATTCAGTGGCTGATCCACGTCCATGAGCACGAAGAGGGGTCTTCCTCCGTCTGCATCACCGCTCAGATAGCCCTGACCCCAGAGGTAGAGCATGCCGATCAAGCCTGCTGCAGCCAAGCCGGACCACTGTGGTGCTCTCATCCGACCCAAGGGGATCGGCTGAGGCCTGTCTTCTCGAATACCCTCGGCAACACGACGATCCAGCTCCGATGCGGTGGCGGCATCGAGTCGGGCGGGGCTGCCCATCTGGGAGTCGTGCTGAAGGTCATGTGAGAAGAGTTCTTCCAACAGGCTGGCCATATGGCCATCAGGAGCTCCATCGTCCTTGATGGTGTTGTCCTGATGGGAAGCAGACCTGCGCTTCTCGAAGAGTGCATCCAGATCCCGAGGCATGGACTCGCTGGCTTTGGCCTCCAAGTCGGGTTGGGTCTTTTCGAAGAGTTCACGAAGGAATGCGTCGCGGACAGGTTTCCCCTGATCCCGATCCCCGGAATTCTGGTTCCTGTTGAAATCAGGAGACATCGCTGCCTCCTGGAATCTTCGCATCCACACTGCCATCCCTATCCACACTGCCATCCCTATCCATGTTCGGATGCCCATCCATGTTCGGATGCAGGTGTGCGAGATGCGTGGCGAGGGCGATGTGGGCCCGTGCAATGCGCGACTTCACCGTGCCAGGAGAGATCTCGAGGACCTCGCCTATCTCTTCGTAGCTCAGGTTTTGCTGGTAGCGGAGCACGGTGATGACTTTGAGTTTGTCGGAGAGTTGGTTGATGCCGAGCTGGATGGCATCGGCCTGGTCCTGGACTTGCGCGAGACGTTGTGGGCCCTGCGCTGGGTCCGATGGAAGATGAAGCGGCTCTTCGCCAAGCGAGCCCGCTCCCATTTGGGAAGAGGAAAGGGCTGGTCCTGACGAGTCCTGTATAGAGGTGGTTGGAGAGGAGGAGAGAGAGGTTGATGACTCCCATCGTCGCGTCTTGACTCGCCTCAGGTGGTCAATGGAGGCGTTCACGACGAGCCGATAGAGCCAGCTCGAGAACTTCGAGTCGAACTTGAAGCTCCCAATCTTCTGGTAGAGCAGGATGAATGCCTCTTGTGCCGCGTCGAGCGCCTCGGTGGCGTTGCCCGTGATGCGGTAGGCGAGGCTGTAAACCCTGTCCTTGTATCTGTCATAGAGCTGCCTGAAAGCGGACTCAAACTCTTGGCTACCAAGCGTTTGGCAACGTTTTATGAGTTCACGATCAGGATCCATGGACATTGCGTCACTGTTAGGACGAGGGGAGTCTCGGGAGTGTTCCCTGGAATCTCTGGAAGTCCAGGTGCCAGCTTGGTTTCGGAGAGGACCGAGATCTGCCCTGGAAAGCGCCTCGGCAAGGGAGAGACTGCCCAGAATACGTCGGTGTCATGACTGAGCCACCCTTGTTCCCATCCCAAGGGTAGGTTCCTTCCAGGCCTTTCTGAGGAGGGGGCAGCCCAAAACCTGATAGAGAACTCAGCCGATCCTCCTGTCTGGAGGCGACCCCTGAGCTGTCAGGAATCCAGGTGAGAGGCCTCGATCAACCGCCCTCGATGATCAACCGCCCTCGATGAGAGGAGTGCCGTCCGCAACCAAGACGGCGGCTCCCGTGGACTTGAGGCAACTGGGCGAGCAGTTCCCACGATAGACCACCTTACAGGCAGCTTTCTTGACCTCGCAGATCCGCCAGCCTGGGCTGCTCCCGATGATCTCGAGAGTCAGGACACAGGCCTGTCCTGAGGTCCAGAAGGTCGTCCGGGCTTCGCCAGCGCCGGAAGTTTGCAGGATCATCGCCTTGCTGTTTACCAGCGACAAGGTGTGGAAGGCCGAGTTCAGGTAGAACATCTGGGCGCTGGCAGTCAGGATGTTGCTGTTGACCAACGCGTGCGAGGCGAAGCTGCCCGGGGCTAGTTTTTCGAAGCCCTTGGGCATCGGGAAGCGCACTGCGATCCGGATGAGCAGGCCTTGACTGGATACCGACTGGACCTTGATCTCTTTGGTGTTGGTGTAGAAGAGACTCGTGAGGTCGACCTTGGATCCGTTGTAGTCTAAGAAGAGATTGAGTGCGCGTAGGTCCTTGATGTTGCCGCTGGCCAGGCGAATCAGGCTATGCACCCACAGATAGCGGCTCCGGAGCTTCCCTTCTTGTGTCGTGGCAAAGAGAACCCGGTAGGAGTCAACTGCTGGGCCCGTCTGGTTCTTCTCGATGGGAGAGGTGAATTCGACGGCTTCAACGAAGTCCGATATACCATCTCCGTCCGTATCCTTCTTGAGCGGATCGCTCAGAAGGGACCACTCCAGCACATCTGGCAAGAGGTCGCCGTCCGTATCCTTGAGTGGATCGACGTTCAGGGTGCTCCCACTCTGACCCACCAGGGATTCGCTGGGGATCGGCCCGCGCATCCCGAAGAAACCAGCATTGCTTGCGCTCGAAACCTCAGTTGTCAAAGCCTGCTGCGCAGAGTCGGTCCCGGCCTTCTGCCCCATCAGACCATTCAGAAAGATAGGTAGGCAAAGCAGGGTGCTCACGCCGACACCGACGAAAAAGAATCTCGCCAAGCCAGGCCTGTGACCATTCGGACTGTTCAGTTTTTCTCTCTGCACCCGATCTTCTCGATTCGGCTTCTCATGACGTCTTCGCCGGTGACTGGCTTTCGATTGCGAAAACCAGTCATCGCGAACCATCACCGTCGAGTCATCCTGGTGGCGACTCACCGGGTTCGGTCCTCGTGGCGATGCTGTGTGGCTTGGCTGAGGGGCACAGCGCGGAGCCGAGTGGGATCTACCCTCGCTGTGACTTTCACAGGGAGGACCTGCATTGTCTCAAAAACTGAGATGTCATCAAGGCCCGATCAGGCATCCAGTGGGTCGATTTGCCGCAAATTCAATCGATTCAGGCTAAAAACCCATGCTGTGGAGCTTTGGCTGGCAGTGAGGCGATCTCCGCCCCCCAGGGAGCAGGAGAACCCCAAGGAGAAGGCCTTCTAGAAGGTGAAGTTGCCTCCCTCGCTGCCCCTGCGGACGGGATGATTCTCCTTGATGGCCCTTGCCTGCCTCTCGTAGGCCTCGTAGAACCTCTGCCCCTCGATTGAGTCCGTGATGTGGGTCCCGGCGATCCCATGGACCTTTCCTGGTTCAAGCGCCCGTAGCTCAGCTGGATAGAGCGTTCGCCTCCGGAGCGAAAGGTCAGGGGTTCGAATCCCTTCGGGCGTACCATCTTCTTCTGGCCCTCAGATCTGGTCCGGATCCCCCCCCAGGGATCTGAGTTGATCCCGCCCAAAGGACTCCCAGGAACCCTGGTTTTGCTCATAGGCTTCCACGATCCGTGGGGCGATCTTCTGCAGATGCTGTCGTGCTTCGACCGCGAGATCCATGGCTTCCTGCGCTCCGACGAGCTCGAATCCCGCAGGAATCTCTACGAGGGCGAGGAAAATGCCGGGGCGCCAGTTCATGTAGGGAAGGGCTTCGGCGCAGGTGTTGGCCCTCATGAGGCCGTCGAGTCGATGCCGATCGACGAGGACCTTCCCAGCAATCGGGCCTTGTTGATGAGGGGATCGACCCAGCAGGGCATCCAGCGATACACCGTAGACGTCTGCCAGTGCAGCGAGCCTGTGAGCCGTGGGGGTGCGTCGCGCAGTCTCATACTTTTGGATCGAAACCGCAGAGACACCTGCGGCATCCGCTGCTCCCTTCAGGTCGAGCCCTGATCGGAGTCTGCACTCACGCAGACGGCGACCCAGCTCGACTTCGGCAGAAGTCGGGTTCGGTGGCGGAGATGGAAGGGGATCGGTCATGAATGGGAGAAGGGGAAGTGCGGGCTGCATTATGGCAAGCGTTTGGCGAGCAGGCCATCCCTTTGCTTCACTGACACTTTTGTGCTTGTGTATGTCGCATAGTATCTATACCATGTCGTTTCGTATGTGGGAAGGGGCACCCAATCGTGCTCCGGACCTCCTCCTGGCTGCAATCATGGATTTGGAGGTGATCATGGATATGAGGAAGCTGCCTGGGGATCCAGCCGCGGCAATGGTATTCGACTGGGATCTTATGCTCGGCGCGGCCGGACTGGGGATGGGAGGCCTTGGGCCAGGAGGTGGTGAAGAGGCTCTGCCCGAGATCCTGGTCCACGAGACCCGGATCCAACAGCAGGAGCCAGCGGCCTGGTGGAAAGCTCCACGCGTGGGGCATTGGCGATTCCCGCCGGCTTGACCATCACTTCTCTCCGCGACCGAGCTACTGGGCCCTACACTGCTTCGTTCTCCTTACCCCGGATGATTCCCGTCAGACGCAACGAGGTCCTGAATCGTTCGGGTTACGTCAACCACGACACAGAACGAGCACCATGTCCCAGCCGACGACGCGCATCCACGTCTCTTTTCCCAGACCTGAAGACCATCTCCTGCATCTGGAATGCATGACCGAGGATTTGCCTGCAGGAGAGCACAACTTCTTCATGCCTGTCTGGACACCGGGTTCCTACATGGTCCGGGAGTATGCGCGACACGTGCAGGGACTCGAGGCTCGCGACGGAGAGGGGAAACCCCTGAAGATCACGAAGACGTCCAAGAATCGCTGGTCTCTCCGATTGCCTGAGTCTGGTTGCGTCACGCTCTCCTACTGCGTGTATGCGCGCGACCTGACCGTTCGGACGAACTTCGTGGACGAGAAGCGTGCCTACTGGAATGGCGCGGCTACCTACATTGTCCATGAGAACTGCAAGGCCGCGCCCGCTCTTGTTGTGGTCGAATCCCCGGATACCTGGGAGGTTTTCACGGGCCTTAGCCAAGAAGGTGAGGCGTGGGGGGCACGCGACCTGGACGAGCTCATGGATTGCCCCTTCGTCGTCGGCGATATCCCAAGTACAGGTTTCGATGTGTTTGGAGTTCCCCATGTCGTGATGCTGGATGGTGTCGACGCAGAGGAGAGGAGCAGGCTCAATGCGGACCTCCAGAAGATCGTTACGGCTGCCGCGGGCATCTTCGGAAACGAACTCCCCTACGAGAACTACGTCTTCCAGATCTTTGCGGATGAGACTGCCAGTGGTGGCTTGGAACATGCCAACAGCACGGTCATCCACATGCGCAGGTCTTCCTTCCGAAGACCCAAGGAACGCATGCGATTGTTGGATCTCCTGGCCCACGAACACTTCCACTCCTGGAACGTCAAGCGCATCCGCCCCGAGGGGCTTGCGAGTTTCGACTACGAAAACGAGAACTACACGCCCGATCTCTGGTTGGCCGAGGGATTCACGACCTACTACCAGGAGGTGATTCCCTACATGGCTGGGATCTTCGGTCGCGAGTTCTTCCTGGATCGACTCGCCGAGAACTACGCCCAGGTGTTGGCTGTGCCCGGACGAAAACTCATGAGCCTGTCGGAGTCCAGCCACGATGCGTGGATCAAGCTCTACCGACCTGACGAGAACACCCGCAACAGCACCGTGAGCTACTACGGAAAGGGGGCAGTCCTGGCCCTCTGTCTGGATCTACTTATCCAGGAACGTTCGGCGGGACAGAAGAGCCTTGATACGGTCATGCGAGGTCTCTACGCCGACTACCTCGAACACGGCCCGGGCCAGAGCCGAGAATTGGTCCTCAGTCTTGCCAATGAAGCCGCTGGTGCGGACCTGAGTGCCGAGTTTACGGACCTGGTCGACGGTCGTGGGGATCCCGACCTTCAAGCCCTGCTCGCTCCCTTTGGTCTCAGCTATGAAGGTCCGTCTGGACCCGAAACCGCGAGCCTCGATATTCGCCACTCGTCCAAGGGGGAGCGCATCATCGTGGCGAGTATCGACCGGGATGGCGCTGGAGACCGGATGGGCCTCTCGGCAGAGGATGAGATCGTGGCCCTGGACGGCGAACGGGTCCTACCGGAGAGCTTCGAGGCAAGGCTCAAGGAAGAGCGTTTTCCAGGTGATACGATCGAGTTGCTGGTCTTTCGTCGCGGGATGGAGGTCCGGCTTCGCGGGAAACTGGGCGGATGTGCAACCGGGAAGTCCCACATGTTCGAAAAAAGTGAACGCAAGCTGCGCTTTCGCCCATGTGCCGGTGAGGGTTCTTGACGAACTTCTAACGAGGCTGCGCCTCAGACCCACGAGGAGTGGAGCCGGGATCCGGAGCTATTCCTCGCAGAGAGGCAGAGAGCACAGAGAAACAACAAGACGATCTCTGTGCTCTACGTGTGGTTCCTCTTGTTCACCAGGTCTCCTCAGTATCCCTGCGTCTTGCAGAGGCGAGCACCCTTCTGGACTCATCTGTCCACTTCTTGGCGGGTCAAGTGCCCTAGTCCGTCCCTGCGGACCAGGTCAGGACGAGGGCAGGGGGGAGGTTCCAGAAGATGGGTCCACTCACTGTGACGGGGCCGAAGATCTCCCTCATGCGTTTGCGAAAGCGAACCGCCTTGGGGAGTCCGTAGGCATGCACATACTGGAAGGTCCGGAACTCTGCACCTGCAGGGAGCAGATCCAAGAGGCTTTGCAGGATTCCCTTCTGGACAGGATCGGGAAGGCTGGCGAAGGGCAGGCCCGAGATCACGGCTTTGACCCTGCCAGTGTGCCCCGTATCGCTACGATGGGTCTCGACGTGCAGGTGAGCCTCCTCGGCAGAGCCTTCGATCAAGGCGAGATCGGGGAATCTCGCACGGAGCAGGCTGACGAATTCAGGGTCTCTCTCGATGCCCAGATACTGCTCGGGACTGGGCAGGATCTCCTGGATGGCCTTGGTGAAAGGTCCCGTTCCTGGACCGAACTCGACGACCAGATCCTCGCCCCCCATCTCGATCCCACGCACCATGGCCTTGGAGAGCGCCTCTGAACTCGGAGCCACCGCCCCCGTGGAGGAGGGGTTCTTGAGAAAAGTCTTCAGGAAGCGTGCGTGATCGCCTTTGGCCATAGGTGATTCCTAGCCGAAAGAAGGTGTGGTCGCAAGGAACGCCCTTGGCGATCCTCCCTCTAGCGCATCACCTCCCATGGATATTGCAGTTCTCGACATCGGTGGCAACTTTCTAGGCCCAGCCCTTGGTCTGAGGCAACTGGGTCACCACGTGCGCTATTGGACGGATTCGAAGCACGAGAGCATCCAGCAAGCGGCACGCATGGCGGGCATCCTGGAGCCAGAACCCGTCTTCCAGGCTGATGTGTTCCTCTATGCAGCCTCTTTCTCGGATGAGCAATGGGCACGGGAACTGGGCATCCAGCAAGAGGGCGAGATCAGGCCCGAAGAGCCACTCTTCTGCACGATCCATCCCGGGCAAGCGACCATTCGCAATCGATGGATTACGTCGCAGGTATCGAACCGGCAGGCAATGGTCCTCATCGACATGGGGGACGCAGCGTCCACGACTTCACCCTACTTCCGGGAGACACCCGCGCTCAAGCTCAAGCGCGAACGACTGCCCTGGGCGAGTGAGGATGGAGTCCTGCCCTTTCCCTTCCTCTACCAGCCCGAGCTCTTGTACCTGGAGCTCAGTGGCGGGTTGGATGCCCTCCGGAAGGAGGCACGCGAGGTCCGGCAGCAGCACGAAGCCCCGGGTCCGGGGCGCAAGGAGGTGCTCTTCGCCGGAACCGTTTCGCATTGGAGATACATGGGCAGGCGAGCTTCGTTGCTCGAGCTTTGGCAGGACCGGAATCCCGATCTGCGCCTACGCGTGGTCGAGGGTGGTTTGACTCTCATGCAGACCTGGAAGGAGCTGCAGGCCTGCGACCTGGCTCTCTCCCTGCCGGGACGTGGCGAACTCTGCTTCCGTCATCACGAGCTTGCCGCTCTGGGAATTCCTGCAATAGCACCAGAAGAGTTCCACATCCAGGTCCCCCGGGAATGGCGGCAGGCCTTCCCGACCCAGCAGTCGGAGATCCTGGACCGGGAGGGCATGCTGGCTTTCTACCGCAATCACTACCACCCCTCATGTGCCGCTGCCTGGCTGATCCGTCTGCTCGGGGAGCAACAGGAACCCTCGTCTTCTCGTCCTGCGAACTCTGAAGAGGACACCTCTCACCCCGTGAGGTAACAGGCGAGGCATCTCGTGCTACCCCGGGGTCCCTCTTGCATCCGCCTTGGTTCTGGCTCAGATAGAGCCTCCCCCCAAGCGCTTACGGAGGCAGCGATGTCAGAGCACCAGAACGAGGCACAACGACTCATCGAACTCGAAGATCGGTACAGCGCCCACAACTACCATCCCCTCGACGTGATGCTGGATCGAGCTGAGGGCATCTGGCTCTGGGATACTGCTGGCAAGAAGTACATGGATGGCCTCGCCGCCTACTCCGCTGTCAACCAGGGGCACAACCATCCACGCATCGTCGAGGCCATGCAGGATCAGCTCTCGCGGATGTCCTTGACTTCGCGCGCCTTTCGCAACGACCGGTTCGGCCCGCTCTGCGAGAAGATCTGCACGCTGCTGGGCTACGACAAGGTGCTCATGATGAACTCGGGTGCGGAGGCGGTTGAGACAGCGATCAAGGCTGCGCGGCGGTGGGGCTATGACCGAAAGGGCATTCCCGATGGGGAGGCAGAGATCCTCGTCTTCGATGGCAATTTTCATGGGCGTACCACGACGATCGTGGGCTTCTCGACCGACGAGGGCTCTCGGCGCGGCTTTGGTCCTTTCACGCCAGGCTTCCGCATCCTGCCCTACGGGGACCTGGATGCGGTCGCTGCAGCAATCGGGGCCAAGACGGCTGCCGTGCTCGTCGAGCCGATCCAGGGCGAGGGTGGTGTCATCATCCCACCCGAGGGATTCCTCGAAGGTCTGCGCAGTCTCTGCGACGAGCATCGTGCATTGCTGATCTGCGACGAGATTCAAGCCGGTCTGGGTCGTGCCGGTCATTGGCTGGCGCATCACCGTGCGGGTATCCGCGCCGATGCCGTGACGATCGGCAAGGCGCTTTCGGGTGGTCTCTATCCCGTCTCTGGATTTCTAGCCGACGACGATGTCATGTCCGTATTCGACGCCGGTAGTCACGGCTCCACCTTTGGGGGCAATCCGCTGGCCTGTGCCGTGGCCGAGGCTGCGCTCGCGGTCATCGAGCATGAGAAGCTCTGCGAACGATCGCAACGCCTTGGGACACGCTTCCTCGAAGAACTCCGGCAGCAAGACCTTCCGGTCATCGAGGAGTTGCGTGGAGCTGGGCTCTGGATCGGTATCCAGTTGCGTGAGGACGCCGGCGGAGCGCGTCGGTTTTCGGAGGCCCTGCAGGACAAGGGTCTCCTGCTGAAGGAGACACACGTGCACACGCTTCGGTTCGTCCCCCCTCTCGTCATCAGTGATGCTGAGCTCGAACATGCGCTCGGCCTGATTGTCGACGTGCTGAGCTGAGCGCCGGCTATACGCGTGCCTCTCGGCTACGCGTGTGGAACAGGACGTGCGCGGTTGCGAAGAAGGCGCAAAGCGTCGCGAAGGTAACCGTGCCGCGAGCGAGAAACTCGTTGCCGAGATCGACACCGAGAAGGCCCTTGGTCGTGATCGTGCCCGTGAGGAAGATCAACGCGAGAAGCGTGGCTACGATCCAATCCCGCTTGCGATAGAGCAGGTCGAATGTGCAGAAGGCAATCGGAATCAAGAGGACGCCAAAGTGACTCTTGGAGCTCATGGGGGACAGAAGAACCATGCAGCAGACGAGAAGGCCGGCTTCGCCGAGTTTGCGGAGCGTGAATCGATCGTCGTCGAGCCCACGAGTGAAGCGTGGGAGACAGGAAAAAGCCGCAATCGCGATCAGGCCGAGTTGGAGCGCGTAGCCCGTGAACTTGAGGACTTCGCGTGAAGGGTTCCAGATGCTCACGTCGAAGGCGGTGGAGGTGCGAGCGCCGATAGGCGTCGAGAGCCGATAGAGGCTGCCTGTCAGGCTTTGGTTCAGGAAGTTCCAACTGAACCATGCGCCTTCGGCATCTGCGGCTTCGCCGGGGCTCACTTTGGAGAGGAAGGAGTCGAACCAGGCCTGGACCCACAGTCCGCCAGCTGTGCGAGGGAAGATCAGATCGGGCAGAAGGAGTGCAGCGGCAAGGATGACCACTCCTGTTGCTGCCCCACGGAAGCGGCCTTGCCAGGCGTAGACCGGAAGGAACAGGATTGGCGTCGCCTTGCAGGCGGCAGCAAGACCCATCCCTGCACCTGCCAGATTCGTCTTGTGTTTGGCGTAGGCGTAGGTGCTCACCATGACCAGCAAGAAGACGATCAGATCATGGCTCTGATTCTCGAATACTGCGGTGACGTGACGCGCGGCCAGAAGAAAGCAAAGAAACCAGAAGAGGGCTTCCTTCCTGAATCGGTTTGAAGACCGAGGGCCTGGTGGATCTTCGAGGACCTGCTCATCCGCATCTCTGTCGAGCCAGGGTGAGAGCATGCGACGCAGTATCACCAGGATGGCGAACAGGAGGCTCAGGTTGAAGAGGAAGAAGATGCCTTTCTGGAGCGTCGCAGGGATCCAGAGCAGCGGAATGAAAGGGGCGGCAAAAAATGGTGGATAGGTGAAGGGCTTGGGTTCGAGAGGGCGGTAGATCTCCTCTCCCTCGAGCATTCGTTGTGCTGCAAGCCTGTAGACGCCCAGTTCTTCCGCTGTGCGATTGTATGTGATCCCAAGACCGATGACGGCGACCAAGAGCAGGATGGAGACGATCCACTTCTTGGGTACCTGGGGTTGCTCCGTGTGGCGTTTTGAAGTCCCTGTGTGATTCGGCATGACTCAATCGCGCGAGATACGCTTGAATCGCATGGCTGGCACGAGCCGGATCGCCTCCTTGGCGATCCCGCCACTCATCTTGCTGATGCCCTCCTCACGATCGGTGAAACGGATAGGGACTTCTTGGATGCGCGCACGCTTGCGCTTGCTGCGGTAGGCCATCTCCACCTGGAAGCTGTAACCGCTGGCCGAGACCTGATCCAGTCGGATGCGGCGCAGAAGGTCAGCGTGGTAGCAGCGGAAACCGGCCGTCCAGTCCTGGATGCCGAAGCCGAGCCAGATCTTGGTGTAGAGGTTGGCGCCCTTGCTGAGCAGGCGGCGACGGAACACCCAGCCGTCGGTTCGACCTCCAGGAACGTAGCGACTACCAATGACGAGATCGGCTGTCTTGGCAGCGTGCGCCATGCGCGGCAAATCCCAGGGGGGATGGCTGAGATCGCAGTCCATCTGGAACAGGAGTTCGTATCCCTGCTCCAGGCCCCAGCCGTAGCCAGAGATGTAGGCCTTGCCGAGGCCTTCCTTGCCCTGGCGATGCAGGACGTGCACGCGGGAGTCGGCTTCTGCGAGTCGATCAGCGATGTCGCCTGTGCCGTCGGGCGAGTTGTCATCGATGATCAGGATGTCGCTGTCGAGCCAGGTGTGGATGGCTTGAACCATCTTCTCCAGGTTCTCGGCTTCGTTGTAGGTTGGCAGGGCCAGCAGGGAGCGCAGCTCGGGTTCGTAGGCATGGGGAGGTGGAATGGGGCCGTCGGGTCCCGCCTGTTCCAGTGCCAACTCCCACTCCTGCTGACTGCCGAGTTCGCCGATGGCTATGCGTTTGCTGTCAGCACCCCGACGGATCAGGGCCTCTGCCAGCGAGTAGTCGAGGACGAACCAGGCCTTGCCTTGCGTGTCCTCGACGCGACGTGGTAGAGAGCTCAGGTCTGAGATGATGTCAAACACGGGATGCCTGCTTGGAGCTCAGGTATGTGCCTCGATGCGTTCATCCTCGATCTTGTCGAGGATCTCGGTCGTGATGTCGCCGGTCGGGTAGTCTCCATTGAAGCAAGCCGTGCAGAACTTCTCGATCTTGGGATTGCCCACGCGTGCAGCCTCGACCATGTCTTCGAGATCCTGGTAGATCAGCGCGTCGCAGCCGATCTCCTTGCGCAGCTCTTCGTAGCTCCGACCGCGTGCGATGAACTCCTTCTTGGTGCTCATGTCGATGCCGTAGGGGCACTGATAGATCAGTGGGGGAGAATAGCTGGCCAGGTAGACCTCCTTGGCTCCCGCTTCCTTTGCCATGCGCACGAGCTCACGGCTGGTGTTGCCGCGAACGATGGAGTCATCGAGCAACAGGACTTTCTTGTCCCGGAACTCGAGCGGGATGGGATTGAGCTTCTGTCGGATGCTTTTCTTGCGCAGAGTGTCGTCTGCCATGATGAAGGTCCGGCCGACGTAGCGGCTCTTGACCAGGCCTTCGCGGCAGGGCACGCCGAGCTCCTGGGCCATGGCCTGGGCTGCGGTGCGCGCCGACTCGGGCACAGGGATCACGACGTCGGGCTTCAGGCCGGTCTTCTGGAACTTCTTGGCGATGGCATAGCCCATGCGCATGCGCGTCTTGTAGACCGAGATGTCGTCGAGGATGCTGTCGGGCCTCGCGAAGTAGACCTGCTCGAAGATGCACGGGCGATGCGGTGTGTCGGTGAGCTTGCGCCAATGCAGTTTGCGGTCCATGTCGATCCAGAGGGCTTCACCGGGCTGGAGATCGTGTTTGTTGGTGTATCCCGTCACGTCCAGGACCACGGACTCGCTGGCCAAGGCGTAGGACTGGCCGTTGTCCTCCTGACGCTCGCCGAAGATGATGGGCTTGATGCCGTAGGGGTCGCGGAAGGCGAACATGCCCTTGCCGGCGATCATGCCCACGACCGAGTAGGCGCCCTTGACCATGCGAAAGACTTCGCTGACCGCAGAGAAGATCTCTTCCTTGCCGATGTCTCTGAGGTTGCTGCTGTTCTTGAAGTTGCTGTCGACCAGGGACTTGGCCATGACGTCGAGCACGGCTTCAAGGTCGCAGTCGCTGGAGAGAGGGATGCCGTGGCTTGGGAAGTAGTTGTTCTTGAGGTCGACGAAGTTGGTGACATTGCCGTTGTGGGCCATGGCGATGCCGAAGGGAAAGTCGTGCCAGAAGGGTTGGACATCCATGTCCTCGCCCTTGCCAACCGTGGGGTAACGCACGTGGCCCACGGCCATGTTGCCCTTCAGCCGATCCAGGTGCTTGGCGCCAAAGACCTCGCGGACCAGGCCGATGCCCTTCTTGGCGTTGAAACGCTGGCCGTCGTAGGTCACGACTCCGGCTGCATCCTGGCCGCGATGCTGGATGGCCAGGAGTCCGTCCAGGATGTCCGTGAGCACAGGGGTCCCGTCAGAACCGAAAATGGAAATGAAGCCGCACATCGAATGCCTGATCCTGTGAGTGGTGAATGGGCCAGTCTCTTGACCCAATCGAATAATCCAAGAGCTTGCTCAGTAGCGGCTTGTGGCAATCGCCTCACCTGCCGCATCCAGTCTTGTAGTCCGCTCGCTCCCTGTAGCCAAGATCCACGAACCACGGGGCCGAATTTAGCAAGCCCCCCCAGCCCAGCCGCCCACAAAAGCCGACTTCTCTATCCAGTCTCCGGTAGTCAGTGGATGATCTTCCACAGATTGCCGTCGAAAGCTCCTCCCCCTATAGCCTGACGCGTAGTTGCTCACAACGATCTCATGAATCATCCGGGATAAGGCTGCAGAAGTGCCAGGCAGGTTGGGCTGCTCATGGCTGGTGGCCAGGTGAAGAAGGTGTGACAGGTGGTGAGGGTGGGCTGATGTAGCGCAGCTCGGCCAGCACCGGCCGGTGGTCGGAAGCAACGCCTTCGTCGAGGACGTGGGAAAGGCCTTCGATCTGGTCGGTCGGTCGGAACATCACGAAATCAATCTCGCGGTCGGGCTTGGGTGCGGGAAAGGTCCCGTTCGCATCCTCGGGCTTGGCCGCATGAGTGAACTGTCCCAGAATCAGTCGTAGAGTGCGCGAGCCAGGCCGGTCGTTGAAGTCGCCCGCGAGGATCACCGTTCCGGCCACATCCCCCAGTGCAGCCAGGAGCGCCTGCGCTTGCGCGTAGCGTTGTGTGTCGTCGTCGATCCAGTCGAAGTGCAGGCAGACGAAGGTGACTGGCCCGAACCCGGGGTGCTCGACGCGGATGGCCAACGCGCTGCGCGGCTCGGCCTTGCCGGGCGGCAACAGGATCGGCCAGGAGTGGTCGATGGGATACCGGCTGAGGATGGCGAGGCCATACTTGCCACCCCCATAGTCCATGAACCTGGCGAAGGCGGGATGCATCCCGGTGAGCCTCGCGAGTTCCTGTAGCTGGTCCACCTTGCCGGTGCGCTGGACAACGCGGTCGACTTCCTGCAGGGCGATGAGGTCGGCCCCGCTGCGCTTCAGGATTCCAGCGATACGCTCGAGGTCGAGCTTTCGGTCGACGCCAGCGCCGTGATGGATGTTGTAGCTCAGGACGCGCAAGGGTTTGACCTCTGGTGGACCATCGGTAGAGGCGGTGTTCCTGCAGGCAACGCAGAATGCGGCAACACCGATCAGGGCAACGACGACAGGGTGTAGGTGTCTGGACATGGATCCAATCTCTTTGGGACGAGCTGTCTGGGACGAGCTCTGTGGATGAACTCTGTGGATGAGCTACATCAGACTGCCATCGATGTTTTCCAGAAGTCCCGTGGCTTCGCGAGGATCTCCCAACCCGAACGATTCATGACCTCGATGCGTCTGATGGCGTCTTTCGGTCCAGGACCGCGAACCTATCGGTTCGCTCGGCATGGCTTCGATTCGACGACCCTCTTGGGTCGCCTCATATCTCGCGCAGCCGCCCTGAACTCGAAATGCGCTCGTCAGACCGCAAAATCGAGCTCGGCTGCGCCGATCTCGATTTTGCTCACAACGATCTCATGAATAGTCCGGGCTAACCTACCTTTCTTACAAGGGTACCTTCGAAACCCCGGTCAACCTCCCCCCTCACTGCTGTCCCCACTCCCTGCCCGCGGACAGCTACTGGATGTTGATGATGGGGACCCGACGGTAGAAGTAGCGTCCGTAGGTTTCCTTGTCAGCGTCCATGAACTTGTTGTAGCGGTGGTTCTGTGGGCCGAAGGAGTAGGTGGCCCCCACGTTGACGTACTTGTTGTCGTACGCGGTTCCAATCGATGTCTCACCGCCACGGGTGATGCCGATGCCTAGCTTGTTGGCGCTGGGGTCGATGATGAGAGCCTGGTGAGCCACCTTGATTCCGACCAGGGAGGCGATAGGTGGGATGGGGCCCCAGTCCAGGTATGCAGTGCCTTGACCAGGATTCGTGGCGTGCCCGGGACCATTGGCTGTCAGGGTGACCGCTGTGATCATCGGGTTGATGTACCACTCGCAGGTCGTGTTGGGCACCTTGATACCTGTCGTCATTCGAGTCCCTGCCAGGCCGATGACCGGCAAGCCGCCTTTCCGACCGGTCCTCCAGATGTGAGCGAGGTGGCCATTGAGATAGCTGGCACGGGCCGAGTAGAAAGCCCGAGGGGCGAGACAGTGCGTCGAGTAGAACAGCGTGTAGCCACCACCGTTGTAGCCGGTGCCCGGGTAGATGGCCGAATCCACATACCAGTCACCGAAACGAACGTCACTGCTGTAGCTGCGGATTTCGATGACGAGGGTCTTGGTGTTGGGAAGCACCAGGAAGTTGGTGATATCCACCGTCACATCGAAAGGTGCCGTCGTGAAGGCCTTGGGTTGTGGCGTGGCCAGGAACTTCACCTCCTGGGGGCCCTTGGCTCCGAACACGACTTTCTTGTTGCTGCCATGGTTGTCATCGAACTTCGTGTTCGGACGATGAGCCGGTTGGTTGCTCGTCGATATGATGACGACCCACTTGGCCTTGTGGGCCGCAGCTGTCGCAGCGGGATTCGAATGCGACCGCCGGAAGCTGATCTTGTCGATGACCTTGGCACTCTTCGGATTCCAAGGGAATGTCGAGGAGTCGTAGAGGAAGACGCTTCTCGAAGTGTAGTACTTGTAGTCGAGATTTGTTGTTGGTGCGACGCTGAATCCACTCCAGAAATAGGACGTGCCCTGGGTCTTGTCGAACCCTTTGGGGAGTGTCGTGCTGGCCTGGGAGAGGCCCAGTGATGCAGTGACTGCGAGCGTAGAGAGGAGGTAGACCTTGAACATCTGAGAGGCTCCATGCGAGGGGAGGAGTAGCGAGGCGTGTTGCGTCGTCCGTGACCGCCAGGGGACAGTCGCGAGCATCACGATTCTTGGCGCCTATCATAGCCCGGTTGCTCGCCCTGCACAGTCGGAAGGTGACCCCTATCCAGAAGGAGGGCGCTGTACATGCGTCGTCACGATGGCATCGAGGAGATTGCCACCGTGACGACGACTGTGGAATGCAAGATCATGCATCCAGCATTGCGTCGGTGACCGCATGGGAGCGATTGGCGTCGACGGTCGGGTTCTTACTTACCAGGTGAGGCGTAGGCTGCCTGACCGGCGATGTCGGCGCCCGAGTTGATCTGTGCGGCGGCTTGCGGGTCGGCGCGCTGGATGAGGTTCCACTCGACCTGCCAGTCACGGTTGGACTGTTGGCTACTGGAGCTCCCGTAGTTTGTGTTCCCGCTGAAGCCGCCACCAGTCGTGCCCTTGATGGCCCTTGTGAACAGGACCTTGCAACTGTCGCTGCCGGTGTTCACGCCCTGCACGAGGTAGCGCACCGTCTCCATGGACTCGTGGCGCCACTCCGTGGCCAGGGTGTAGCTTCCGCCCTCGCCTGTGTCCTTCACCTCGTAACCCATCTCGAAGAGGATGGTCCGCGCCTGTGGCCAAACCTGCGCCAAGGGCATTTCATACTCGTGTTGGAGCGTCTTCTTCATGATGAACTCCTGGCGTGCAGCGTACTGGCGCATGCTGGCACAACCGGAGAGCACGGCGAGAGAGAGAATAGCGGCGATCTTGGATAGGTGCTTCATGTGTCCTGTGTGTCCTTTTGTTTCGTACGTCTGACCGAGTGTCTAACCAACTCGTCCAGGCGATATCGTCAGGCTTGGATATGGGACTTGAGCCCCAAGATCAGGCGTGTTGCGCACACAGGTCGTCGTGGAAGGTCGACCCCCATCCCTCTTCCATGCGACACCTAGAGCTTATGGAGCTGATTTCCTAAACGGTGTCGGTGATGCTGCCTCGCAGGCTCCATTGCATGGGATCCACACCCCGGAGTGGGTGCCGGGATCCCAGTCAGCGTGCGTCGATGCGTGCGCTCCAGACGGTTTGGCTTTCGGCCTTGCCCGCACCGAGTGAGTAGGTGACACCGACACGGATGGGGTAGAGATCCTTGCGCACGGACACGGGGATGATCGAAGACATACCCGATGGAATCTTGCATTGACGAAGCCCGGTTCCGCAGTACCAGCCGACCTGGTGGTCGACCCACTTGGAGTCGATGAAGCGCTGGATGCGATACCAAGGTTGGGTCTCGTCGTAGCCTGTGAATCCGAGGGCTCGTCCTGAGCGGTTGGACAACCGTACTTGGATCTGCTCCCACTCCCTGGCGGTTGGATCCTGCACCACGGATCCCTCCAAGGTCAGCACCACGTCCTCCTGTGGGATCGGGCCGTCAGGGATGGGCGCCACACCTTGACCTTGCATGGGCTGGGCGCCATTGTCCCGCGAAGTCCCCGTGGGACTGCAGCTCCAGACGCTGAGAGCGATCGTGATGCAAAGGAGATTTCGGGTCGTCTTCATGGTGGATCTACGCTTGTCCTCTCGGGTCAGCCGGCCTGAACGCAGGGTGTGTCTCGCAGTTCCCGGTGGTGACCATTTGGCGCACGACCTCGGCTTGAGTTACCGTAACATGTGTGTCTAAAACAGGTTATAGGTGTGCAGTTGGGGAATCTGTTGGCTCCGGCCCGGTGATCGGCCCACAGGTGGGCTCCCACCCGGTCGATAGAAACCCAACTAGAGATACGTGCCCGTCGCCTCATTCTGAGAGCTGTCAACAGCGGGTCGATCTCTGGCATACTCATTAGCCCGAACGATTCATGACCTCGATGCGTCTGATGGCGTCTTTCGGTCCAGGACCGCGAACCTATGGGTTCGCTCGGCATGGCTTCGATTCGACGACCCTCTTGGGTCGCCTCATATCTCGCGCAGCCGTCCTGAACTCGAAATGCGCTCGTCAGACCGCAAATGCGAGATCGGCGCAGCCGATCTCGCATTTGCTCACAACGATCTCATGAATAGTCCGGGTTAGCTTGTCTACAGGTCGACCTTCCACTCCTGCCCACTGAGAACTTCATGTCCTTCGATGTCCTCTTCATTTCTTCGGATTCGCAATCCGCTGGCAACTTTGATCGAGACAAGTTCTCTTTCCTCTCATCCTCCTATGGGATGTCCGACAAGCAGATCCGACAGCTGCTGTTCGCTGACGCGCCCTGGTGGAAAGAGGGGGATGTGCCCATGTCGTACGTTGCGGCCGAGAACTGGTTTCGCAACGACCGGAATTTCTCGCTGTCGCCGGCAGAGGTCGAGAAGTATTTCAGTGAACTCAGCAATGACACACTGACCCGCTTCGGCAACGGTCTCTACGTGACGAGTCATCTCATCAAGGAGGGGATGACCGCGCGGCTCATCAACAACCTGGCCACCTCCTGGCAGACCTTTCTCGACTATGTCGAAGAGGGGCCCAGGGTCATTGCCATCTCGACGACGTTCCTGGAGAGCCGTGAGGCCGCCGAGTCCACCGCAAGGAGGATCCGCGAGATCGTTCCCGACGTGCCCATCGTGATTGGTGGCCCTCTTGTGCTCTACTCACACAAGATCATGACCGATGCGCCCCGCTTGCATCCGCATCTCCTGATCCAGGCCACCTACTGGTTCAGTGGAGAGAAGGCTGATCCAGCGGTCGATGCTCTGGTCATCGATTCACGTGGCGAGGCGACGCTTGCGGAGATCGTCCGAAGGGTCAGGGATGGCCGGCCCTGGAAGGACCTGCCCAATCTTGCCTATGCCGACGAGAACCGGGATTGGCACATCAATCCGCGTGTGCCCGAGTTCGTCGATGTGAACGAAGAGGGCGTCGTATGGAGCCAACTTCCGGATGAGTTCCTCGGACGGGAGGTCGGTGTACGAGGCAGTCGAGGATGTCCGTTGAGGTGCAAGTTCTGCTCCTTCGTCGTGATCCACCCCGAGTTCGAGATGAAGAAGGTCGATGTGTTCCGTGAGGAGCTACGCGAGCTGTCGACACGATCGGACATCATCAAGCACGTCTCGTTCGTGGACGACAATCTCTTCCTCACCAGGCGCAGCGTTTACCAGTACACCAAGATGATGGTTGAGGAGAAGTTCCCCTTCACCTGGTCGGCGTTCGTGAGGGTGGATTCGGTCGACGAGCAGAATGCCCAGCTGATGAAGGAAGCGGGTTGCACCTTCCTGATGCTCGGAATCGAATCCGGAGACCTGGGAGTGCTCAAGACCATGCGCAAGGTCCAGAGGCCGGAGCGCGTCCTGCGTACGATGAACCTGCTTTCGGACGTGGGCATATCGACCCTCAGCACACTGGTAGTTGGCTTCCCCACCGAGACGCCCGAGTCGATTGACCGTACGATCGCGATGTTGAACGCCTATCCCGACCGCGGGTCGACGATGCACTGGTTCAACTGTTGGGTGCATACCGTGATCCCACTGGTTCCTGTCGACAAGGAGCGTGAAAAGTGGAACCTGCACGGAATCCAGCTCGATTGGCGACATGACACGATGGATGTGGCCCAGGCCTTCCACGAGAGGGAGCGGCTCCTGGCCAGCGTGAACCGAGGCGGTGCCTACAATGGTCCCTACCCCTTCGATGCAACGGAGTCTTTCGAGGGGGCTGGCGAAGCTGGCTTCCAGGACATGCGCAAGTTCTACAAGCTGAGACATCGCGTGGGTTGTCTGGACTACTTCGGCGACGAGAAGAAGGACGGGTTCACTCGTGAGGAAACGCTTCGGGAGGTCCAGGAGTTGGTGCTCCGCACCGCGGAACGCAACGGCAAGTAGCCCAGTGCGTGGTGGTGGGCGCCCCCTCCCCCGCCGCTGATGGCAAGCTCACCTGGCTACCGTGCAACACTCCGCGTCGTGCAGATCGGCACCCACCACTGGGGGACTTTCAGCTGGTGTTGGTACGCTGAAGAGCCATCTGTGGACTTACGTAGGATGAGAGCTTCCACCGTGAGGGGGATGGGCGCTGTGTATCGAGGGAGCCACTGTTCGCGTGCTCTCTTGCTCAGGGAGGCGACGGCGCGATCCTGGCTGTCGAAGAGGAGGAGGTAGGAAGCCTTGCGTCGGAGCGTGAGAGGGTCTCCTTCCTGGAGCTCCAGCAGGGCTGGATGGATGGGGTCGGATAGGGTTTTGCGGCCAGCGAAGTCGAGATAGAGGTCCGTGAGACCTAGAGACAGATGCTCACGGATGCGGGGGAGGGGCCTCTGGGAGGTTGGGATGCGTCGGCGCTCCAGGCAGGGGAGGTGGATGTCCTTCATCAAGCCATGAGGAAGGTCGCGGCGATCGAAGAGGGCCAGCTCACATTCTGCGCGTGTCATCCCGACGTAGTAGAGGCGGCGGACCTGATCCAGGGTCTCATTGTGGTTGGGTTGCCAATCTCCGCCGAGAACACAGACTCCGGGGAACTCGAGACCTTTGGCGCTGTGCACGGTGCCGAGGTAGAGACCATCACTGGTTTGGGGAGTGTAACGTTCCTCGTGGATGAGTCCCCACAGGTAGTTCTGGAGGTCGTCCAGATCTGCTTCGCCCCGACCCGCCTCGTCCGCCCATGCCTGGAGGAGATTCTGGACGTAGCGCCACCAATGGCGTTTGTGCCTGGGTCCAGCAAGCGCACGGAGGATCTGCCCCAACTCGGCATGAGGGATGTGCCCATCCTGCTTTCGTCTCGACTTGAGGTGATCCATGAAGAGGAGCACCTCTCGCACACGACCTGGCGAATACTCGAGCTCACGGTCCTTGGCCCAGTCAACCGGTATCTTCTTCTCATCCGCAAGTGATCGCACCGGCTCGAGGTCTTGCCACCTTCGGGCCAAGACGGCGAAACAGGACCAGGGAGGCGGCTCTCCTTCGAGTGTCAGGTGCTGACGCATGTCCTCCAAGACAGCCAGGGTCTGGATGGCCTGGCCCTGCTCATCTTCTACTTGGAGCATGTGCACCGGGCGTTCTGCTGCGACCGGCGATGTGTCACGCGCGTCATAGAGACCTGGCGTCGGCGAACGGCTCTGAGCTGACTTGAGAATCTCTCTACGCTTCAGTCGATGGCCGTTCTGAGCAATGAAGGCTTGCGAGCCATCGACGATCGAGCGTGTGGAACGATGATTCGTCAGCAGGGAGTGTCGTCTTGCGTCGTACTCCTCCTCGAATCGCCGCAGATACTCCACATTGGCACCTCGCCAGTCATAGATGCCCTGGTCGTCATCGCCGACAGCGAGCACGGCCAGCCGGGTATCGGCATCCTTCGCCCTGAGCCCTGCCAGAGCTGCCACGAGGTCGTACTGTGCACCGTCGATATCCTGGTACTCATCGATGAGGAGGTAGCGAAAACCGGCGATGATGCGGTCTCGCAGAGACCCTTCCTCGTCCAGGTCAGGGGCGTGGAGGCGTGCGCAGGCCTCCTTCAGTAGTCCATCGAAATTCTTGGGCGCCTGACCACTCTCGAGATCCTGGAAGCTGCGGCCCAAGAGCCTCATGGCGAGCCCATGGTAGGTGTAGATGGAAACGAACCGTGCGCGGGGTCCCACCAGATGCTTGAGTCGCCGCCGGAGCTCCAGGACATTGCGTCGGTTGAAGCAAAGCACCAGCAACTCATGGCTTTGCACCTGCTCCACGCTCAGCAGCCACGCCACACGATGCACCAGGACTCGCGTCTTGCCCGACCCGGGACCTGCGAGTGCCAATGTGGAGGACTCCAGGGGTGCCTCGACGAGTCGCCTCTGCTCTTGCGTCAGAGGGCCTACGATCTTGCGAATCGTGGCGCGAGTAGCGCCCTTCTCGAGCAGGGTCTTGTCCCTGGGGAAGTGACGGGTCAAGAACTCCTGGTCTGGCAATTGGAAGTACTCCCGGACGAAGGAGGCACCATCGTCCGGGTTGTTCTCCATGAGTTCTGCGTAGCGACCCATGATGTGGACCTGCCTGCGCTTGAGACCGTAGTGATCCGCCAATGGTGCATGATCCTCTTTCGTGAACTGAGGTCTCGCATCCTGACGAAGCGTCATGGTCATCGCCTGCCGGAAGAAGGCCAGGCCTGATTTGAGCCTCATGGCCCCCAGTTCGTGGAGATAGAGGAGGCAGGTATCCAGCATCCTGCTGCGTGACTCTGTGGAGTCTTCGAGCCCGGGTTGTACGCTCAGTACCTCAAGGAGGTCCTTGTCAGTGAAGTCGACGCTGCACTCCTTGGAACGTGGCGTGCCTTCGGGGATGCGGGTCATCACGGCACGGAGAAGGGCCGTGGACAATCGTCGTGCGACAGTCACCTGATCCCGAATCTCCGCCCAGTCACGTTTGAGTGTCAGCAGGAGGCGATCCGGTGAAAGAACCTTGGTTGTGATCAAGCCCGCCGATCCATGCGGATCTCTCCCCTCACGAGCGAGATTCATCAGTATCGCGGAGATCTCCTCGGGCGCGACCGACTGCTCACGGTTCTGCAACTCCTGGCTGACCTTGCGGATCGACAGCACGCTCCTCTCACCACACTGCAGATCCGGGTGAAGCTCTGCGAGGAGTTGCAAGAGCCATATCTCTCTCGCGATGGCTTCCTCCAGGATGCGTTGGGATGGATTTGTGACCTTGTATCGTACCAGGGCACGGTAGCTCTGGGACTCATCTAGAAGGCCGACTTCCACCATCTCTCGCAGTAGGGAGAGGATCTCCAAGGATTCAGCGACGGGCCTTGTGCTCTCCGGGGCCTCTGCCTTCGAGGCTCGGGCGTCGTGGTAGATTCGGTATTCCGGTAGTGCCGCAAGATCGTCGACGCTCATGGAGTCTGTCGTGTCGCAGGCGAAGATCCTCGCAAAGAGGGCATGGAAGAGCTCTCGCTTGAGGGATGGCAGCCCCATCGCGGCGATGCGGCGCTCGGCGTCTGCGAGGGAGTTGAGCCGGGCCTTGCCACTGAAGACGCCAACGATATTGAGATCTCTCTACAGGAACTCCTGTCTCTCGAGCCAAGACACTGCCGTCTTGACTCGCGTCGGGGCATCTCTGTCCTCGGTGCCGAATGTCGTTTGTGTTCCGGGCACGCGCAGAATCTCACCCGGAGTCATCACGATTTGGTGATCGTGCCTGGACCTTCGCTTGCGGATGGCACGCAGGATCTCGGCGATGTCTTTGCGCGTGAGTCTCGAGAAGGAACCAAGACGGAACTGGGCATCCAGATCCTCCTCGTTATAGAGCAACACACAGAGAGCGCCTTGCTGGTCGCGGCCAGCCCTGCCCGCTTCTTGGATGTAGTTCTCCAAGGATCCCGGAATGTCATAGTGGAGCACGAGTCGCACATTGTCCTTGTCTACGCCCATCCCGAATGCGTTCGTCGCGCAGACGACATCGAGTTGGTTCGTACTGAAGAGTATTTGGGTCTCCTTTCGCTTTGCGGAATCCAGGCCAGCGTGATAGCTGCGGACGCGGAGGTTGCGATCTCTTGCCAGGCGCAGGGCTAGATCATCGGCCGACTGCCGTGTCGAGTGGTAGATGATGGCCGACCCGGAGCTGGCCGCAGTGGGTGAGATCGCCTCCTCCAGGTATTGGCAGACCAGTGCGAACTTCTCGCCCTTCCCGACAGATCGCACTGTGAACTCGAGGTTCTCGCGATCCGTGCCGCCTTCGAAGACCGCGAGCTCGATACCCAACTCTTCTCGGAAGTGCTGGACGATCTCTTTGATGACTTCCTGTTTGGCCGTCGCCGTCAGGCAGGTGACAACTGGTAGCTGATGGCTATCCGTTTCCTTGGGATCCACCCCCGCCGCAGGCTTGGCCAGACCGCATAGCTTGCGGATGACCTTGGCTACGTAGAGATAGTCGGGTCGAAAGTCATGTCCCCACCCCGAGAGGCAGTGTGCCTCGTCCAAGACCCAGGCTCCGATCTCTCGCTGCGCCAAGACCCTTTGCACATTTCGATTGCGCAGCTGCTCGGGGCTGAGATAGAGCATGGCTGCATCGCCCATCACGACGTCCTGCAATGCCGCACCTCGCTCGAGCGGAGTCTGAAGACCATTCAGGGTTGCAGCCAACCTGCCATTGCCGAGCTTCGCACGCTCATTCAGGTTGTCCACTTGATCTTTCATGAGCGCCTGGAGCGGTGAGATCACCACCGTGAGTTGGCCCCTGCGACGATGTCTCACCAGGGCTGGAAGTTGAAAGCACAGGGACTTGCCCCCGCCCGTCGGCAAGATGGCCAAGTGGGATCCTCCCCGTAGGCTGTGACAGACGATGCTCCGCTGGAGGCTCTTCCCTTCATCGTTGTGTGGTTCGGGACGATAGGAATCGAAGCCGAACCATTGTCCCAACAGTCCGTCCGGGTTGTGCTCCACTCGGCACCAGGCACAGTCTTCGCAGCCGCAGTCCTCATCCCGTAGGCGACGCAGGATCGTAAGTACTTCCGGGAAGCGATGGCGCACCCACGGAGAGATCACGGAATTGGCACCTGCGATCTGGATCCACGAGAAAGCGTACGCCAACGCTGCTCGCCCCTCCCCGCTACTCGCCCTGTCCAGGACCGTCTGCAATCCTGCCCGGCAGACGCTGGCCTCTCCTGCGCCGCCGCAGAACCGATCCAGGCACCAATCCCGGAGTTGCGCCTCACCCCAGGCCAGAGCTCCCTTCTCGCCCAACCAATGTGTCAGACCTACGAAGGCCGCTTCTTTCGAAAAGCAGGTCCGAAACAGGGAGAGCATCTCGCTCTGCCCTCGTGCTCCGAATCGCTTGGCGAACGCAGCTTCCTCGTCTTCGAGGATCCGCCGCGAAAGCTTTGCATCGGCTACAGGGTTGTTCTTCTCCTCCTTTCTGACCTTGTAGTCCTTGATGATCCTGTGATAGGGATTTTCCGGAAAGGCCAGGGGAGAGAGATAGAGGGTGTCAACCCAGGGCAGCTGATGCAGCTCGAGGTTTGGTGCGATCTGTCGCAGAAACGGTGCATCGTGACCCAGCACGTTGTGACCGACGACCCACTCGGCTCCTTGCGCGAAGAGCTCTAACTCGCGCAGGACCGCCTTGGCGTTGCTGCTGACCTTGCGTCGGAATTCTCGGCCTTCCAGCACGGCCCCGACCTCGCGCAAGGGTGGTATGGGTGGCACTCTCGGCGTGCCATCACCCGGACCGGGGAGCGCCACTTCGAGATCGAGATAGAGCGCGTGGTTCACTGGTTGACGGATTCGAGGGTGCATCCGAGGTCAAGAAGGCCCACGACCATAACCCGCTGGCAGGAAGCCGCCAAGCCGTTCGAGACCCTGGGATCCTCTTGGTCGTGTTCGTGGTCTGACGAGGCGGATTGCACAGCCGCCCCTGAAGCTCCCGCTGTGATCCGGCAGGTCAGGGAGGCGACGAAACATGGTGGGCTGATCCGAATATGCCATCTCGATGGCGTTCTTACGTTAGGCTCCCCTGCACCAGGCATGAGATGAAACAGATAGGAGGGGGGTGGGGACTGGTCCGCGGAGTCGTGGGGTTGGGGCTCGTCCTGGGGGTAGGGGTGGGGACGGTGGGGGCGCAGGATCTGGGCAGGCTCGGGATGATCGCGGCGAAGCTCCTCTCGGTGCGCGTGGTCGACCAGATTCACAGGCTTCGCATCCAGCTCCATCCGCGTGTCGTCGATGTGCAGCTCGGTCCCGCCAAACCTGGCGTGAAGGTGCCCCGCGTGACCCTCGAAGGCCAGCCTGGTTTCTACTCGGATGTTCACCGCGATCTGGACTGGGATGAAAAACTAAGACTCTACCTCCCCGCCGCGCCCTACACGCTGACGGCCCACCTGGCCTCCCTCTCGCTCTTGCGCACGCAAGCCACGCCATTGCTTCCCGCCCTGCGCCAACGACTCCAGCAACTCCTCGGCACGGTCCTCATCCCGGCCGAGCTCGGTACAGGAGCCGGCCCGGTCCCCCTGGTGACCCTTCCCGTGCAGGCCCCGCCCGATATCCCCGACTGGCGAGCTGCTTCCCCCGTGGAAACCGCGTTGACGGGGGGGAATTGCTGGGCCACCCCTGTCTCGGTGGGAGGGCAGGGGCTACTTCTGGCTGAGCTTGCGCCACTTGGTGGCTTCTTGGGCTTGTTGGGTCTGGGTGTAGATGTCGGCAAGCATGGAAGCGGAGGCGCGGGTGCTGTCGTGGTCGAGTTGGTAGAGCTGTTTGTGGATGTCGAAGGCGCTCTGGGCATGGTGCAGGGCTTTGGCTGTGTCGCCGAGGCCCAGGTAGAGGCCTGCGAGGCGGAGGTGGACGAAGCCCTTGGCGGGAAGTCGACCCTTGTTGGAGCTATTGTCCAGGATGCCGAGGGCGAGGGTGAAGTGATGGACAGCTTCGGTGTTCTTGTTGAAGGTGGAAAGGGCGTTGGCCAGGGTCCAGTGGGCATCGGCCAGCATCCTGACTTCGGGTCCGTAGACCTTGGTGGCGACCTGGATGCACTCGCGGGCGGCCTCTGCCGCCTCCCGGTATCTGTGGAGGGTGGAGCGCAGGGTGGAAAGGTTGAGCAGGAGGCCTGCGATGATCTTGCTGTGCTTGCCTGTGAGTTTGCGGGCGTCCGCGAGCATCTGCACGTAGAGCTTCTCGGCCTTGGCATGCTGGCCTTGGAGTTCGTAGAGGTTGGCGATGAGGCTCCGGAGCGAGATCTGTTTGGTGGTCAAGCCTCCGGCGTGCTCCTGGCGCAGGCGCAGGGCTTGCTGGTACATCTCCTCCGTCCCCTTGTAGGCGCCTCGCCAGACCCGGCTCATGGCGATGAACTCGAGGCCGTCCGCCCTGAGTAGTTGATTGTCCACGAGGGGCGCAGCCTTCTCGAGGGCCAGCCTGGCCACGGCTTCGGACTCCCGGAACTGCCTGCGATCGATCAGGGCGCTCGCCAACAGCAATAGCGTGATCGAAAGGCCACGCAGGCCCTCGTCCCCTTGGGATTCGTAGTAGGATCTGCATCGTTGGAGTTCAGCTTCGGCGCGCGGCAGATCCTGTAGATCGAGCATCAAAAGGCCGAGAGCCCGCCGTGCACTGATCGTGTCCTCGTGGTCCTCTCCGTGGATGCGAAGATGGAGGGCGAGGGCGCGCTCTACCTGTGGCCTGGCCTTGCTGTACTTGCTGAGCACGCGGTAGGTGTCTCCGAGTGTGCTGCGGATGGCGGCTTCGACCTCGGGATCCTCGGGAGGCCTCGCATCGAGTTGTTTGGCTGCGCTGTCGACGATTTCGACGCCGGTGACCTCCTTGCCTTGGCTGAGATCGGGATCGACCGCGGTCAACATGCGATCGAGGAAGGCGCGGATCTCCTCGGCCTTGCGTGTCTGTTGTCGGGCTTTGACCAGGGCGGTCTCCGCGTCCTTTCGGCCCGCGGCCGCGCGCAGGGCGAACATCGTGCTGAACACGACGCCGAGCACGAGCATGAGCATCGTTGCACTCGTGCCGTAGACGAGGCCTGGATGGCGGCGTGTGAACTTGCGCATGCGGTAGAGGCGCGTGGCCGGGCGGGCGAGGATCGGCTCGTTGGAAAGGTGGCGGCGTAGATCTTCGGCGAGCGGACCGGCCGACGCGTAGCGCCGCGAGGGTTCTTTTTCGAGCGCCTTGCCGAGGATGGTCTCCAGGTCGCCGCGTAGCTCTGCGCTGAGATGGCCAAGCCGGGTCGGCTCCTCGTCCTGGATGATGCGGGCGGCCTCGGGGATCGACAGTCGCCCGACCTGATGGGGCAGGACACCGGTCAGCAGTTCGTAGGCAAGCACACCCAGGGAGTAGACATCGCTGCGCGCCGTGATGAGGGAGACATCGCCCGTGATCTGCTCAGGACTCATGTAGGCGATCGTACCGATGACCTGACCCGTATGTGTCTGGAGCGTCAGGTTTGGCTGCTCCTCGTCGAGGAGACGGGCAACGCCGAAGTCGAGCACTTTGGGCACGCCTGCGGAGGTCACCAGGATGTTGCCGGGCTTGAGATCGCGATGGACGATCCCGGCCTGGTGTGCTGCCTCGATCGCGTCGGCGATACGGGTGATCAGCGCGACACGCTGCCTGGTGTTCAGGTCTTGTTGCACGCTGTATTCGTGCACCGGCAGGCCGCGGACCAGCTCCATCGCGAGGAAGGGCTGCTCGCTCGTGGCTCCGCCGGGCCATAGAACCTCGGCCAGTCCTGCCTCGTAGATGTGAGCGATGCTCTCATGCTTCAATCTGGCGAGAATCTCCCCTTCGCGAACGAAGCGCTTCTGCACCATGCTTCCGCCATATTCGGGTCGGAGCAACTTGAGTGCGACCAGGCGTCCGGGCGAGTCTTGCCGTGCTTCGTAGACGATCCCCATGCCACCGACCCCGAGGACACCTTGCACCTCGTATGGGCCGATACGTTGCGGCATCCACTCGGCTGGATCAGGTCTGGGCTCCCGTTCTTCGAGCTGGTCCAGCACCGGTGTGTCGATGGGGCTGCTGTCTTGGTCGTCGAGTTGGAGGAGGCGTTTGAGTTCGGGCCGGAGAGCCGCGTCGGAGTCCGACAGGTCTTGTACGTAGCGAGCGCGTTTTTCTCCCTCGAGTTCGGCAGCGGCGAAGAACAACTCTTCGAGCCGCAATCGGGTCTTCCCGTCACTCATCCTTGAGTCCCGTATGTGCACGCAGGCACATCATGGAGTCTCGTTCGTGTTTGGCGATGAATCGACATCGAACAGGCGAGAGAGGAGAATGGGGAAAGGAAGGAGACGGACGCTGGCGGACAGAGGGAGTTGCTCCAGGATCTCGATGTGGGACCAACGATCGGATTGGAAGAAGGATGTTACCACGAAGCGCACGAAGGACACGAAGGAGAGGAAGCGAGATCGCTCTCGGGTTCCAGCCTTCGTGCCCTTCGGCTCTTCCGTGGTGAACGATCCACCTACTCCCGGTGTGGTAACCGCGATACCGTCATGGTTCGCGGTCCTGGACCGAAAGACGCCGTCAGACGCATCGAGGTCATGAATCGTTCGGGTTAGCAGCCGATCGTGATGGTCGGCATTCTGACGGCGGGAGTCGTGAAGGTCAGGCTCGGAGTGTTGATCTTGAAGTTGAAGTTGACCTTCTTGTTGAGGACGGGGATCGTCGTCGTGCCTGTGACGCTCACGCTGGTGATCTTGATGGTCATCCACGCGCGGTTGGCGGAGACGACCCAGGAGCCCGCGGGCGTCGCCGTGACGCCGAGTTTGAACTTCCATCCGAACTTGCCGATAATGGGAAGCTTGACCGATGCTGTCGTGTCGACGCCACCGAAGACGCCGCCTGGAAACTGGATGGATCCGCGGGACGAGTAGCTGTTGGTCCGATTGCAGTCGTTGCGCAGAAGATTGACGCCGGCGTTGACCTTGATGCCGTTGACACTGATGCCCATCAGGGAGCTGCAGGTGATCGTGCCTGACGAAGATGCCTTGAGCAAGGTGCATACCTTGGCATTGATGTCGTCGACGACCTTACCGAGCGCGGTGACGGGAATCGAAAACTGTCCGACCTGGCCTGTGATCGTGCCGCGGCCGGAGTAGTAGCAGGCCTGTGGGCCGTTGGACGTGCAGCAGATCTTCCTCTTGGTCCCGGTGTAGTTTCCAGCGATGCTGAGTCCTGGGAAGCCGAAGAAGTTGACGCGTGGCAGTGCAAAGCGCAGTGTGCCCCCGGCGGTCCGGGAGGCACTGTTGCCGCAGGGCTTGCCGACCAGGCCCGAGCCTGCATTGGTGAAGGAGAATCCCAAGCTGTTGGCTGCCTTGTCATAGATCATGCCTTGGTTGTAGAAGCGCTTGCCTATGAGGGAGGTGTGGTTGGGCACGCGGATGGAGAGAGAAGACCGACCGAGGGAGTTCGTGGGAAGCACCACGCTGAAGAGCTGCGATGTCCGCAGATATCAGCCCGATGCCTGGAAAGCAGAGAGGTGCAGTGGCAGCGACAAGGGTCCCCATCGTGTGGCGGAATCGCCGAAGTTGAGCCAGGAGATCGTGTTGGGCCGGGCATTGGCGAGCTGGATCGACATCGTACGACCGATGAGGGGCACCGCGCTGTTGCGGAGCGTAGGGACTGTGGTCACGCTGCCCGCGTTCACCCGGTAGGCCCAGCGAGCGACGGAGACCTTCCAGGTCCCGGGCACGACCCTGGTGTAGCCAGCGACGAGGTTGCCGGTCTTGCACTGGGGCAGCACGATGTCCCGGGCCCCGAAGATCACGATCGCGTAGTTCTGGCCAGCTGCCATCTTGTAGGGTGAGAATCGGCCCGTGTAGCTCCCGTAGTTGCGGCCGACGACCATGGGTCCGGTGCGCAGACGCTTGGAGGGCCGACCCGTCTTGTCCGCCAGCCAGAGCTCCAGAAGCATCGACGTGGGTCGGGTCCCCTGCATCCGGAAGGTCACGCTGGAGAGGGTCTTGGTGACCTTCTCTCTACAGGAGATGGCGTAGTAGTTCTTGCCGTTGGCCCTCGCGCCGGCCGGGCTGGCGCAGGTCATGTTGTTGGTCGAGCCGCTGATGGCCGTTGTGGGGCCGCAGCCAGCGCCGAAGAGCGAGTAACCCCCTTGCTGTGCAGGGAGTTGGGGCGACGAGAGGCCCAGAGAGCAGCAGAGCAGGAGCGCTGTGCCGGAGAGAGAGAAAAGTCGAGTGCTCAGTGTCATGGTCTACCTTGTGGTTCGTGGTTCGGAGTTGCCCCCAAGCCGCAAACCAGTCGCAATCCCGACACGAATTCTTCAGAATTCCCCCCACGCCGGTCGGGAGGGGGGTCTACGGCCCCGAACGTCCGGCGGATCACGCGCTCCCCATCCTGGTTTTTGTGTTTGGATGTCCCCATCGGGCCTGGGCCGTCGGCCTGGATCGCCTGGGGAAGGGGCGAAACGAATGCTGCCTGTGGACGAGGGTTGGGACGAGGGACCAGAGACGGAAGAGGCTCAGCGTTGGAGGCGACGTACTGTGCCGGTAGCCTTGCGTGGGCGCTCATCGATGGAGGAATGGTATGGATGTGGACAAGGAGTTGGTGCAGATCGAGCAGGGTCTGGTCTGGTTGGAGAAGGGGGAGATGGGGGTGGATGGTTGTTTCGATCTGCAAGGGCGGTTCGAGGAGTTGCGTGGCTTGTATCGGGAGAGTCCCGCACTGTTGGAGCCGCATCTGGATCGATTGAGGTTGCTGTCCACTCGCTTCGAGGACTACAAGCAGGCGCATATGCGGGAGCTTGTGGACGAATACCACCGGCTCAACGACGTGCTCCGCGAGACCAAGAGGGCGCGGGAGTACCTGCGGGATCTGCTGATCGAGGCAGCTGCGAATCAAGACGTGCAGGAGCTGACGGGCCGGGAGGCGCGGGTGAGTATCAGCGAGACGCGCTCCCCACGACTACCCAGACCGGGAAGTGCAGAGCGCGATCGGCTTGAGGACCTGATCCAGGAAGCCGGACAGTGGAAAGCAGTGAGCCAACTCTCGGCCAAGATGCTCACGACGGTCCTGGCGGGAGACAGCTTCGATGCCGAGGCGAAGCAGGCCATCGACCCCTTGATGCCTCACGAGCCCACTTGGCGCGTCGTGAGTGTGGGGATTCCGACGTAAACCAACTGTGAGTGAGATCTACCCTGGCCTTGCTTGGCACGGAGCAGGCGGCGGAAGGGCCAGAAAGGCCCCGAGGCGAAACGACAATCGCATAGAGGTCCGTCCGAAGGCTCGCTTGTGCAAGCCTTCGCGAACAGGTGGCTCAGAAGCGGAAGCCCATGACCAAGGCGATCTGCGTATAGTCGGCGTCCATGCCGATGTTGAAGAGAGAGATGTCTGTTCCTACGAGGGCGCGGAGGTCCAGGCCTATGTTGAAACTGCCGAGTTCGACGAGGGCGCCTGCGTGTGCATAGAGACCGAAGGAGGCATCGGAGTCATCGAGCTTGATGCCCAGAGCCTCTCCGGAATAACTGGCGTAGATGAGGCTGGGACCAAGTCCCCCGTAGATGCGAATGGGGCTCTTACCGATTGCGGTCTCGAGCCTGGGACCGATGTAGACCTCCAATGTCGAGCCCTGGAAGGTGAAGAGCGTGCTGGAGACCGTCAGATCCTCCTCGCTGAAGGAGCCAGCAGTGCCGACCTCCAGTCCGAGGATGCTCTCGGCGGGCAGCCAGGTCCATTCGACACCGATCGTGAACTGATCCTCGACCGGGGTCCACTTGTTGTGTTCGAAGCTCCTCCCGCCAAGGAGCAGCAGGAGCGAGGTTCGTGATTTCGCAGTCTCGGTGGCCTTCTCGGCTTCTGCGCCCTGATAGACGAGGGAGTTCGAGTCGGTGTCTGCCGCCGTCGGAAACGGCGGCAGATCTGGTTCATGAGCGAGGGGGACGTAGGCGGAGGTGCAGGAAGCGAGAGAGAGGATCAGTGCCGAAGCCAGGAGTCGCGTGAGCATTGGATTGCAACCACAGTAGAAGAGGTAGTAGTGAGGAGTTTCTAACGCAGGTGGGCTTCACTCGTCGACACGGGGCAACAGGTGCCGGATGTCTCCTGAAACAATAGCGCAACAGGGCGTACAGGGCTGCATCGGACTCCCTTCCAGAGGCCACCTTGACCAATGTGCCCTTCTGCATCCACAATGCGCCCTCCTCCGCCCGCGACGAAATGACGCAAGACGATAGCCCCTACACACTGGCCCAGTGCTACGACGAACTGCGAACGCTTGCGCAGGCACGTTTGGGCAAGCTCCCCCCTGGCCAGACGCTGCAAGCCACCGCGCTCGTGCATGAGGTCTGGATGCGTCTCGAGGACCAGGGTCAGGGCGGGGCCGAGGACAGGCGCCTGTTCTTCCTTCGTGCCGGTCAGGCCATGCGGGACATCCTCGTGGAAGCCGTCCGCAGGAGGAGTCGCCTCAAGAGGGGAGGTGATCGTCAGCGTGCCGATCAGGATCCTGATCAGCTCAGCAATCTGGAGGGTCTCGAGATCAGCGTGCCGGTGGAGGACATCCTCGCCCTGGACGAGCTGCTCGATCGGCTCTCAGCGAGCTACGCCCGGCCCGCCGAGGTCGTGATGCTCAAGTGGTTTTCGGGCCTGGAACACGAGGAGATCGCCGAGATCCTCGACACGTCCGTGCGCACGGTGGAACGTGACTGGCGTTTCGCCAAGGCCTGGCTCTACGAGGGTCTCGAGCGGACGCGAGGTGATGGCCGTGGCTGATACCGATCTGTTTGTTCTGTACGAACGACTTGTGGATCTGGACGTCGATTCCCGTCAGAGCGAGCTACGCCATCTCGCCGCGCGGGATGCCCCCCTGGCCGAGCGACTCGGACGCATGCTGTCCCTCGAGACCGAGGCCGCCGATCTCTTCGACAAGGCCCTGGTCCGAGACGATGCGGGGTCGGAGCTGCGACCTATGACGATTGGACGCTACTCCCTGCTGACCGAACTCGGCCGGGGTGGAAGCGGTCAGGTCTTCCGCGCCCGCCAGGCGCAGCCGGACCGCGTCGTGGCCCTCAAGATCCTCCGCGATGCGCTGGTCTCCCCGACGCAGAAGCGACGTTTTCTCCAGGAGATCGAGCTACTCGGTCGACTCGAGCACAGGGGGATCTCGGCCATCTACGACGCCGGGCTCGATGAACTGCAAGCTGAGGGAGGACAGAAGCTCGGGGAGCGGCTCTGGTTCACGATGGAGCTGGTCGAGGGGCAGCCGATCACCCGCTTCGCGGAACAACACG
The DNA here is from genome assembly GCA_024278315.1 of Planctomycetota bacterium. Classification (GTDB taxonomy): domain Bacteria; phylum Planctomycetota; class UBA1135; order UBA1135; genus JAJRTL01. Next base: position 11,656 of record JAJRTL010000076.1, on the reverse strand, counting down.
ACCTGTCGATCGAGGATCGTGTCCGGCTTCTGATCCAGATAGCGGACGCCATGGAGCATGCGCATCAGCGGGGCGTCCTGCATCGCGACCTGAAACCTGCCAATGTCCTGGCATATGAGGCCGACACGGCGAGTGCAGAGACGGGTGGTAGCCATGCCTGGGGTCGCGTCAAGGTCCTGGACTTCGGCATCGGAAGGCTCGAGGGCGGTCAGGAGATCGAGCAGACCGAGTTGACGGTCCAAGGTATGCGGCTCGGCACGCTGGCGTACATGAGTCCGGAACAACTGGCGGGACAGAACCAGGCGATCGACACACGCAGTGACATCTGGTCTCTAGGAGTCGTGGCCTACGAACTCCTCGCAGGTCGCCAGCCCTTTCCCAGCACCGGACTTTCGCTCCTGGAGATGGAGCGTCGGGTGCGCGAGACCGAGGCCATGCCTCTTCACCGTGCGCGGCCTGGCATCGACAAGGATCTCGAGACCATCGTGGCGAAGGCCCTCGGGAAGGAGAAGGCGCGGCGCTACACCAGTATTGGTGCCATGGGAGAGGACCTGCGTCGGTTCTTGGCCAAGGAGACGATCATGGCTCGCCCGGCCACAGCCTGGTACCAGATGCGAAAGTTCTCGAGCCGTCACCGCGGACTGGTGGCTGGGCTCGGTGTGGCCCTCCTGCTGCTGATCGCAGGCTCCATCGCCGTCCTCCTCTTCGCCCTCGAGGCCAACCGGGAGCGGGAGCGCACCCAGCTCGCCCGCCGTGGCATGAGCCAACTCAACGACCTCTTCCAGGAAGAACTCATCGAAGCTGCGAACCCCGTGCGTGCCAAGGGAAAGGACCCTACGATCCGCGGTCTGCTCCAAGGACTCGAGAGACGGCTCGAAGATCGGTTTCGCGAGTATCCTGCGGTGCGAGCCGAGCTCTTGCGCACGCTCGGGCAGACTCGCTCCGCGCTCGGCGAACTGGCGGAGGCCGAGAAGAGCCTGCGCGCCGCTTTGACCATCCAGAACGAGACGCTCGGTCCTGCACATATCGAGACCCTGCGCACGCGCGCTGCCCTTGGCGAGGTCTTTTCTCTGCTCGGCAAGCACGACGAGGCGCTTGTTTTTCGTCGGCGCTCGGTCGTGCTCGCGAGGAGCAGTCTCCCCGTAGGCAACAAGGTGCGCCTCGGGCTCCTCGGGGATCTCGGACACCAGCTGTCCAGCAAGGGAGATCCCCAGGAAGCCGAGAAGGTCCTGCGCGAGGTGGCCCACCTCCGCCTGCGTTACCTGGGACCGGATGATGAGGACACGCTGGTCGCGCAGCACAACCTCGCCGCACACCTCTCGGATCGCGGTCGCTTCGAAGAAGCTCGCAAGATCGAGATGGACGTGCATGCCAAGGCACGACGAATCCTGGGTATCGACCATCGCATGACGCAGTCTTCGCTCAACAACCTGGCCTTGGATACCTACCGATGCGGTCTCTACGAGGAGGCCTTGCCTCTGGCGACCGAAAACCTCGAGCGCAAGCGCAAGATCTATGGTGATCTACACCATCTCACCTTCATCGCACTGAACAATCAGGCCCTCATCCTCAGTGCGCTCGGCAGGGTCGAGGAGTCCTGGCGGATTTTCGATCAGGCGCTGCCCAAGGTTCTGGACAAGCTGGGACCCGAGAGTCCTGTGGCGATCTTGTTCTTCAACAATCTCGCTGAGGAATGTCTCTCCCTCGACAAGGTCGAGGAGGCACATGAGTTGATGAAGAAGGCCATCGCCAACGCGACCAAGGTCTTTGGCGCCAGGCACTGGCGTCAGGGCGTCCATCACCTGAGGCTCGGTGAGGTCTACCGCAAGCTTGGCCGCCAGCAGGAGGCCTATGACGAGAAGGTCCTGGCCTTCGGGATCCTGCTGGAGAGCCTGGGCCCCGACAATGCAAGGACGGCAAAGGCGCTCGCCCAATGCAAGGAGCTCGCCCAGGGGCTCGGAGAGCCTGAGCGAGCCGCAGTGTTGGAGAAGCGCCTGGAGGCGGCCCGAGCTGCCGCCGGGGCGGGCAGCCCGAAGGCCACCGCCCCGAGCCCGGATGTGGACGCCAACAAGGCCGGGCCTGGTTCTACCGGTCAGAAACAGGATCAGCGGTAGGCCGGTCCCTGGGTTTGAACCCAGTAGTCGATGACTTGCACAGGCAGCATTCCTTTCAGTGCCTTTCCGGCGCTGTCCACACCATGCCGGCGTACCACGAGGCCCGTCTTGTAGACCCAGTCGTTCCAGTCCTTGGTGTCGGCAATGTCGCCGATACCGCCCTCATAGGAGGTGCCGACCTCGGTCGAGACCGAGTAGACACTGCTCCGGTCCAGGCCGAAACTACCGCCCATGGTCTGGCCGGCGATCTTGACCTCGGCCTCGACGCCGACCGAGATGCTGCGCGTCTTGCTCGTGGAGTTGGTCGTGCTCACGGAGATCCCGGTCGTGTTCTTGCCTCCGTTGGTCTGCCCGACTGTGGTGCCGTCGCGATGGATCCAGCCCCCACTGAGCTGCACTGCCGCTTCGGACACTGCGAGCTTGGGATAGGTCTCTGGCTTGCCGACCGTGTGGTTCATCACCTCGCGGCCGTAGCGCGAACGCTCCGCCACCGAACGGTTGTAGAAGGGTAGGGTCCACTTGTAGATCTGCGTGGCAACGGGGTCGTTGATCGTCAGGAAGGTACCGATGAGCTTGGGATTGGGCGAGCGCAGGATCTTGTACTCGTAGCAGGTGTAGAGCGTGCCCTGGAAGACAATGACATCCTCGGTGGGTGAGCCAACGAAGGAGCTGGTGTAGGTGATCTTCTTGCTCTTGGTCAGGGTCTTCTCGACGGCTGTCGTCATCGTGGCTTTGACCGATGCGCCAAAGGTCCCCGTGATGTCCTCGACAGCGACTCCACGAGAAAAGCTGGCGGACCATCCGGTGGAGATGCCGTGACTGCGCTCGACGCTCTTCTCTTCGGCATACGAGGTGTAGGAGGCATCGATGTTCTGGCTGATGCCGCTCTTGGTCGGAGGTGCCGCCATCAGGACGATGGGCATGGGATCGGAGAGGTTGGTCCACTTGCGCCCGGTCGAGCGCAGCAAGAGATCCTGGCCATCGAAGTCGCCGGCGACCAGTTGTGTGCGCCAGAGTCTTCCGGTGCCCCAGTTGTGCTTGACGAAGCCCGTCCTGCTCAGCGTGATGCCGAGCTTGCCCTTCTCTTTGGCAGAGGGGCTGGCTTCGCAGCGCCAGACATGGGTCGGAGAGGCCGTGCGCAGATCCTGTGACAGGATGCGGAGCTCATCGCGATTGTCGGCATCATCGTCCAACGCCTGCATGCTCATTCCGCTCGCCGTGCTGGCCAGGTTCATCCACCTTTGATCATGGAACTGACGGCTGGCCCAGTTGCCGGAGTCGTTCCGCACGCGGATATGACCGATGTTGATGCCAGCTCGAAAAGCCGAGTACTGCGTGATGTAGTTGACGCCGACGGCGATCTCGTCCATGCCGTTGCCATCCAGGTCACAGGCTGTCAGGCCGAAGGCATTCTGGACAAGACCGCGGAGAATCAGACTCTTTTGGCTGAACCTGGCCGTTTGCGTATCGAAGCGGCGGAATCCCTTGATCGGGTCCAGATTGAAGAATGAACCAGACCAGGTCCATGAGGCTCCGCTGACGCTGGCCAGCTCGAGGCTTGCATCCCGATCGAAGTTACCAACGACGAGTCCAGCCATCGGGCGGCGGGGCACGACAACGTGCGTGAGGAAGCGACGCCTCACCTTGAATCCCTTGTCGGCCAGCTCCCGCACCTGGAGCTGGAAGGATCGGGCCCCGGGCTGCCACCTCCCCTCGAGGATCTCGGCCTTGCCATCGCCGTCGAAGTCCGCGATCCACAAGCGAGTCTCGGGCTTGTTGATCCCCGTAAGGCCCTTGTCCCTATAGAGCAGCGCGGCTCCATGGGCCGCATCGTCGAAGACGAGGAACTCATAGGTCCTGTTGATGGAGGATCCGTGATAGCTCATGACGATCTCGTTCTTGCCATCGCCGTCCACGTCAGCCAGTGCGATCGTTGCAGCAAAAGCGCTCACGCCCTTCACCAGGATCTGCTTGTGGACCTTCCATGTGGGTGTGGCTCCCGGTCCGCGCACGGTGATGTGGAGTTCGCTGCCGACCACGCTCACGGCGACCAGTTCGTCTCCCGCCCTCTCGTCCCATGCTCCGGCCTGGGACGCCAAGAGGCCTCCCTTGCCCAGACTTGTCTTGGGCAGGCCTGCATCGAGGGCGAACTTCTCCTGAGCCTCGCCCAGCGCAAAGCCCTGCCAGGTCGTCGGCTCCCCGATCCGGGTTCCCAGTACCACGAGCTCCTTGCGCTCGAGGGCGCGGAAATCGGCGCCGGGAAGGGGTTGGAACTCCTTGGGATTGGGATCCTCGTAGCGGAAGGACTCCTCGTCATAGCTGCCCTTGTTGAGCTCTGATCCTCCCTTGCCAGGCCCCTTGGTCACAGGGGTCGTGCCAGTGTCGCTGCTACCGCCGCCGCTGCAACCAGCCGTCAGGATCGTCAGGAAGCCCACCAGAGAGAGGGCGAGAAGGCCCTGAGGCCACGTTCTGTGTGTGTTGGAGCTGTTCATGCCCCCCTCCCGACAGGGCGTTCCCCCACCCGACAGGGTTTTCAGGAATCCTACGGAAATCGCTCCGAGCGATTCATGGGGCCCTGCCTCCGGAGGCCAGGGCGAAGAGGACGGCAGCCAGATTTGTTGAAAATCCCGGACAGCGAGAGGATCTGGCACCCAACGGCGCTGTAGAAGTATGAGCAGAGCCATGGCTCGGGTGTCCTCCATCCCTGTTGGATCAGAATCGGTTGGATGGGCCGGAGTGGCCGTGTTCACATGTGCGTTGCCAGCCCCACACATGTGCCAGCGTCTTCTTCGATCGTCTCCCCAAGGAACCTACTCATGTCCCAGAAGTCCGAGAGAGATCCGCAGATCGCGGCACCCGAGAATGGCCCGCTCATCGTCAAGAACCTCACCGAGTTCAAGGGTTTCGATGGCGAGGCCATTGCCAGTGAAGCCGTGATGGCGCTGTGCCGCTGCGGCCAAAGCAAGAAGCGACCCTTCTGTGATGGCACGCATGCCTCGGTCGGATTCACGAGCAAGAACGACGGTGGTGTCGAACGCGACGATCGCAAGACCTATGTGGGCGAGCAGATCACGATCCACGACAACCGTGGCATCTGCTCACATGCTGGCGATTGCACCGAGAAGCTAGCGAGCGTGTTCAACCACAATCAACAGCCATGGATCCATCCCGACAATGCCTCGGTGGAAGAGATCATCGAGATCTGTGAGGTCTGTCCCTCGGGTGCCTTGAGCTACACGATCGAAGGCGTGGAGCATCGGGATCTGGACAGCGCACCCGAGATCGAGATCGAGAGGCATGGGCCCTTCCGCGTCAAGGGATCGGTGTCTTTCGGGGCGGCGCCCTGGTTCGACCAGGTCTCCCGCGAGCACTACGCGCTGTGCCGCTGCGGCAGCAGCAAGAACAAGCCCTTCTGCGATGGGAAGCACTGGCATGCCAAGTACCGCGATGATGACAAGATTCGTGTGGCCACGCTGGGTGAGCTCGAGAAGAAGAGCCCGCTCGCTGTAGAGGTCCTGGGCGTTTCGGTAACGGCGACACTCGAGGCAGGCAAGCCTGTAGTCAAGGCTGCCGATGGGCGTGTGCTCGGCGTGGAGGTCGAGGCTCCATGGGACGAGGTCATGGTGTCGCGCACGGAGCTTCGCGGGAAGGCCACAGGCGCAGGCACTGCCGCGGACGGAGCGGGCGCAGAGGATGCCGGACCGGTCAACCGTGAAGAACCCCACAACGACTACATCCGTCACCTCGCCAAGTACGGTCTGACCCAGGTGGGTGGCCACGGCAAGATGGGATCCATGGGGGTGCCCTACTACGAGTTGCCCGTCTGGGACGACCTGCAGTTCGTGACCGCGCAGCTCTACAAGGTGCCCGAGCTCGATGACGTCGCGGTCGACACGCGGCTGGTCGTCGGCCCAGGCGCACAGAAGCCGCTCGAGCTCGAGATTCCCATCATCGTCTCGGACATGAGTTTCGGCGCGCTGTCCTTCGAGGCCAAGACGGCCCTGTCCAAGGGAGCCGAGCTGGCTGGGACCGGGATCTGCTCGGGAGAGGGTGGGATGCTGCCCGAGGAGCAGGAGGCCAACAGTCGATACTTCTATGAGATGGCGTCGGCGCGCTTCGGCTTTGCTTGGGAACAGATCCAGAAGGTGCAGGCCTTCCACTTCAAGTTCGGGCAGGGAGCCAAGACGGGCACAGGCGGTCATCTTCCGGGTGCCAAGGTTACGGAGAAGATCGCCAGGGTGCGCGGGCTCGAGGCCGGCCAGGATGCGATCTCGCCGGCGCGCTTTCCCGAGTGGACGCAGGTCTCGCAGTTTCGTGACTTTGCCGCCGAGGTGCGGGAGAAGACCGGCGGTATCCCGGTCGGCGTCAAGCTCTCCGCGCAGCACATCGAGAAGGACATCGATGCGGCGCTCGAGCTGGGGGGCGACTACATCATCCTGGATGGCCGCGGTGGGGGCACGGGCGCGGCTCCGCTGATCTTCCGAGACAACATCTCGGTGCCCACGCTGCCAGCTCTGGCACGGGCGCGCCGCCACCTCGACCAGGCAGGTGCCAAGGGAGTGACGCTCTTCATCACCGGTGGCCTGCGCACACCCGCGGACTTCGCCAAGGCCCTCGCCCTCGGCGCAGACGGTATCGCAGTCTCCAACTCGGCCATCCAGGCCATCGGCTGCATCGGTGCGCGCCAGTGCAACAACAACACCTGTCCCACCGGCATCGCCACGCAGGACGAAGCCCTGCGCCAACTCATCGACGTCGAAAGCGCCGCCCAGGGCCTCCAACGCTTCTTCGACGCCACCGCTCACCTTATGAGTGCGCTGGCCCGTGCCTGCGGCCACACAAGCCTCAGCGGTTTGCACCTCGACGACCTGACCACCTGGAAGCGCGACGTCGCCTACCTCACCGGCGTCCCCTACGGAGGCGCCATCCCCCTCTAACCCGAACCCCAGAGCCCCACCCGAGTACATGGGGTCAGACCCTATTTCTCCGGGTGTTTCACCCGGAGAAATAGGGTCTGACCCCATGTACTCGGGGCTAGGATGAAGGAGCCCGGACGGAAAAGACCGAGAGGGAATCCCCACCATGTTCTTGCACCCATTGGCCTTGGCCATCCTGTCCTGTCCAGCAGCCCCTCCCCTGCAAGGGGATAGGGTTCAGGAGCTGCGCGCCGCTGCCACTGTGGCCGAGAAGGCCAACCAGTTGGACCGCGTTGTCTATTTGCTTCGTGCGGCATACGACGAAGCTCTGCTCCGCAAGGACAAAGAGGCGCAGGCCCAGATCCAGGCCCTGCTCTCCAAGTTTTCTCCCAAGGAGAAGAAGCAACGCAAACTCTTGAGCGGTGCGGCACGGAGTCTCCGCAAGGTAGGCATCAGCCACATGCGTCAGAAGCACTGGGCCGATGCCCTCGAGCTGCTACTGATGGCGGAAGGTATCGAGAGGTCAGTCGACGGAACTCGTGCGCTGGTGACCTGCCTCTTCGACGCCGGTGAAGGCCGCTTGCCTTTCGAGAAAATCGTGCGGGGGGCGCTGGCCAACGATAGCTATCAGCGAGAAGGAGGCAACGCCTTCCGATGGCACAAGGGCATGCTCGTATCACCCGGGCCCAATGCGACATCGAAGTCTCCGGCCATCCTCGAGAGCAGGTTGGCCAGCATGCCCGGACTCATGATCGACTGCGAGATGCGTCTGCCCGCGGCGGAATCCAAGGCAGGCATCTTTCTGGGGTCGGGGGATAGCAAACAGGTCTATGTGTTGGCGGAAATGCGTCGTTGGCCCGGTGAAAAGAGACTCGACATGGGTGGCTTTCGCTACAACCCACCACCGAGGGTCAGCTACTCACCGCAGGGCAGCTTTTGGGAGGATGTGGACGTCGACGCCTGGCTCCCCCTCCACATCGAGGTTCGATCCTCCGAGCTCAGCATCGCGATCGGCGACGGACCTCTTCGTGTCCTGCCTGTTGCCAACGCGACGATGGATGGGCACCTCTGCTTCGAGCATGTGTTCTTCACCTCGAGCAAGCTGGCCACGTCCTTCCGCAACTTCAGGATTCGGCCGCTGCTGGCCGGGAAGTCGATCATGGCGGAGCTTCCGCGAAAGCTCCAAGGGCATGAAATCGACGTGCTCTTCGCGTCTTCCGAGCGCGCGGCAGCTTGGAGGATCGACTGGCTGGCCAAGGCCTATCTCGAGCGCGTAGGTATCCTTGCTTCCTTGTCGTCGAACGAAGAAGATATCCGCAAGAGGCAGATGGCGAGTCTCAAGAAGGTCGATCGACTTCTGGGGGCAACTCTCTCCGCGCGAAAGAGTGCGGCAAAACGTCTGGCGGCCTTGGCTCACGCCGAAGAGAAAGATGGGCGCATGATCCTCGCGGCCAGGTATCGCACGATGTGTCGATCTGTTGCTCCGGTAAAGAGTCCGAAGGTGGTGGATGCGGATGCGATCGTCGAAGACAAGAAGAAGATCGATCAGCTCTTCCCCTCAGTCAAGAACCTGTTCGCCAGGGCACAGACCCTGGGAGGGCTGGGTGCCTGGAACTATCAGAAGGGTACACTCGTGAGTCCTTTTGTCCGGAACAAGGGGTCCTCCCTCCTTCTCCTTCCCTCCATGCCCGCAGCCGGATGTCTGGTAGAGTTTTCCATCGATCCTCGACCTGCGATCCTCGACTTCGTTTTTGGTCAACGCTCCGGAAAAGACCGATTCGTCCTCCGCTTCAAACCGATGAAAGGGTACATCGTGGTCATCCTGGAGCAGCGGAAAGACGGGAGCCCTATCGTCATCTTCGAGATGTATGCCAAGATGCCCTCGAGCTACGGCAAGAGTTCTATCCCTGTGACTCTCCTCCTCCGGGATCACGATCTCTCCCTTCGTGTCGGACCCTTCGCACCTCGTATCATTCCCCTGGAACGTCGTCGACTCCAAGGCCGTATGGGGTTCCAATTACCTGCCGGAGCCCCCATGCGACCCATCCGTTTCGAGGGTCTGCGGATCCACTAGGCAGCGTGATCGATCCCGCGTAATCTCTGTAGCACGTTCCCTGGAGAGGCGATACATTCGCCTGCCTGCCAGTTTTCTGGTGCCGCGACTTGCTGAGCAGTCGCAAGAGACGCCTCTACTCGAGATCGAGCCACATGAGTCACGCCAAAAAGTACCTTCCCACGGCCAAGGAACAGGCCTTCCTGGATACCGTCACAAACCCCAAGTACGACCGTCAGAGCATCAACGGTCTCAAGATCTTCCTCGACGAGAAGGCGCCCGAAGATGTGTTGGGTTTCTACTCCGCGGAGGAGGTTGCGGCGCTGGGGGCGCTCAAGGGAACCGAGCGGGACGTGGAGGAGCGCATGCCGGTCAAGATGACGCGGCATTACTACGAACTGGCCCAAAAGAGCCAGGCCATCCAGCACATCGTCAAGGCGAGCGTCGACGAGACCGAGGACCTGGCCGGGGCGCAGGATCCTGGCCATCAGATGGACTACAGCCCAGTGGAAGGCCTGCTGCATAAGTACGAGATGGGCCTCATGTACGTGGTTTCGACCTGCTCGGCGCACTGTCGCTTCTGCTATCGGGAGGAGCTGATCAGTCAGAAGGAGATCCATCGGCAGGACGGCACGGTCGCCCGGAAAGGGCTGGCACAGATCGGCGAAATCACCGACTACATCCGGTCGCACAACCAGGCCGTGGCCGAGAACGGCGGACGCCATCCCGAGACCGGCCGCGAGAAGCTGCGCGAGGTTCTGCTCTCGGGCGGTGATCCCATGGTGCTGCCCAACAGCAAGCTGGCGCAATGGTTCGCCGCCCTGGCCGAGGCTGGAGTGGAGTCCATCCGGCTCGGGACCAAGGAGTTCTCGTTCTACCCCGAACGCTTCGACGACGCGTTCCTGGCGATGCTCGATGGCTTCCATGCAGCATATCCGGATGTAGGGCTTCGTATCATGGTGCACTTCAACCATCCCGATGAGTTCCTGGCCAAGGGCGATGACGGAGGCTATATCGAAGAGGATTCAGGAATCTTGAAGTGGATTCCCTCGACTTGGCGCGCCATGGAGCGCGTCGTCTCGCGGGGTTGGATCTGTATCGAGAATCAGTCCCCGATCATCAAGGGCATCAACGACGACTCCGATGCGTTGCGCATCATGCAGCGATCGCTCAAGCGGGTCGGTGCTGAGAACCACTACTTCTTCTGCGGGCGCGACATCGTGGCTCATCGGGCCTTCAACGTGCCGATCGAGACGGCCTGGCAGACACTCAACGAGTCCCAGAAGGGTTTGTCCGGAGTCGAGGCGCACGCTCGTCTCTCCATCACGCACTACAAGGGCAAGACCGAGGTGGCAGCCGTGACCAATGGTCCGCTGGCCGGTATCCCCGGCACGGAGAAGGGTGTGGTCATCTTCAAGATCCTGCGCAATGCCGCAGAGGCCTCCGACCGTGGCAAGGTCTGCATCGTGGCCCGCAATCCCGAGGCGATCTGGTTCGATGGATACGCCGATCGTGTCATCTTCGACGAGGCGGGACTGTTCGACTACAGGAGAGTCGAGAAGCCTGCCGCAACGCCAACCGCCAAGACCAGTTCCTGAGGCAGGTCCGACGGGTCCCCCCGAGAGGCCTCGACATCATGATCGACAAGCAGATCGAGAGCGCCCAAGAGGCGGTCGCTGACATTCCCGATGGCGCCACGATCCTGATCGGAGGGTTTGGCGAAGCGGGGAGTCCCATCGAGTTGATCCATGCGCTCATCGACCAGGGCGCCAAGGACCTGACGGTGGTCAACAACAACACCGGCAGCGGCGAGGTCGGGCTGGCGGCACTCATCCAGTCCGGTCGTGTGTCCAAGATGATCTGCTCCTACCCACGCACGGCCAACTCCACGGTCTTCCCCGAGCTCTACAAGAGCGGGCGCATCGAGTTGGAGTTGGTGCCGCAAGTGACGCTGGCCGAGCGTATCCGGGCAGGCGGTGCGGGGATTCCCGCCTTCTATACGCGGACATCGGTGGACACTCCGCTCGAGGATGGCAAGGAGCGCCGGCGCTTCGGCGATCATGACTACGTGATGGAGAAGGGGCTCGTTGCGGAGTTTGCGCTCATCAAGGGAAGGGCGGCCGACCGTTATGGCAACGTGGTCTACAACAAGACGGCGCGCAACTTTGCGCCGATCATGGCGACCGCAGCCGAGACGACCATCGTGCAGGTGACGAGGATCGTTTCCGCAGGCGAGCTGGATCCCGAGGTGGTGGTCACGCCGGGGATCTTTGTGACGCGGGTCGTGGAGGTCCCCAACCCTGCGCTCGAGTCCGCTTTGGTGGCCCAAGGAGTTCGTTACCCATGAGCCCGACACATGGTGGTGCTGCCGAAAGCAAGTCCAGTCAGGATCGCGTAGGGTTGAGCCGCGAGCAGATGGCCGAGCGTGTCGCGCGCGACATCCCCGATGGCAGCTACGTCAACCTGGGCATCGGGATCCCGGAGCTCATCGCCAAGTACGTACCCGATGACCGCGAGCTGGTCTATCACACCGAGAACGGCTTGCTCGGCATGGGGCCCTCGCCTGCGGAGGG
>JAJRTL010000075.1 GCA_024278315.1 Planctomycetota bacterium | reverse complement strand
TTCGAGTTCAGGACGGCTGCGCGAGATATGAGGCGACCCAAGAGGGTCGTCGAATCGAAGCCATGCCGAGCGAACCGATAGGTTCGCGGTCCTGGACCGAAAGACGCCGTCAGACGCATCGAGGTCATGAATCGTTCGGGCTAGCCCTCCAGCTGCCTCTTTGCAGCGCGGAGCGTGTTCTTCATCAGCATCGCAATGGTCATGGGGCCGACTCCACCGGGCACTGGCGTGATGGCCCGAGCTCTCTTGGAGACGCCTTCGAAGTCGCAGTCACCCGCGAGACGGTAACCGCGCTTGCGCGTGGCGTCGTCCACACGATTGACACCGACATCGATGATGACAGCGCCCTCTTTGACCATGTCCTCGGTCACCAGATTGGCCTTGCCGATGGCGGGGACGAGGATGTCCGCCTCGCGCGTCACGGCGCCCAGGTCCTTGGTGCGCGAGTGGCAGATCGTGACGGTGGCGTTCTCGTTCAGGAGCAACAGGGCCACGGGGAGCCCCACGATCTTGGAGCGCCCGATGACCACCGCATTGGCGCCTTCGATCTGGACATCACTGCGTTTGAGCAGCTCGATCACGCCGGCGGGAGTGCAGGCAACGAAGTCGGCTTCTTCGCCCTTGATGCCGATGCGCCCCAGGTTGGCGGGGTGGAATCCGTCCACGTCTTTGCTGAGCGGCACCGCATCGAGAACGGTCTTCTCGTCGATGTGTCCTGGCAAGGGCAACTTAACAAGAATGCCATGGATGCTCGGATCCTCGGCAAGGCTCGTCACGAGGGCCATGACCTCTTCCTGACTGGCACTCTCGGGCAGGACATGCTTGATGCCCATGAGCCCATCTTCTTCGCAGGCCTTGACCTTGGCCTTGACGTAACTCTGGGAAGCGGGGTCCTCCCCGACCAGGACCGTGGCCAGTCCCGGCTTGTATCCGTTGTCCTTCTCGAATTGCTCTGCCTCGGCTCGGACTTCGGTGTGGATGTCCTTGGCGATGGCCTTTCCGTCGATGATGTTGGCGCTCATGGGGGCGGATTCTCGCTCCACTTGGCCCCGTTGCCAAGCATGCTCTGCCAGGGTCCTTGCCCCAGGCCGCTCCGGCCATCCGGGCTACGCCCAATTCCCCCGCAGAGCACGGATCCACGGCCTTGCCAGGACCCTGTCGGGCCCTAGACTCTCGTCCCTTTATTGGCGCGAACGACCCCAGACACAGGGCTGTATCGCAATCCCAACCATCTCCGCTCGAGGAATCCCCACATGGAAATTCTCGTCCTCGTCAAGCGGGTCCCGGCCACCGACAGCCAGATCAAACCCGCTGCTGACGGCAAGAGTTATGACCCCGCTGGACTCGAGTTCGTCCTGAACCCCTACGACGAACACGCCGTAGAGGAAGCTCTCAAGACCAAGGCAGCCAAGGAAGGCACGGTCACCGTGCTGACTGTCGGCGGCAAGGAGGCCCAGAAGGACCTCCGCACCTGCCTGGCCATGGGTGCCGACAAAGCCGTCCTGCTGGACCCCGGCCAGGAATTCGACGGCAAGAGCCTCTCCGAAGCCCTCGCTGCCAAGGTCAAGGAACTCGCCCCCGAAATCGTCTTCTGCGGCAAGCAGTCGGTCGACAACGATGACGCCCAGATCGGTCCCCGGCTGGCCGGCCTCCTGGCTTGGTCCTGTCTGACCGACGCGGCCTCACTCGAGATCGGCGACGGCACCTGGACCGGCCAACGCGACATCGAAGGCGCCAAGGAAGTCGTCGAAGGCAAGCTACCTGCGGTCATCAGCTGCAGCAAGGGCCTCAACGAGCCGCGCTACCCCAACCTCAAGGGGATCATGGCCGCCAAGAAGAAGCCGCTGGAGGAAGGTAGTGCCGAGCTCGGCGCGCCTGCCCTCACCGTCATCGCTCTGACCCCACCGCCCGCGCGCCCCGAACCGACGATCGTCGGCGAGGGCCCCGATGCAGTGGATGCCCTCATGGACAAACTCAAGAACGAGGCCAAGGTCCTCTAGGACCACCTGGTAACCAAGGAGACAAGGGCAATGACCAACGTTCTCGTATTCATTGAACAGCGTGGAGGCAAGATCAAGAAAGCCTCCTTCGAAGCCATGACCCTGGCCCGCGATCTGGCCGGTAGCCTGGGCGGATCCACCGAAGCCCTCCTGATCGGCGATAGCATCTCGGGGCTCGCTCCCGAGGTAGCCCGGTACGGCGCCGCCAAGGTCTACACGGTCGAGGGCACAGCCTTCGCCAACTACAGCAACTACGGCTATGCCACAGCCATCGGGAAGGCCATCGAAGCCTCCCAGCCGGGTCTGGTGCTCTTCTCGCACTCGGCGATGGGCAAGGACCTGGCTCCCCGCGTGGCGGCTGCCAGCGGCTCGGGCCTCGTCTCCGACGCGACGCAGGTCACGGCCGAGGGCGGCGCCATCCAGGCCACCAAGCCGGTCTTCGCCGGCAAGGCCTACAAGAGCTACACCGTGACGGGCACGCCCCCGATGGTGACTCTCCGGCCCAACTCCGTAACGGCCACAGAAGCTGCAGGCACGGGAGAGGTCATCGCCCTGGACGCACCGGGAGGAGACTTCCTCTCGGTCGTCAAGGAGATCCTCGCCGCCTCGGGGGACAAGGTGCCCCTGCAGGAAGCCAAGGTCGTCGTGTCTGCCGGACGCGGCATCAAGGAGGCCGACAACTTCAAGCTCATCGAGGACCTGGCTCTGGCCTTCGGTCCTGGCGTTGCCGCCTGCGGCGCATCGCGTGCGATCGTCGACGCCGGCTGGCGCCAGCACAGCGAGCAGGTCGGGCAGACCGGTAAGGTCGTCTCCCCGACGCTCTACATCGCCGTCGGCATCTCCGGCGCCATCCAGCATCTGGCCGGCATGAGCACGAGCAAGTTCATCGTGGCCATCAACAAGGACCCAGAGGCGCCGATCTTCAAAATCGCCAACTACGGCATCGTGGGCGACGCCCTCGAAGTCCTTCCCAAGCTGACCGAAGCCGTCCAGGCCGCCTGCGCCCACTGATCCCAGACTTCGATCACCACGGCAGGGGTCCGCTTTCTCCGCAGGAGAGGGCGGACCCCTCTGCGTTGGACCAGGCGTCTGTCACTTTTCCTGACTGGCCTGCATGGTCGGGCCGGGTCTCGCTTGGCAGCGGCAAGCGGAGAGCCTCCCGGGGCGGGGGGACTGATGCTCAATCGGGGAGTTTCTCCAGGAAGTCCAGGAGCACCTCGTGGAAGACAGCGGGTTGATCGAGGTAGCAGGGGTGGGAGGCACCTTCGAAGATGTGGACCTCTGCACTTTCGAAGCGCGCTCCAAGAGAAGCGGCACCGGAGGCGGGGAAGACCCTGTCCTCACTCCCCCACAGGACGAGGGTGGGGACGGGACTCCCTTGGAGCCCTTGCCCATAGCGGCCCAGTCCAGCAGGTGCGATGGGCACGTAGGCTCTCACCTGCTTCGCATGATCCACCACAAAAGGCAGGCTGAAGCGCCCACTCATGGACGGCGAGACGATCACGACCTGGTCCAGCTCCAAGGACTTCAGGAAGGCTGAAAGAAACTGCGCCCCAACAAGCTCGCCCTTGGGCGACGAGCCGAATCCTGGCAGATCCAAAGCGATGGCGCGGTAGCCCTTCTTTGCGCAGGCCTTCAAGGTTCCCAGCTTGTCCCATGTCGCGCTGTCGAATCGAGCACCATGCAGGAGCAGGATCACAGGCGCCCTTGCGGCGCCAGCCTCGAGATAGTGCACGCTCGCCCCGCCCACCTCGACTTCGTTGCTGCTCGTAGACAGATCCACAGGTCTAGGTTCCCTCTTCGTCTGTTCTCCTGGGCTTCCGCAAGAGGGCAAGAGCATGGACAGGCTCAAGAGAACCCAAACAGAAGTGGAGACGCCAGAACGGACCATCGAGAGGGGCATGCAATTTCCTTCCTTCTTGTAGAGCACCTTGGAGGATACAGCCTTGGAGCCCGCACTAGCCCGAACGATTCGGGCTGGAACAGCTCACGCCCTGGAAAGATATTGTCGCCTCTGGCTGCGCTGCGCCGCGCTGAATCACGCAATCGCCCATAATCCGGAACCCACAGCCCTCTACGAGGGTCTGTTCCTTGCCTGGATTGGTCCCTTACTGGAGATGAACGCATGAAGAGAGTCCTACCCTGGTTGATTGCCTTGGTCGGGATCGCAGCCTTGGTCTACTTCCTCCGCTTCCGGCCCATTGCGATCGAGCACAGCCAGATCGGAACAGGCGTGGTCCTGGTCGAGGCCCTGGGAACGGGCTCCATCGAGAGCCGACGCACGGTCGAGGTGGGTTTCGAGGTCACGGGGCGCGTCGCCACCATCCATGTGGACCAGGGAGACAAGGTCAAGAAAGGACAGGAACTGGCGAGGCTCGACGATCGCACCTTCAACGCAGAGGTCGCCCTGGCCCGTCAGGAGGTTGCCCTGGCGGAGAACACGCTGGTCCGGTTGAAGACCGATATCGAACAGGCGCAGGCGGTCTGGAAGGGCTCCGATGACTCTTTCAAGCGGGTCACATCGCTGGTGGAGTCGGGCACGGCCTCCGTCGAAGCCCTGGATCAGGCCAGAGAACGTCATGATGTGGCTGCCGCTGGGCTGGCGCGCTCCCAAGCCGCCTACCTCGAGGGCCAGGGAGCCATCGTCCTTTCGAAGCGCAAGCTGGAGCGAGCCCTCGTGGAGTTGGCTCGGACGGTGGTCCGGAGCCCCTTCGAGGGGGTCATCCTCAAGCGGGTAAGAGAGGCCGGGGATGTGGTCTCACCGGGCACTCGGGTACTGGTCGTCGCAGCCACCGATACGATCTGGGCCAGTGTCTGGGTGGATGAGACCCACCTGGACCGTCTCGAGATCGGCCTGCCTGCGAAGATCGTCCTGCGCAGCGAATCGGATCGGTCGTATGTCGGACGCGTCGCACGCATCGGCCGCGAGGTCGATCGCGAGACCCGAGAGTTGCTCGTGGATGTCGCCTTCGACAAGGTCCCCGACAGGTTGGCCTTCGGCCAGCGCGTCGATCTCTGGATCGAGCTCGCCAGGAAGCCATCGGTCCTGCGTCTCCCCGCCCATCTCCTGACCCAACGGGACGGCAAGAACGGTGTGTTCGTCGACAAGGCTGGAACCGCCCGGTTCCAGCCTCTCGAGATCGGAGCCAAAGGTCGCTTCTTCCTCGAAATCAAGAGCGGACTCACCGAGGGAGATCTCATCCTGAACCCCCATCTGGGCAAGAAGAAGAGGCTCGAGGAGGGCACCCGCGTCCGAGACGTCGACGACAAAGAACAGGGTCAGGAATAGTGAATCTTGCATCGCGCGACATTCGGCACGACTTCAGCAGATTCATGCTCACCGCTGTGGGCCTGGGACTGCTCTTGACGATCGTTCTCGGGATGACCGGCATCTACAACGGCATCATCGTCGACGCCACCGCCCTTCCCGACAGCCTGCGCGCCGATCTCTGGATCGTCCAGAGAGACACGAGGGGACCGTTCGCGGAGCTCTCCCGCCTCCCCGCCGACCTGGAAGAACGTGCACGCGCCGTGCCTGGAGTCGCGTCGGCGCGCTCCTATGTCGCCCACACGATCCAGCGCGACGTGCCCGGCGGTCCACAGATCCGCTTCACCGCACTGGGGCTCTCCTGGCCCGATGATCACGGGGCAGACCTACCCCTGGTGGAAGGCCGCCCGCTCAGCCAGGCGCACTTCGAGTTCATCGTGGACCGCAGCCTGGGCCTGGCTCTCGGCACCCGCATTCCTCTGGGCCGAGACATCTACACGGTCGTCGGGATCACCGAGGGGATCACGGCCTCGGGCGGAGACCCGGTCGCCTTCTTCACACGTTCCGACGCTCAGAAGATCCAGTTCGACAAGTCCAACGAAGCCATACGGCTGGATCGCGAAGCGCGCACAGCGCGATTTCGACGAAGCCAGCTCTCCCGCAATCCCGACCTGGCGCGCATGTCCACGGCGCCAGCCAATCAGATCCCCGCCCTGGGCCCAGCCCCGGTTTCTGCCGTCATGCTGAATCTCGCCCCCGGATATCAGGCTGAGGAGGTTCGCGGCAGGCTCAGCCAATGGAAGGACGTCACGGTCTACACCCAGGCAGACCAGCACCAGTTGATCCTGGGCGGCATCGTCGAGAAGACCAAGCGCCAGATCGGCCTCTTCCGTGCGCTCCTCGTCGTGATCTCCACGATCCTCATGAGCCTCATCATCTACACGATGACCCTGGACAAGATCCACTCCATCGCGCTGCTCAAGTTGCTCGGGGCGCGCAGGACCGTGATTCTGGGGATGATCCTCCAGGAGGCTCTGCTCCTGGGTGGGATCGCCTACACCTTGGCCATCGTGCTTGGCAACACGATCTTCGAGCTCTTCCCACGTCGCGTCGCGGTGGAGAACAGTGACCGCTTGCTACTCCTGCTCGTCGTCTTCGTCATCTCGATCGTTGCGAGCATCTTCGGCATGAAGAAGGCTCTCGCGGCTGACCCCAACGAGGTGCTGGCAGGATGAGTGACACGGCACCAGCGGTCGAGGCCAGGCTCCTCTCGCGCCACTACGGCGAGGGCAACACTTACGTCAAGGCCCTCGACAAGGCGAGCTTCGAGATCCAGGCCGGCGAAGTCGTGGCCCTGCTCGGACCCTCGGGTTCGGGGAAATCGACCTTGCTGACCATCCTGGGACTCATCAACCAGCCCAACGAAGGCAGCCTGCGCATCGGAGGGGAGGATGTAATCCGGGATGGACAGCTGGTCGGCAACACCAACCTGGTCCGCCGCCGCCAACTCGGCTTCGTCTTCCAACGTTCCAACCTCATCCCTTTCCTGAACGCCCAGGACAACATCCGCCTGGTCCTGGACCTGGACGACGTCCCGGGGAGGGTCGCCAGGCGGCGCGCCCGCGACATCCTCGAGGAGCTGGGGGTCGCAGATCGTGCCACCCACTTCCCGGTTCAGCTGTCTGGAGGGCAGCAACAGCGCGTCGCCATCGCCCGAGCCCTCGTGCACGAACCGGCCCTGCTCCTGGCAGACGAGCCCACGGCATCGCTGGACAAGGAGAGGGGCCGTCAGGTCATGGAGCTCTTCCGCACTGCGGCGCGCGAGCGGAATGCCGCCGTCCTCGTGGTCACGCACGACCACAGGTCCTTGGACCTCGTGGATCGGACCTTCGAGATCGAGGATGGGGTCCTGAGCCACTGAGGGCACACTCCGGACTCCCATCCTTCCAATGGCGGCCGTTCCCGCTATTGTTTCGCCGATCGTGCGCAATCCAGCCCCCTTCTTCATCGCTCTGCTCCTGTATCTATTGCCCTCATGCGGGACGACTCCGATCCATAAGTCCGGGGAGCGCATGTGGACCGTCAACGCAGAGTATGGTCGACCGATCCGTGGCAAGTCCTTCGCCTGGACAGGCCTGGGGACGGCGGACACCTTCAGTCTCTCCGGCTCCAACTACTGGTTCGTATCGAACAGGCTGTCTCTGGGAGCAGGCCTGACCGCGACCCTCTTCGATCAGTCCGATGGTTGGGTGACGGGTGGCGAAGCTGAGGCACTCGGTCGTTGGCACTTCGCCGAAGCAGGCAAGACGAGTTTCTTCTGGGATGCCAACATGGGCTTCCTCTTCACCTCCAAGTCCGTCCCAGAGAACAGCACGGATTGGAACTTCACCTTTTCCTTCGGACCGGGCCTCGAAGTTCCCGTCGGGGACAAACTCAAGCTCTTGACGGCGATCCAATACCACCACCTGTCCAACGCGAAGGGGCGTGAGACCGTGGAGAACGAGAGCCAGAACGAGGTGCGCTTCATGATCGGGATCGGCATGACCTGGTAGCACATGCAGAAACCTGACAGGTCTCTGCTGACAGGTCTCTGCTGACAGGTCTCCGCTGACAGGTCTCCGCTGACAGGGCTCCGCTGACAGGGCTCCGCTTGAAGGGCCTGCCGCTCAGGGGCCTCTCAGTCGAATCCCGTCAGGTAACCGCGAGCGAT
>JAJRTL010000074.1 GCA_024278315.1 Planctomycetota bacterium | reverse complement strand
GAGGTTGGGTGACAAAGATCATATGGGTGGAGAAGGTGCCGATCCTCCTCTCCCTGGAACATTCTGAGCCTCAAGGCAAGTCTGGGTTTCAGCATGTAGCATTTCGACTGTCATAGTCGCAGCCCAACAAGGACAGAAAGGGGACAACATGAAGCTCATGGCCCTCGCATTCGCATCCGTATCGGCGTTCTTCGCTGTCGCTCCATTCGTGGCTGCCGCTGGTGACTCGGTATGTCAAGTCAAAGTGAGATATTGGGGAAGCCTCCCTGACCAGACATACGGGGAGGTGAATGACAACGATATCAAGTGTGAAGGCGCGTGTACTGATGCTGAGAAGTGTAAGAAGGTTACTTACATGCCTCTCATGGGAGGGGTGTCGAAATACATCTTTTGTCGGTGCCCATCGGGTGGAGGCAGCGGGAAGTGTCGTGGTGAGGCGGAAGCTGAGCAAGCATCGGACGGCACATGGAAGATCGTTGATCTCCAATGCAAGAATGACAGTTCCTGTGGTCAAAACGCCGATGGTGATGAGCAGAGTTGTTCCTGGTATGCCTGGACAATCTCTGGCAGCAAGTGGCTCAAGTGCAAATGCCAATGAGCAAAGCAATGTCTTCGATGTTCTCCAGGTCATCGGTGACGAACAAATCCCGGTTTCATCCTAGGCATCGATTCGCGAAGAAGGAGAATCTCGCTCGCTGGATGGGAGTTCTCCTGCTTGCGATAGTGCTGACTCCGTCGTTCCTTCACGAACCCTCCAGTAGTCTTACCATTCTCGACTGGATTCGCGGATGGAGTCAGATTGATCCCAGCCTGATCTCAATTGTATTTCTCGTCTGGGGATTCGGGTGCTCAAGTTTGATGATTGTCCAGCCTGGGAAGATTGCAGCGACGGGCATGACTATAGTGGGTGGATTGGTGTTGGCAGTGCTGCACTTTTCTTTCCTCCTCGCAGGACCCTCGACCTCTTGCGGCTGTTCAGGGAGAGGTGGTCTGCTAGATCAAGCTGTCGTTGCATCTCTCTTCTTGATTCTCGCCATGTCGCTTCTGCTGAATCCCAGACGATGATTCCTCATGACAAGAAGACCCTGGCCAAAGGGCTAGGACTTGCCCTCCTTTTCATCTTCCCGGTCACATGGCTCTATACCTGTGCGGGAAGGGAAGATGATGCTCTTGTCTCGGCATCTGCGTCAGAGAGTGATCTGCCCAAGACACAGAAGACGTCCGTAGGCAGTGGGAAAATCGCTGCCAACCGTGTCGAAGATCTGCCTGCTTCCCCTGGCAGAACTCCACTTGCGCCGACCTTCACTGTTCGTGTTCAGGACAAGGGCGGCCTGCCGATCGAGGGCGCTCGAGTCGTCATCTGGGGGCAGTCCGGAATGAAACTGAATGAGCAGACGGACCACACTGGTGTTCTCTCCTTGCCGATTCTGTCGGCGTACCCGGGGACGCTTCGTGTTGCCCGCGCCGGTTTTACGCCAGAGACCAGGACGTTGATTCAGGGCAGAATGACGTATGTTGTACCTCTCTTCAGCCGGCGCACGCTGATCGGCCAGGTCTTCGATGAGAATGGCAATGGACTGGCGGGCGTCCGACTGCGATTGACTCCCGCCTACAGCAATGCAAGCTCCGCAGCCGAGTGCGTGTTCGTCACCAAAGGAGATGGGCGATTCCGGTTCTCGGGCTTGGCGAATGAAGGATACGCTATCGAGGTGTACAGCGACTCCCACGCTCCCCGGCGTGGTCCAAAGTTCAGCTTCGGAAAGGATGACGACGGGTTCCTGATCATCCACATGAGGCGGTTTCAAGCCATCATCCTTGCCTACGAGAACTCCGTGACCAGCCGCCTGCCCCATCAGCGCCTTCTCGAAGTTGAGTCGGAATGGGCAAGCCAGGGATGGATGGCCTGGCATGAGGATTGGATGGCCAGGTTGCTGCTTCGTGGAGTGAGGTACGACGATCTCAAGATCGGCTGGGTTGGGACCAAGCGACGTACTGCTAGAGTATCCATTAAGGTTCACGGCTTCGAGCCCATCACCGGAGAGTTCAAAGTCTCCTCCTTTGGTGAAGGTGGACAGATCAGGGTGAACACCTGTGCGCTGAAGCCGTTGCCAGGATGGATGCACCGCACTGTCATTGTCATGGACAAGGACTCCAAGCGACCAGTGGAGGGCAATGTTCCTCTGGGTATCACAACATTGGACGGCAAGGATGTCGTAGGTTACCAGCTGAAGTTGCAGGGGAAGGCGGAGTCCATCTTGCTCCCGAACGGGAAGTTCCGGTTTCTCTTGGGTAAGACTACCTCTGGTTCTTTTCTCAACTCCTTCAAGCAGGAAGTCACCTCGGCAAACGATGTCTTGCGGTTCTCGATCTCCCTTGGCGGAACTCTGAGAATTGCAACTCAAAGTGTTGACCCTGCCCATTGGGTCAAGATCCGGCGACTGAGGAGGGCGAACAAGCCTCTTCGCTACAATCGGAATGGGTGGCAGGCCAGATCAGGCGAGCCCCTTGTTCTGGAGTGGATGAGTCCCGGAGACTACGATCTCACCCTGATCGATCAGGACGGCATGACAGTGAGCAGGTCGATTCGCATTCAGTTGGGGAAGACCACGGTCGTTGAGTTCTGAGTATACAAGACTCTGAGACCGCTGGGTTGCGAAGGTCGACCAGGTTCTCACCTTCCACAGCAAGAGCTCTTCTAAACGAAGGACAGGGTGCGCCTTTGGTCGTGCCTGGAGACTCCTTTTTCATTGCCATCGATCGAAATCGCCTCAGAGTGGGGGGGGCTCGAGTCCCCTGGGAGGATTCGGAGGCAGGGCCTCGAGAGTGTCGAGTGCCAAGTCTCACCAGGGGGATGGCAAGTGAGCCTTGGATTCCTTTCCTCAACTACATTCCCATTCGAGTTTCCCCTCCCAATCTCCTCCTCCAGGAGCCGCATCCTGTACCCGTAGACCGGCCATATTCCACCCAGGCGCGCGAAGGGCCGCACCAAGGGAGCAGCCTCCCTCTTCCGTTGACGTTGCATGATGCGGAACCTCGAAGGACGACGGTTGTTCGTGCATTCCGATCGTTTTCGCTGGTCAGTTCTGGCTTGAGCTGACGCATTGGTCTCAGCCGGTCCGCGATGCGCAGCAGCCATTCGCTGGATCAGAGATAGAGGCGGCGGGGGTGGTTGCGGCGAGAGTCGAAGAGGAAGCTCTCGGCTTCGATCTTCTTGCGGTCGTCGGCGATGATCTTGATGCTCTTGCCGCTGGGAAGGATGAAGTGGGTGCGGTTGAAGCCCATGCGCTTGATGATGTGGGTGCCGAAGAAGGTTGGGATCGGATTGCTGATCTGACCGTTCTCGAGGCTCCAGACTCCGGCCACGATGGCGGAGGGCAGGCGACCGTCCAGGCGCTTGACGTAACCGATGAGACCGCCCTTGGAGGCTGTGTGTCTGTCTTCCGAGAACCGCTTGGCCAGTGCGGCGAACTGGGAGGGGTCCTTGTCCAGGAGGCGCAGGACGTCGTGGATGCGGGCGCGGATCTCGATCTGCTTGCCCTCGGGGTAGAGACGGCCGGTGGCCGGGTCGCGGGTCGAGAAGAAGATGTGGGCCAGCTTGACCTCGCCACCCCAGAAGTTGCCGTTGTGGATGTTGTACTGCTTGAGGTCTTCGTACTTGTACTGACCGGGCAGGATGCGATCCAAGAGGGCTTCGACTTCCATCGAGAGTCCGTTTTCGCGGCGATGGCGGCTGCGGAGGTTCTTCTCGGTGATCTCGCTCATGGGACGACCTGTCTGCTGTTCGTAGGCCGGCTTGTAGCGCTTCTGGAAGTCGCGCTCGAGGAACTGGCTGACCCGTTCCATGAGCTTGGCAATCCCGAGTTTGCGGGAGCGGCACTCGGACCTGAGGGCTTGCACGTCCAGGTACTGATAGAGGAGCAGGGGGATGTTGGGTGAGTTGAGCTCGCGCTTGTTGGTCCAGCGCTCTTCGATGTTGGGGTCGTAGTGTGCGGCGAGATGCGCGGCGAGATCGGCGAGGCGGATCTTCTTGCCGTCGAGCTCGGCGACGACCAGGCCACGGTCCTTGGGCCACTCGAGGATCTGGGGAATGCGAGGGGTGCTTCGGGCGGGACGGGTCTTGGTGGGGGCCGTCTGGGGCTTTCTGCTCTCCTCGGAGCCTGGGTCGGAGCCTGGGTCCTGATCGCGCGTGGCCTCTGTGGTCGGCGGTGCCTGGGTGCTCGTGCCCTGCGCGCGAAGGCTTGGGGCGGGGCAGAGGATCAGCAGGAAGGGCAGGGCGTCAATCAGACGATTTCTCATCTTCTCCTCGGGCTCGGGTCGGGGCTCGGACTCTGGTGCATCTCTCGGGACGAAAAGGAACTCCTGGTCTCCTGAAGGATCAGTCGATACAAGCTCCTGTTCCAGTGTATACCCTTGCCGGGGGCGATCCGTAACGCCCAAGGGATGGGAGATACACAATCGAGAGGTCCTGGCGGGAAACAGCTCGGGGCCAGACCCAGACAGGGAAGTTGCATGGCAGGGCAGTCAGCGAAGCACAGTGGAGACCATGGGGATTCGACCGGGAAGGCCGAATCTCAGCTCCTGCAGGATCTCGTGGATGGGTTCGAGCAGAGGTTTGGGACCCGCCCCCGGATCTTCTTTGCTCCCGGCCGCGTGAACCTCCTGGGAGCCCACCTGGACTACAACGGGGGCAAGGTCCTTCCCGTGGCGCTGGGGCGAGGCACCTACGTGGCCCTGGCCCGGAGTGATCGTCCGACCTCACGATTCGCGAGCCTGGACCTGCCGGGTGAGTTCGAGATGGAGCCCAGGGAGGACACGGCGGCGGACCTCCTTGGCTGGGCCTCCTATCCGGTTGGTGTCTGGAGGGCACTTGGCGATCGTTGCCCGGGCCCTTTTGATTTCCTCGTCGCTGGCAACCTCCCCCGCGGAGGCGGCCTCTCGTCCTCGGCCTCCCTCTCGGTCGCCACGGCCTTCGGCCTGCTCTCCCTCGGTGGCCATGGGGTGGACCTCGAGGAAGCCGCCCAACTGGCCTGGTCCGCAGAGACAGGGTTCGTAGGCGTCCAGTGCGGCATCATGGATCAGTATGCCTCGGCCATTTCGGAGGAAGGACGTGTCCTGCTCCTGGACTGCCACTCCCGTACATACGACCTGCTCCCCTTCGCCGAGGACCTGGAGCTCGTTGTCCTGGACACGCGCAAGCCGCGCAACCTCGTGACCTCGGCCTTCAACGAGCGCGTCAGTGAATGCAAACGCGCCTTCGAGATTCTCCAAGCCTGTGACCCGGACCTCGCCGTCCTGGCCCATGCCGGACTGGACCAGGTCGAAGAGGCTGTGGGCGAACTCGGTCCGGTGCTCGGCAAGCGCGCCAGGCACGTCGTCGAGGAATCGGCCCGCATGGCCAAGGTCCACGAGGTCCTCGAAGCCGACGACCACGCAGCTCTGGGCGACCTGGTCCGAGCCTCCCATGTGAGTTGCCGCGATCTCTACGAAGTCAGTTGCGACGAACTGGACTTTCTCGTCGACGGCGTCTGCGAGTACGACGGTGTGCATGGCGCGCGGCTCACGGGCGCGGGCTTTGGCGGTTGCGTCGTGGCGCTGGTCGAGCCCGGTAGCTTCTCGCAGGATGAGGAGACGGCTCTGCTGCAGGCCTATCGAGAGCGCTTCGGCTTCGAAGCCGCCGTGCTGCGACTCGAACTCGGAAACGAGGTGCGCGAGATCGAGGTCTGAGGTCCACGGGCAGACGCCTGCAGGATCATCTTCTGTGAAAAGTCTGCACGGTTCCCAATTGCGATCGATGGCGCTGATCCACAAGCGGGATCAAGGGATCGGATCAACCCGTGATGAGTTGGCTGACCTGCAACCAGATGGGCCAGAACAACTTGTCCATGAGGAACCATGCAATGAGGATGCCGACGATCGATGCCGTGGGCGTGGATCGGAACTCCCGGAACATAGAACGTGCCTCGCTGGGCAGGAGGCCCTCGATGATTCCCGACCCATCCAGGGGAGGGAAGGGCAGGAGGTTGAAGAGCCCCAGGAGCACGTTCAGGAAGAGCATGATCATCGAGATCTTGGCGAAGTTGGCCAGGAATCCCGTGTCCGCCAGGCCTGGTCCGGTCAACACGTCTTGGGGGCGGGGCAGGACCAGGCTGCGCGCCTCGTAGGAGAGCTCGAACCAGTCCACCGATTCGGTCAGGCCGATCTTGATCAGGGCGAAGAAGATCAGCGCGAGCAGGAGGTTGGCGGCAGGGCCGGCTGCGGCCATCAAGGCCGAGCGCCTGGGGTTGGCGATGGCCCAGTAGGGGTTGTAGGGCGCGTGTGCGAAGCCTAGCGGAAAGCCCATCCACGCAAAGGTGAGGATGGGGAGCACGATCATCCCGACCGGAGCCCGCTGCATGTGCGGGATCGGGTTCAAGGTGACCTGACCGACCTCATAGGCCGTTCGATCTCCCCCCAGGTAGGCCGCCGAGGCGTGCGCCGCCTCGTGGACGACCATGGCGAAGATGAGGGGGATGTACCAGGTCAGGAACTGTGGGATGTCGAACGCGAAGCCCATGGAATCAGAACGGAGCCTCCTCCTCGGTCTCCTCTTCTTCCTCGGTTTCCTCCTCCCACTCCTCTTCCTCTTCGGCCTCCTCCTCCAGGGTGGAGACGACCTTCTGGACGCTGATCTGGGTGGCTTCGAGCTTGGCGCGGCAAGCGTGGATGAGCTCGGTCGCCCGCTCCATCTTGGCACTCAGGTCATCGATGTCGATGTCGCCCTCTTCGATGCCAGCCAGGATCTGATCCAGCTCGGTTGCGAGCTCGCCGTACTTGGGTTCTTTCTTCTTCTTGGCTGCTGCCATCGTGTCCTCGGTTCTGCGTGTTTCGCTCTGCCCCGGTGTTCGACTACCGGGTGTCCTGTTTCGATCCGAGCACCTCGAGTTGCAGCTTCCCGTCCAGGAGGCTGGCTTCGAGGGTCTCGCCTTTCTTGGTCTGTTGGATGGAGGTCAGCGCCTTGCCTCCGGGGCCCCGAAGAATCGCGAAGCCGCGTGCGATGACCCGCTTCGGGTCCAGGGCGCGTGCGCGTTGTTCGCGAGCCAGCACGCGCTCCCGTTCCTTCTCGATGCGCAGGCGTGCGCCTGCGCCGAGTGAGAACACGCGTTGATCCATGCGGTTGGTCTGACGCTTGAGGAGCTGGGTGCTGCCGCGGTTCAGGCGCAGCACGGCCAGGTTGGTCTGCGCGCGCGCGCCGGCCAGACCTTCGCGCACCGAGCCGCGCAGGCGCGCCGCGCGCAAGCGCAACTCCTGGTGCTGATCCCAGAGGCGCGCTTGGACGCGCTTGCAGATCTCCATCATGGAGTCCTCGACGCGCTGCTGGAAAGCCGTGACCTGGCTCACGAGCAGCTCGCCCGCGGCCGTCGGAGTCTTGACGCTCGTGCAGAGGAGGTCGAGCACGCTCTGATCCCGCTCGTGACCGATGCCGATGATGGTCTTGAGGGGATGGCTCGCGACCGCGCGCGCCACATCGCCATCGTCCCACCAACCGAGATCGGTGCGTGAACCGCCGCCCCGACAGATGACCAGGACGTCGTAGTCGGCTGCGTTCTGCTTGAAGAACTTGAGCGCCTTCAGCACGGTGGGCCGTAGCTGCTCGCCTTGGACCTTGGCCGGGAAGAGCGTGACGTCCCAGCTGAAGCGCGTGGCCGCCAAGGTCTGCGCGAAGTCGTTGAAGGCGTCGGTCTCCTCGCCTGTGATGAGCGCGACGCGCAGCGGAACCATGGGCATCGGCAGGGAGCTGTTGCGCTCCATGAGCCCAGCCTTCGTCAGGTCGGCCAGGATCTTCTCGCGCTTCTGCACGAGGTCGCCGAGCGTGTACTTGGGATCGACGTCATCGATGATGAACTGGTACTTGCCGCGCGGCTGGTAGAGCTCGACTCGTCCCTTCATGCGGACCTTGAGCCCATCCTCGAGCTCGAAGTGGGTGCCGCTCTGCTTGAGCCGCGTGCGGATCAGAGCCATGCTCTTTTCCCAGATCATGCAGGAGACGGCCGAGCGCACGCTCTCCTCACCGATCTCGTCCTCGACCTTCTCGACGAGCTCGAAGTACTTGTGCTTGGAGCGTCGGCCCTTGTTGAAGTTCTGGAGTTCGCCGACAACCCAGATGTGCTTCTCGAAGTTCTTCTTGAGGACCTCGGCCACGCGCAGATTGAGCTGCGAGATCGTCAGTGAATCGCTGGCGCCCTTGACCTCGGCGAGTGTGATCTTGCGTTCGCCGGTGTCCTTGCAGTCGGTGGCCAGGGCGGTGGCGACCTCGGGCGACATGGAGAAGCCGAAGGCCATGAAGATCTTGACCGAGTGCTCCAGCTGCTCCAGAGGCACCTTCCAGACGCGCGAAGCACGATCCCACCGTCGTCCGGGAATGTCCCGGATGATGGACACGAGATCCTCCCGGTAGGGGAAGGAGACGAAGAGGCAGCTGCCGTCAGGTGAGATGTCGAGGGATCCGCTCATTGGGCGGAGGATCTTAGCGACAAGTGGCGAGCTTGGTAGTCAGGCCCTGGGATAGCGCGAGAAACCTTTCTCGAAGCAGTGAGCCAGCTCCTCTGCGAGGTCCGGGAGCCCGGGAACGGGTTTCGGGGCGAGTTCGCGGGCGAGCGTGGTCATGACCGACGCATCGAGTCCGCAGGGGCGGATGGCCTCGAACACGCCCAGGTCGGTCGTGACGTTCAGCGCCAGGCCGTGATAGCTGGTCCAGGACTTCACGGCGATGCCGATCGAGGCGATCTTCCTGCCCGACACGAAGACCCCCGTGCCCTGGGGATCGCGTGTGCCCTCGAGATCGTGGGCTGCCAGGAGATCCATGATCACGTCCTCCAGGAGTCGCAGCAGGGCGTGCAGGTCCCTCCCCTTGCCTTGGAGTTTGAGGATGGGGTAGGCGACGAGCTGACCCGGGCCATGCCAGGTGATCTGTCCCCCTCGCTCGACATCCAGGATTTCGATGGCCGGGTCCAGGATCTCGCCCTCGCCCAGCCTGCGGCCGCGCGTGTAGATCGCATCATGCTCCACGAGCAGCAACTGATCGGAAACCTCGTCCTGGGACCGCGCCTCGCGTAAGGCAAGCATCTGCGCATGCACCTCGGCATAGGGTCGCCGACCCAGCCATTGCACCTCCAGCGGAAGTCGATCCTCCTGGCTCATCTCCTTTTCGCTCATCCCAGCGTCTCCAAGACCTCGTCCACCCAAAGCGGCACGGCCTTGGTGGCCGATCCCTCGATCACGCGCTGGAAGGGGCCGCCGGTGGGGCGCGGGTTGATCTCCACGGTCTCCGCGCTGTTGCGCCATGCCAGATCCGAGAGCCCCGCTGCGGGATAGACCACGCCGCTCGTGCCGATGGCGCAGAAGATCTCACAGGCGCGCACGGCCCGGTCGATCTCATCCATGTAGAGGGGCGTCTCGCCGAACCAGACGATGTGCGGCCGGAGTGTCTCGCCCGTTTGCGGGCATCGTGAGGTCGCGTCCATGTCCTCTCTCCAGTCGAGGATCCGTCCGCTTTCGGTGCGGGCCTGGTAGAGCTGTCCGTGCATGTGCAGCAATCGCTCGTGCCCCTGCCGGTCATGCAGATCGTCGACGTTCTGGGTCACGAGGAGAAAGTCCTGGCCGAGGGCTTCTTCCAGGCGGTAGAGCGCGCGATGCGCATCGTTGGGCTCCACGGCTGCGAGGCCACGTCGGCGATCGTTGTAGAAGCGATAGACCAGATCCGGTTGGCGCTCGAAGCCCTCCGGTGTGGCGACGTCCATGACGTCATGTCCCTCCCAGAGTCCATCCGCGTCGCGGAAGGTCTGGATGCCGCTTTCAGCCGAGATACCTGCGCCTGTGAGGACGACGACTTTCATGGGCGTGGACCTGGTTTCTGGAGGGTTTTGGTGTCATCTCTGGGCTCTAGCATGCAGGCGACGCAGGGTCAGATCCAGAGGACCCGCCTCGACGAAGACCGCGGCCAGATTCTGGCGCAAGACCTCGAGTCTCTCCCGTCCTTCCCTGCCTTCGAAGAAGATGCTGTCTGCCGCAGCGATCTCCTCGACCAGATCGGCGAAGCTCGGCAGCGACCAGACCTCGACCTCGCTCTTGCATTCTTGCGCCCGGAAGCCGCTCTGCTTCAGGGCCTCGACGATCTCGGAAGGATGATGGAGGACCCAGTCTGCGGCGGCTGGATGGCTGGCCTGGATGGGGGCGGAGAAGCCGTAGGCAGGCAGGTCCAGGCTCAGGCGCCCGCCGGGGCGAAGCGCGGGAGTGAGCGCCGTGAGCCAGGCATCGAGATCCTGCACGAGGGGAAAGCGACTGCGCGCGAGGATCAGGTCATAGGGACCTTGGACCCCGGTTGCGCGCCGCGGGTCGCCATCCAGAGTCTGCAGTCGACCCGGCAGCGGGCCATGAAGAAAGGGCTCGCCCTCGATCAGGCATTGCACGCTTCCCTCTCTGCCCACGGCATCGAGTGCGGCTTTTGCCAGGTGCGCCAACTCACCCGGCGGAGCCAACAACAAGAGGCGCGAACCTCTTTCCGGTGGCTCGGCGAGGTAGTCGCTGAGCTTGGGTTCTCCGAGCGGGGATCTCACGAGGTCAACTGACTCCTCTCACCCGCGGAGAAACCCTTGGGGCCCTTCTCGACTCGCCCCATGGCCGACTCGGGATCGTGCTCGAAGAAGATCCACCAGTTCTCGAGCACGGCGCGCTCCAGGATCTTCTCCTTCTCCGCCATGGTCACGAGGGGTTCGTTGTCGTAGGCCATGACCCAGGGCAAAGGCACGTGGGCCGCGGTCGGAATCAGATCGGCGCAGTAGATGAGACTCTGAGCCTCGTCGTGGACTCTTGGAAGCTGCATGCCGGGGGTGTGCCCGTGCGAGAGATGCAGTTCGATGCCTGGCCAGAATTCGCCCGGGCCCTCGATCGTCTCGAGGACTCCCGCCTCGAGCAAGGGTCGGAAGTTCTCCGCGAGGTAGCTGGCACGATCCTTTTGGGTCGGATTCTGTGCCCATTCGAGGTTCTGCTTCTGCACGTAGTAGCGCGCGTTGGGAAAGGTGGGGACCAGCTTCCCCAGCTCGTTGCGCCTCGTCGCTCCGCCTGCGTGATCGAAGTGGAGGTGGGTCAGGAGCACGTGGTCGATGTCCCCCAGGCCGAGCCCCAGCGCTGCGAGGCTGGTCTCCACGCGGAGCAGGCTGTGATCCACGCCGTAGATGTCGGCCATCCGCGCATCCCATTTCTGACCTACGCCCGTGTCTACCAGCAGGTTGCGGCCCGTCGGGGCTCCGCCTGCATCCAGCTCCTGGACGAGCAGCGCTCTCACGGCGAGATGGATGCGGTTGCGGTCGTCGGGGGGGAGCTTGCGCTCCCAGAGTGGGCGTGGGACGACGCCGAACATTGCCCCACCATCCAGGGCGAACTGACCGGTCTCCACGGCATTCAGTTGGTAGCTTCCGATGCGCATACTGCTAGGATACGCGAAGCCCGGGCCAGGAAACAAAAGAGAAGCATGGGGATGCTTCAGGCGCGGGAGACATCCACAGATCCTCAAGGGGGCTGCTGCTCCGGAGACCTGCGTCTTCCGTGAGCCGGGCACGACGATCTGGGTGCTTTGCAGGGATGGACTCTCCGGAGGCCGACACCGCAGGGTCTGCAAGGGAAGAATATGAGACGAACGCTTCTGGGAATGATAGTGCTCTGGTGCCTGGCTCCCCTTGCGCCCGCCCTGATGGGGCAGGACGTTCTCTACTACAAGTTCGATGCCCAGGGGGGGAACAAGGTCATCAACTACGCCAGGAGCTCCGTCAAGGGGCCGAACGAAGGCACCCTGATGGGCAACGCGTCGGTGGCGCAGCGTTGGGCCAAGGGGCTCTACAATGGCGCGCTCTACGGGGGAGAAACCAGTCGGTGGAAGACGCGGCAGAACTACGTCGACACGGGATGGGACGGCGTGTTCACGGGTAGCTTCACCGTGGCCTGGTTCATGAAGCTTCGTGGGCAGCAGGCTGGCATCAACGACCTGAGCTATGCCTTCTCGGGTGTGGGGCCCTTCCGCTGCTTCACCAACGGGATTGCCCTCAAAGGACTCATGGTGCGCGGATGGGGGGGCAAGGATCTCTGGCTCACGGCCGACGTCCAGAGTCTGGCGGCCAAGCGTTGGGTGCACGTCGCGCTCGTCGTGAATGACAAGGCCAAGGTGGCGGTCTGGTATCTCGACGGCAAGGCCCAGGCGCCGATCAAGATCACGAAGACGCCCAAGGTCTCCAAGGGAAAGCACGCCTTCCGTGTCGGTTTCCATGAGACCTTGGCCACTCCCTTCCAATACGACGTCGATGAATTCCGATTCTCGCGAAAGGCCACTCCGGCTCTCGAGATGGCTGGCTGGGCGCGCGGAACACAGGCCGCCGATGGACCCTACGGCAAGGCCTGCGGGGGGAGCCTGGGCCCCTTGTATCCCGGTCAGATTCCTTGGACACGCACCGGCAAATACGGAGTCAGGGCGAGCTTCACGCGGGCCGGCCCCGTCGTGTTCCTCCTGGGCTCTTCGCGCACGAGCCTCCTGGGGTTTCCCAACTTGCTCCCCTTCGATCTTGGTCCTGTCTTCAGCGGCCTGAAAGGTTGTCCACTCCAATCCTCCATGGAGTTCGTCTTGGCTACATCGGTGGGCAAGAGCGGAGTCGTCGATTTCCCCCTGCCGATTCCAGGCAATAGCAAATACACCCGGATGACGCTCTACGTGCAATGTCTCCTGCTCAACGCAGGCAAGCAGGAGAGCACCAACGGTTGGGCGATTTCGATTCGCTGACCGGCTCCATCCGGATCGGAATACGCTCCTCCGGGAGAAACGGGTCTCACAGGCCTCGCTTGAGTGGGGCACTGGGAGTGGCCGAGACTTTACGCAAGGTCTCGAGTTCGAGGCGCAGCTCGGCGCTCGGCGCGGTCGAGGCTCCGACGACGATGCTGCCCTCCTGGGCGCGCTCGTATTCCTCCTGGAGCCGCTCGAGATGGCGATCTGGGTCGAGGGAGGTCGAGGCCAGGTGCGACTGCATCCGGGGCAGCAGCGAGGGCTCGTCGAGGAGTCTTGCGAGGATCGCACAGAGCGCCGCGGGGTTGTTGGGCGGAAAGGTGATGCCAGCCTCCCCGACACGCTCGGACAGGGCGCCGATGTTCGTGACGAGGGCAGGTAGCCCCAGCTCGCAGGCTTCGTCGAGGACCAGCCCGTAGGTCTCGAAGCAGGTCGAGGGGAACACGGCCAGGTGGGGGCGCAGCGCGGCGATCTGGTCATACCTGTAATCACCGTGGAAGATCACGGGCAGATCGCTGGCGCTCTCGCGTAGCTCCTGATCCAGTGCCTGCGTGGAGACAGTGCCGAGGACGTGGAGCTCGAGCTTGTCGGTCAAGGGGCGGGCCTGGCCGAGTTGGCGCAGGGCTTCGAGCAGGACGCGGATGCCCTTGCGCGGTGCAATCAGGCCCCAGAAGGCGAGGCGCAGGGCTTCGCCTTCTGCGGGAGGGCTCCAGCTGGATGCGGCGTCGGGGGCAAACCGCTGCACGCGCGGCAGCGGCAGCAAGCCCACGAGATCGGCGTCGAGTCCCAGGCCCCGTGTTACGAGATCGGCGGTGGACCTCGTCGCGGCCAGGACCCTGCCGGCAGTCTGTAACTCGTTGCGCATGTTCTGTGCGAAGACATCGATGCCCATCCTCACCTCGCGGGGACTTTCGTGGCCGCGCAGGGGTACACAGTCCATGCAGTTGGCAGCCGTGAGGGTGCGCTCGCAGTGGCTGTCGTCCGGGCGTTGCCGGAAGCAGGCGGGGCAGGAGGAATAGAGGTCGTGAAGGAAGACGAGAGTCGGGATGCGTTCCTGTTGTGCGATCTCGCAGAGGTCGTCGGTGAGGCGGATCCAGTGGTGGACATGGATCAGGTCCGGCTTGTGCGTCTGCAGGAACGCACGAAAGAGCCGGCTGGCGGCCGGATCGTGGGCGCGATCCCAATAGTCGCTGTAGCTGTCGCTGCGGTGCAGGACATGCGTTGGCCAGGCGAGATCCTCGCGCTCCACGATCTGAGCTTCCCCGCGAGGCTCGAAACTGCCATGCAAGAGCGAGACATCGAGACCCTTCTCGAGCTGTTTCTGGATCAGCGAGCGGACATGGGTCTCCGTCCCTCCGTGGCATTCCGGAAAGTAACCGTGCGCGACATGGAGGATTTTCTTGGCATTCATGTCTGTGGTGCTTCACCCGGTGTGGGCCTTGCCAATGGAGCTTCGCGGTGGATTCCCTGGCTCTTCTCGCCAAAAACGGACGGGGTGTCTTCTCGCCAAGTGTAGACTATATACGCCTGCCTACAGCTCCGAAGTGTCTGGAGTTGTCCACGGACCCGCTGTCTGGCTGGTCCGCCATCCTGCCCACAGAACCGACCCCAAGGTCATGCGTGTCATGAGAATTACCAGCGCCCTCTTTTCATCCTCCGTTCTCCTCCTCGCCGCATGTTCGGGTGGTGGTGGCTCCACAGCCGCCGTTGGTGTCCAGCATGGTGACAGCACCGGGACTCCTCTGGCTGGCAGCACGGTCGGCAACTGGGAACTCGAGACCGTTGCCGTGGTGGAGGACACCGGTGTTCCCCACCCCATGCGTGTGGGCATGAACCTCCGTCTGTCCAAGACGGGGGTCGAAGTACTCCTCGATGAGTACATCGGTCCGGGAAGCATCCTTCCCAAGGTCTTGGACGGGTTCTATGGCAAGTACGAAGTCGCGTAGATCAATGATCCCGAGAAGGGCTTCGACATCACCTTGACCCTGGATTTCAGCAATCTGATCCATGCGAAACTCCGTAGCTTCTATCACACCATCCAGGCCAAGGGCACCTTGGTGGGGGACAAGATGCAGGTCGCGTATCTCCTACAGGAGTTCCTCAACGTCGGTGGCACCGCCAAAGAGGTGGGACGCGACGAACTCAACCTGAGCTTCCGAAAGGGCAGCAAGGTCGCCATGTCTGCAGGGAGCTGGGAGGTCGACAAGGTCCTGGTTCTCGTCGACACCGACCCCAAGGCGCCGCTCCTCTTCCCCGCACCCATCCCCAACCGGATCGTTGTTGGAGACAAACTGGAGATCGGTGCCAGCGAAATCACGAGCCTCTTCGGTGGTGTCGTGTCCAAGGCCGGGTTCCCGATCGCACAGCCTGAATTCGTCATCAAGTTCCACGATGCTCTCGTCGGCAATGCCGTCGCGCAGGGATTCTTGGCCATCGAGGGCAAGAAGACGGGCAAGTTCGACAATCAGGGTGCTGTGCTCGAGTTCAACTTCTTCCATACGGGCAGTACGCTCGTCGGAGACATGAAAGGAGCCTGGGCCGCCGACCTGGGCCTGAGCCCGACCCGCTTCTATCAGGTCTACATGACGCTTTCGCCGGCCAAGCCCCTTCCGCTGTCCCTCTCAGGT
>JAJRTL010000073.1 GCA_024278315.1 Planctomycetota bacterium | reverse complement strand
TCGAGTTCAGGACGGCTGCGCAAGATGAAGGCGACCCAAGAGGGTCGTCGAATCGAAGCAATGCCGAGCGAACCGATAGGTTCGCGGTCCTGGACCGAAAGACGCCGTCAGACGCATCGAGGTCATGAATCGTTCGGGTTAGCCACGATGAGGTTCTGGGGGCCTGCTCTTTATTCTTCCTTTATGAAGATGAACGGATCTGGGAGGGCGCCGTTGGGGGGCGCAAATCACACATTTCCTCTCTCATGGCGTGAGTTCTGGCGTCTCTCCACGGCCCCCGGTCGGAAGGATAGTCGGGCTCTCGCTCGTAACTGCCTAGACATCAAGAAGTTGGCGAATGCTTCTCAACCTATCGAACCGTAGTCTTGTCTCCTGTTTCGTTCTTCCGCTCCTGGCGGCCACGGCCTTTGCCCAGGGGGGCGAGGGTTCGCACTGGAACACGATTCCTCTTCCTGCCGGGACGCCGGCCATCCGGGCCATGGGCACGACCGTCACGGTCAAGACCTCGACCCGCGTGCAGATCTACTCCGCGATTCTGAGGCGCTGGACCGTGCTGCCGATCAGCAGCAGTGCTGTCCTGGCCACGCACAACGCCTATGCCATCATCGAGGACGGGACCAAGGCGCATGGCTGGGCCAGCCGCATCGGTAGGGTCAGCACCATCACCGTGAGTCCGACCCGCAAGGTCATCCCCGGCCCCTCTTCGGCCAACTGGATCACGGTCGTCCATGACGGGACCAAGGTCTGGGCCTTCTCTGCCTTCCATGGCAAGTGGGTGCCCCTGACCGTCAAGAAGGCCGCGCCTGCCATCTCGGTCGGCCAACTCTGTGCGGTTGTCCAGGACGGCGTCAACGCCTATGGCTTCAGCGTCTACCATGGCACCTGGGTGTCGACCCTGGCGCCGGGCTCGGGTCTCACCGTGAAGGCCGAGGGCACGGTAGGCCTGGCCAACAGCGCGACCGTCATCCGCGGTTTCGCGGCAGGCACCAACACCTGGGCCAACAAGACCGTGAAGAGCACCGCCTCCCTCACCATGGGGCGTGGCTACGCGATGTTCACCAATGGCGCCGAGGCGACGGCCTTCAGCGGTTTCCGCGCGAAATTTGCGACCTACAAGGCGCCGGCCACAGGCTTCCAGCTGATCGCCAAGCGCAACACCGCGGCCATCCTCACCGGCAGCACGGTGGCCTGCTACGCGGCGACGCAGGGCAGCTTCAAGACGACGAAGATGACCACGCCCACGGTGAACGCCAACTCGGAGCTGGCCATCGTGTCCTCGACCGCCGACAAGCGCGTCCTGGGCTTCTCGGGTGTCACCGGCAACTTCTCCGCGCCGCTGAGCGGAACCTACACGATCCAGACCGACGAGGCTGCGGCCTTCGCCCAGGGCACGGGCGCCTCCTACGCCTACAGCCCGATCCTGGATCGTTGGATCAAGAACACGCAGGGTGTCTTCACCGCGGCGACCCTGATGCGCAACTCGGTCG
The DNA here is from genome assembly GCA_024278315.1 of Planctomycetota bacterium. Taxonomy (GTDB): domain Bacteria; phylum Planctomycetota; class UBA1135; order UBA1135; genus JAJRTL01. The sequence goes on along the minus strand of JAJRTL010000073.1, from coordinate 8,769 downwards.
TGCTCACGCACACCTGGGGCTACTCGGCGCTTAGCGCGCGGCACGGCAACTGGATCCGCCTGGTCACCTCCAAGGGCTCGGCCCTGGTCGGTCCTCGTCGCGGCCGCGGAGCTCTGCTCGCTGTCACCGACGGCACCAGTCTGCACGCCTGGGACAGCCGCTTGAGTCGCTGGGACACGGTCACGATGACCACCAGCCCCAAGACCAACCTGGCCATCTTCCGCGTCGTCGCCATCGGTGAGAACGGAAGCACGGGCTTTGGCTTTGGCCTCTTCCAGAACGAGTGGGAGACGGTGCAGATCCAGGGCAAGGTCGTCTCCTTCAAGGCTTCTTCGGCCTGTGGCTACATCGAGACGAGCACGCATCTGCACATCTCCACCTCGCATGGAACTCTCTCGACGCTCTCACGCTTTCCTGAGTTCTCGCGCTTCTTGCTGCGTGGCTCCAAGCTGCGCATGATCCAGGTGGCGCCTGCGCAAAGTCTGGCCATCAGCCTGCTGGGGTCGGGTGTCGGCTACACGCAGACGCCGATCGTGACGCTCTTCATCGATCCGCTTCGTCCCATCCTGCCACTCTCGGGTTCGGTCGTTCCTGCAGACGGCAGGCTCGATACGAGCATTCCCGTGCCCAACGATCCAGCGCTGCGCGGTGTGATCCTCAACATCCAAAACCTCGTGGTGCCTCCGACGCGGAAGCCATACTTCACCAACTCCATCGCAGCCGTGATCGTCTAGTCCTTCGCCGGTCGTGTCCTTTCGCTCTCTCTTGTGCATGGTGGCTGCCCTTGTGGCTACCGCCATGCCCATCGCTTCCCAGGAGGGCCAAAAGGCAGCCCTGGATGGCCCTCCGGCGATGGCCTTCGTCGGCCTGCACGGAGGCGTTTTCGCAAAGCTGAAGGCCTACGAGAAGGAGCTGGGGGTCCGCTTGGACTATGTGTCCGATGAGGAGATTGCCGCCGGCAAGGCGGAGTTTGCTCGATACCGGATCGTCTTTCTGCAGCATGTGCGCGCCGAGCTGAAAAGCCGATATCGCGAGTTGCTGAGCTCGGCGCGCAAGCGGCAGCCGGGGATGCGCGTCCTCGACATCTCCGGTGGTGCCGCGCGCCGCCTGCCAGGCCTCGCCAAGCGCGGCCTGATCGAGAAGGACCAGGGGCTCAGCAAATACTACGGAAGCAGTCCCGAGAACCTGCGCCGCTTCCTCATCTACGTCCTGGTGAAATACCTGGGACAGGAACGGGCGGTCCTCCCACCCGAGGAGGTGGCGCGCTTTGGGATCCATCATCCCGATCACAAGGGACTCTTTGGCGATGCCAAGACCTTCCTGGACTGGGCGCGTGCCGAGGGCAAGCCTGTGCAGGAAGCAGATCGCGTGGTCGTGGCCGTCCACTACACGCATCTGGCCCTGCAGCAACCGCGCGTCGTCGATGCCCTCATCCGGGCCTTGGAGGAGAAAGGCGTCCTCGCCATGGCCGTCGTGGATTCCGGCCCCGAGTACGAGAGCCAGATGCGAGCGCTCGCTCCGGAAGTCGTGCTGCACACCTGCCACAGCCGCGATCGGATCGCTTTCCGCGAGGAGCTGGGCGCCCTGCACATGCAGTGCCTTTTCTTCCGTAGGCAGTCCATCGAGGATTGGGAGGTGGGGGCCGAGGGCTTGGCCTCCAACGAGCTCAACTTCCAGATCGTCTCGCAGGAGATCCTGGGACAGATCGAGCCGCAGGTTGCGTCGGGAACGCGCAAGGGCGGAGGAAGCTCCGAGGCCTTCCTGCCCATCCCCGAGCGCATCGATCACATCGTGCGTCGCGCCCTGTCCTGGATGCGTCTGCGCCGCAAGCCCGAGAGGGACAAAAAGGTCGCCGTCATCTACTGGGATCGGGAGATGGGCAAGGCCGAGCTCATGCGCGGCAGTGCCACGGGCATGCACATGAATGCACCGCGCAGCCTGGTCAAGGTGCTGGGGCGACTCAAGAACGCAGGCTACGACGTGGATCCGCTACCCAAGGACGACGATGAACTCGTGTCCTGGATGATGGAGCGCGGTCGTCAGATCGGGATCTGGGCGCCGGGTGTGCTGGACAAGCTGGCGCGAAGCGGCGAGGCCGTCCTGGTTCCGGCTGCCAAGTACCGCGCATGGTTCGAGAGCAAGGTCCCGGCCGAGCAGCGCGCGCAGGTGGTCCGCACCTGGGGCGAAGCACCGGGCCGTTTCCTCGTCTGGGAGAAGGCCGGCGGGAAGTTCATCGTCATCCCGCGCATCGATCTCGGCAACATCGTCCTGCTGCCCCAGCCGCTCAAGGGCGAGGCGCACGACAGCTCGCGCGTTCACAACAAGCTCATCCCGCCGCCGCACAACTACCTGGCGACCTACTTCTGGTTGCAGGAGGAGTTCGGTGCGGACGCCTTCATCCACTTCGGCACGCACGGCACGGAGTTCCTCCTGCCCGGCAAGCCCTATGGGCAATCGCGTACGGACTGGCCGGACATGCTCATCGGGGACGTCCCCAACATCAATCCCTGGATCATCAACAACCTCGGTGAATCCTCGCCGGTGCGCCGCCGACCCTATGCCGTGCTGATCGATCACCTGGTGCCGCCCAGCGTCAATGCGGAGCTCTCCGACGAGCTGTTGAACCTGCATGGAGACATCGACAAGTGGGTGTCGCTGGAGGAGGGCTCCCTCAAGAAGGGTTTCCGCGCATCGATCACGCAGCAGGTCCGCGCGCAGCACCTCGACAAGGATCTGCACCTGGATCTTTCCGAGGGCGAGCTGTTGACGCCCAAGGATGTCGACCGTCTCCTGGCCTGGCTGCACGAGATCCATAACGAGACGACGCCGATCAGCCAGCATGTCTTTGGCGAAGCGCCGCCCGAGAACCTGCTCGTACCCTGGGTCGTGACCTGTCTGCGCAAGCGATTCCTCGATGCCCTCGGCGAGGTCATCGCCGTCCCGGCCGAGGAGGCCCTCAATCCGGGCGATCGCGAGAAGTACCTGCGCGCCAAGGCCGAGGCGATCGCCGAGCAGGTCATCCATGGTGGTGCGACTCCGGCGCAGGCGCTCACCGAGACGGGCGCGCGTCTGCCCGCAGGTGGCATGCCCAAGGAGCTGCGCTCGGGTTTTGCCCTGCTGAACAAGCTCGTCGTTGGATTTCGTGGCGCCACAGATGAGATCGACAATCTCCTGGCCGCCTTGGATGGGCGCTTCATCCCGCCCGGCCCGGCCAACAGCCCCGACCGCAATCCCGCTGTGCTGCCCACCGGCCGCAACATGTATCTCATGAACCCCGAGGAGATCCCCGCGCGCCCCTCATGGGAGCTCGGCAAGACCCTCGTGGACCAGCTGCTCGCGGCACAGCTTGAGAGCAGGGGCCGCTATCCGAGACGCATCGCCTTCACGCTCAACTCCTTTGCGACCTTCCAGGACTACGGCGTCATGGAGTCGCAGATCCTCTACCTGCTCGGGGTGCGCCCGGTCTGGGATGCACGCAACCTGGTGAGCGATCTCGAGATCATCCCCGCCGAGGAGCTCGGCCGGCCGCGCATCGACGTCTTCATTTCTGTGCTGGGCTACTACCGTGACATGCTGCCGACCCGTATGCGCCTCCTGGACAAGGCCATCCGGCTGATCTCGGCCCTGGACGAGAAGGACAACGGGATCCACACCAACACGCGGCGCGTGCGCGACGAGCTCGTGGCCATGGGAGAGGATGTCGGCAAGGCCATGAAGCTGGCGCGAGGGCGTATCTTCGGTCGGCGTCCGGGCGAGATGGGCAATGCCTCCTACTACTACCTCGTCGAGCGTTCGGGCGACTGGGACAGCCGCGAAGATCTCATGAAGATCTACCTGGAGCATTCGCGCCACGTCTACACCGAGGGGCTCTGGGGGGTCGACGCTCCGAAGGCCTATGAGCGACAAGTGCAGGGCACGGAGATCCTCCTGCGCAGCTGGTCCGATCGCACGCGCAGCCCGCTCTCCAACAAGTACGACTGGTACAAGGCCGGTAGCCTGTCCTTGGCGATCAAGCACCTGACTGGCAAGGAGCCCGAGTGGTTCTTCTCGGATGTGCGCGACCCCGAGCGCGCGAGCATGGTGCGCGCCGAGGATGCGCTGCGCCGTGACTACCGCATCCGTCTCTTCAACCGCAAGTGGATCGAAGGGATGATGCGCGAGGGCTACGCGGGCGCCGACCAGATCGCGGTCCACGTGAAGAACACAATGGGATGGAAGATCATGCGCGAGAACAGCGTATCGGACGACATCTGGGAGGAGATCGTCGAGGTCTTCGTGCGTGACAAGAAGAATCTCCACATCCGTGAGTGGTTCGAGGACAAGAACGCCTTCGCCTTCCAGGAACTGACCGAGATCCTGCTGGAGACCGTGCGCAAGGGCTACTGGAAGCCCGACGCCGACACCCTGCTCGAGATCGTCGAGGCCTACGCGGAGTCCGTGGCAGAGCATGGCGAAGGCGGCGGCCTCATGGGCGGGGGCAATACCAGGCTGCAGGACTTCGTCGAAGAGCAGTTGCGCGCTCCCGGTCTCGCCCGGCTGGATACGCTGCGGGAGAGCTATGCTGCCAGGAGTGCCGAGTCGGCCATGGCGCGCAAGCCCATGCCGAGCGAAGCGCAGCCCGTGGAAGCCAGTGCCGATGCCAGCGTCGAAGTGCGTGGACGCGAGCTGGCTCCGGTCTCGGACAACCAGGGATCCGATGACCCCCTCCCCTTCCCCTGGTGGAATCTCGTGGCCATATCGGCAGCCATGCTGCTTGTGCTTGCAGGCTACGCCTCGAAGCGTGGCCACCCCGGAATCTGAGCTCCCGAAAGGAAACGACATGGAGACACTCGTAGACATCCTCTATGGAATGACGACGCTGATGCTGGTGCCGGTCATCATCGCCTTGCTGGTCTTTCTGGCCTGGGCCCTGCTGGAGCTGGGCGGAGTGCTGCGCGAAGCGCGCGCGCGGAGGCCTGGCGCGGCGCACTGGGCGAGCTTCCAGCGCGAGCTGCAGACCGGCACGCGCGAGGCGGCGAGCTTCTTCGAGGGCGGTCCCTGGTCGGGCTTCCTCGGGCTCTTCGCCGCGCGCGGCAAGGACGTCCATGCGCGCGAGCCCCACCTCGCCAAGATCCTCTCGGATCTCGAGATCGAGGCCGACGTCAAGCTACAGCGCATGCGGCTCGGCATCCGCATTGCGCCCATGCTGGGCCTCATGGGCACGCTCATCCCCATCGGTCCGGCCCTGCTCGGCCTCTCGCAGGGCGAGATCGGCGAGATGGCCAACAACCTCGTCGTGGCCTTCGCGACGACCGTGATCGGTCTGCTCGTGGCGGGCATCTGCTACGTCATGGCGCTCTGGCGTTCGCACTGGTACGCCGAGGACATGGCCGCTGCCGAGTACATCTACCGCTGCCTGCACGCCGGCGAGCCAGCCCAACGGGAGGCCGCATGAAGGCCCGCGATCCCCTCCGACGTCCCTCGGCGCACAAACGGCTCCTGGCCGAGTCGGATGTCGATCCCCTCGCGGGCCTCGCCAACCTCTTCGACGCCGCCATGGTCTTCGCGGTAGCGCTCTTGCTCGCCCTGGTCGCTGCCCAGGGCAGTCCGCAGCTGGCCAAGGCCAGCCAGCCAACTTCCGATACCGAGGACGAGCAGGCCCGCGAAGTCCCCGACCAGGAGGCCAAGGAGATGACCCACTACCGTCCCTCCACCAAGACCCTCGGTGGCAAGGGCCGCCGCCTCGGCGTCGCCTACCGCCTCGACTCGGGCGAAGTCGTCTACGTCCCCGACACCGGCAAGTAGCCTGAACTCCACACTCGTCCAAGACTCGTTCGGCCGGCGGGAAGCGAGGTTCACCACGAAGGCCACGAAGGAAGAATGGGAATTCGATAGACAGATCCTCGCCCAACGCTGGCACTGGCTCCAGGCCCTGAAGATGGGCAAACACAAGGAGAATCGATCTCCCTGTTCCACTTCGTGTTCTCCGCACCCTTCGTGGTTCCATGAAAACAGTCTCGCTTTACGGGCTGAAACCAGATGTGACTGTTGAAGGGGAACCCCGATCGAAGCACCACATTCGACCCTCTTGAATCCGCGAATAGCGGTCAGATTCGCAGAGCGGGTGCTCAAGCATCTTCCGTCTTGGATGCTTCTGTCTGAGTCCGGATCTGTCGAGATGTTGGAATCTCGAAGAGTGGGTTCCTGAAGAACTCGACAAGAAGGGCGAAACAGGCCTGCTGTGCAGGCGATCGATGGAGTGGAACGATATCGACGCCCACCATCGACGCAGGAGGTAAGCGTGAGAGCGGACAATCACAAGCACTCGGATGCCGAGTTGAACGAAGAACAGCGGGAGGCCATCCAGCACATCAAGGCCGAGTTCGGCGCTGGGTATTATCTCGTACTGCTACCGGGAGGCAGATTCGAAGGGCAACCGGCCACACACGTCGTCATCAGCAAGAAGAACTTCGCCTACCTGGCCAAGCGTGCGCGGAAGGCCTGATGGCAAAGCAGGACAAGGAGAACCAGATGAACGATCTGCCAGGCAACCACCCAGAAGCACAATTGACCCAGGGTCAGCGTGATGCCATCCAGGATGTCAGCAATGCCTTTCCCTGTGGGTACTACATGATGCTCTGCTCCGGGAAGCGTCGTCATGGTCAGCCCGAGACGCATATCCTCATCAGCTATCAGAACTTCTTTTTCTTGAGCAACCGGGTGGGACAGATGTTGTGATTCGGGCTCCTGCGACGAGGCGAGGTGGAGATCCCCACACCTGGTTGGCTAGGATGGTGCCATGCGATGTTTGCTGGCTCTGGTTCTGGATGAGGACGTGCGGGCGGATCTTGCGCAGATCCAGGATCGGCTGGCGCGGAGCGTGGACGGGATCCGCTGGGTTGCATCTGCCAATCTACACCTGACGCTGCAGTTCCTGGGCGAGTGGGATGAGCAGGATCTGGAGGGGCTTGCCGAGCTCTTGGATGAGCTGCCACAACGGAAGCCCCTGCAGCTGGAGCTCGGCGAGTTGGGTCTTCTTGGCTCGAAGCAGAGACCACGGGTCGTCCATATGGGGCTGGGGGGAGAGGTAGGTCGGTTGCAGGACCTGGTCGCCGAGATCGGTGAAACCGTGGAGTTGGCACTCGGGCTGCCACGCGAGAAGCGGGCCTGGTTCCCGCACATCACACTCGGGAGGGTCAAGAGGCTGCACCCTGGCCCGACCGAACAGCTGAAGGCCGCTTTTCTCGAGTGTGGACACGAGGCCGGTCGGCCCCTGTCATCCGTGACCAGCTTCTCGTTGTTGATCAGCCAGCTCAAACCCTCTGGAGCGCTCTACCGGAGATGGCGCGAATTTGGCTTCGTCGCAGAACCTGATGTGGCAGACGAGTGAGACACTCGAGAGTTCTCGGGTGTCGTCCTGTCTAGCCCGGATTCTTCATGAGAGCGTTGCATCGAGGTCATGAACCATCCGGGCTGGAGATTCAGTTGGCTCGAACGGACCGGTGGCGAGTCGAAGTTCGAGCCTTCGAGATTGCTAGATCTGCCCATGCGGGGTACTTGACCGAGGAGGGAGATCTTCCCAGGATGTGCGCTCTTTCGGATCGAAGCGACAGCTACAGGGATGGATGGGATGAGACGACTGGAATCCTGCCTCGCGGCAGAGGGTGGTATCGACGGATGGAGTCTACGGGTCTGGCTGACAGGCCTGACCCTGCTTTGTGTAGCTTTGCTGAGTCCTGGGCGCGCGCATGCGTCGCCTGACTGGATGCAGGATTCGCTGCGATCGGCCGAAAGCCAGATTCGGGGTGCCGAAGCCGACATCCGTTCGGCTCAGGGATCGGCGGGGACCGCGGCGCGACCAGCCAAGGGGAGTCGACGCAAGCTGACGCAGATGCGTCTGAACTCGGCCAACCAGCGTCTCACCAAGGCGGCGCAGTTGCTCACAAGGTATCCGGCCAGCCATGCAGGGGCGGCGTCGCTCCGCAAACGCCAGGCGGCGGCAATGAAAGCCATCGCCCAGATCCAAGCCATCTTCGCCCCCAAGGGGCCGGCCACGGGCAAGACTCCTGCGCCTGTGCCGCCGGCCGGTGGCAAGGTGTCCACGAGTGGAACCACGAAGACGGGGAAGACCGCTCCGAGACTCGACTACAAGCAGGAGAAACTGCTCAAGGACGCGCGCTGGTATCTGCGGGAGACCGAGAAGTACTGCAAGCCCGGCGCTGCGACTCTCGCACGCGTGGATGGCTCTGGACCCAAGCCGGTCGTGGCGGAGGTGCAGAGCGCATTGGCCTCTGTGGACCTGGCGGTACCCAAGTACAACCTCGCTGTCGAGTACATCGGGCAGCTACCGGCCAACCATCCCGAGGTCGCCAAGGTTCGCAAGCAGGTCCAGGATGCCGGCCAGGCACTCGGAGCGCTTCGGTCGCGCCTGCGCGCCGAGACTTCGCGACTGCAGAAGCTGACCGGACTCGCCAACTACCCCAACTACAAGAGGGACTACGAGCTCCTGGGCGCCTTGTCGCAGCGCTATGGCAACTTCGAGATGTTGACCCAGCAACACGAGAAGCTCGCTCGGATCATCCAGGAGGACCGACAGTCGATCCAGGAGGTCCAACGCATCGCCAAGACCTACCAGGTGCTGGCAGATCAGAAGACGCCCGAGGGAGTGCGCATGGAGAAGCGCGTGCTCTACGTCGTCTCCAGGCGCAAGTCCTTCGCGCAGAAGCTCATGGCCTACAAGCAATCCCTGCCCAAGGCCATCGAGTCGGATATGGCGGAGGCTCTACGCAT
>JAJRTL010000072.1 GCA_024278315.1 Planctomycetota bacterium | reverse complement strand
GGGCGCCGATGCCGGCCGCATAGCGCAGCCGATAGCCGCGCGTCAGGGCGAAGAGGTTCAGTTGCCTCTTGGATTTTGGGGAGAGCTGCTCTGGAGCAGTCATGAAAGTCTCCATGGGGGGAACCAGATACGAGAGAGGGGATGGCTCAGGCGAGCGGGCTCGTTCCGGTTCTCACGATTCGTGACCTGCAGTCACTGCGGAGACGAAAAAACCCGCTCGGTGGTCGAGCGGGTTTTCGTGCGTGCCTACGAGAGGCAGGATCCACATCCACTCAACCGGTCACTGGACCTCCATGAGGTCACAGAGCCTGACGGCTACAGGGTTTGGTGCTTTGCGAATCATCGGGGCTTCTTTGTTTGTTTGATATGGATTTGGTTGGGGGGTGAGGATACCCATGCTCCGGATGTCCGCAAGTGCCTCCGCGCACATTTCTCGGATTCGATTCCCATGGGCCCATGCTGTTGTGCTGGTTCCGGGATTCGGTGCCGGACAGCTTGGGTCATCGATGCGAATCGGTTGCGGGGTGCGCCCAACGAGCCACTCCCCCACTGATCGTGCCGCCTTGCCACCGAAAGGCCATGCCTCTCAGGATCGGAGCTGCAGGCACCCTGAACGTCAGGCGGTAGCTTCCCTTGCTGTCCAGCAGGCCGCTGGTGACCAGCGCCGGTGCATGGATGTATCCGCGCCAAGGACTCCAGGAATGCTGAACGAGGCCCCAGGACGACCCAGGAACAGGGCGAAAGGCGTCGCGCGTACGCCTCGAAGCGCTACCGTCGCCATCTCTCCGATCTTGGCGCGCGTGATCGTCGTCACAGGAACCGAACGCTTGATTCCCTTGAGGCCACGAGCCAGTGCCGCTCCCTTGCGTGTCGGGACGAAGCGCACACCTGGATCGTAGACGACTGTCCCGGATCCGAAGACCGCGTCGACGGGCTTCTTGGGGCCCAGCCCGGCATTGCAGACTGTGTTGCCGGAGAGCTGCAGCGTCTGGCCAGATCCAGACAATGCGATCGCGGAGGCGCCTACGGGAGGGCCGAAGATCGACCCGGTGCTAGAGAGATGCGAGCCTCCGGTCAGAGAGCTGTCCGCGATAAGCACCGAGCTGTTCCTGGTGATCACCGCGGGAAGCGCGGCCCCAGCTGCCCTCGGGTTGAAACTCCTGCCGACGAGGGTAGATCCCGAAACGAACACTGTCGACCTGTCGACAAAGAGGGTCGTGCCCACACACGCTTCGATGGCGACTTCCTTGCAGTTGTTCAGGGTCATCATGCTCGTCTTGACGTCTGCCAGAAGGATCGACCCCTTGCAGTTCTTGGCCGTGATGGCGTTCCCTACCTTGAATCCTTGCAGCACGACCTGCTTGCCACTTGGGATCTTGTCGATGCTGAGACCCGTCCATGAATTGATCTCAGCGCCCAGGTGTCCATGGATGAAGAGCGGCTTCGAAATTGTCAGCGATGCAAATGTGCCCTTGCCTGTGACTCGAAGGACATCGCCGGCGCTTGCCCGGAGAATGGTGGCTGGGAGCTGCCTGGCCTGGATGTTCCATGTCACCTGGGCGAAGGCGGGGAGCGTAAAAGTCGAAAGGATAGCAATGGTGGCAATTTTCAACATAGAGATGGCTGGTGGTACTGCCTTGCCTGGGAGGCAGGGCGCTCAGAGAAAGGGGGCTGGATGCGCCGATCTGCAGTTTCCCGACGGGCTCCTGGATCGTCAGGGTTGAGTAGCAGGGGGGCGTCCGGAGAGAATCCTTCTGAACAACCTTCTGGGAAGACCATGGCAACGCGGATTTCAAGGTATGGGAAACCCGTCGGAAGGGGAAGCCCCCCGGTGACTGTCAGAGCAAGCCTTGCGCCTTCATCCTTCGCCAGAGGGTTGTTCGGCTCATCTGCAGGAGCTCGGCGGCGCGCTCGCGATTGCCATCGGCCAGAGCGAGGGCTCTCGTGATCCGTGATCTCTCGTTGGGCAGATCGCCCAGCTCGGCTTGATGGGCAGCCGAGACGGGAGGATGGGACTGCCGCGACGATCGGTTCGCGCGGAAGGATCCCGACAGCCCATCCGGGAGGTCTTCGACGTCGAGCTCTTCCGTGATGGCCAGGATCACGGCGCGTTCGAGGGCATGCTGGAGCTCGCGGACGTTGCCCGGCCAGGACCAGGCGGCGATCGCCTGGCGCGCTGGCCGAGAGAGCTGATGGGTGGGGCGTGAGTATTTGGTCGCGAGCTTGTCGAGAAAGTGATCGGCCAGAAGGAGCGCATCGTTGCCGCGTTCCCGCAGGGGAGGCATGGTGATCGTTACCACGCTCAGCCGGTAGTAGAGATCCTCGCGAAAGGTCTTGTCCTCCACCATGCGCTCGAGCTTGCGGTTGGTCGCCGCGACGATGCGTACGTCGATCTTGCGCGTGCGCGTTTCGCCGAGCCGTTTGATCTCGCCTTCTTGCAAGGCTCTCAGGATCTTCGTCTGGGCCGTGGGGGAGAGATCTCCGATCTCATCCAGGAAGAGCGTTCCTCCGGTGGCAGCTTCGAAGACGCCCTCTGTGGCCGAAGAAGCACCGGTGAACGCGCCCTTGGCGTAGCCGAACAGCTCGGCTTCCTGCAAGGTCTCGGGGAGCGCGCTGCAGTTGACCGCGACCAGTGGCTTGTCCCGGCGGAGGGATTGGTCGTGGATGAATCGGGCCAGGAGTTCCTTGCCGGTGCCGCTCTCGCCCAGGATGAGCACGGTCGCATCCACAGGTGCCACCGTTCTTGCTGTCGTGATCGCCTCGACGAAGCGAGGGCTGTCGCCCACGAAGTCGCGGGGAGCGCGGTAGCGTGCGAGTTCGTTCTCCAGCTTCGAGATTCGACGTTCGCGTTGCCGTAGCGATCGCGTTTGCCGCTTCGTCTTGTCGAGCAGCGCTTGGAGGACCTCAGGCAGATGCTCCTGCTCGTAGTCGGGCTCTTCGCGTTGCGTCTCTCCGGGCATGTTCTTGGCGAAGTCCGTGACGAAGCGGCAGCGCTCGTGACCCATGGCCAGGCATTCGGTCTCCACGGCGAGGGTCCTGTGTCCGGCAGCCGAGGTGGAGTGCCCCGTCGCATAGCCGGCCAGTGTCCAGCAGACAGGCTCTTCACTCTTTCCGAAGAGATCCAGATGTTGCTGGGCTTCGTAGGAGTTTTCCCAGTAGCCCTCGACGTGGAGCTGCCCCTTCTCGAGGTCGATGCGGGTCTTCTCGGGGATGCGGACGACGTTGGCGACTCCCTCCAAGCCGTGCAGTGCAGAGCCGAAGGATAGGTGTTCGTGTCGCGATGCTTCTGGGAAACGCTCGGCCAAGGCGTAACCATCCGCGAGCCCTGCAGCGTGCCCGAATCGTTTCATGGCGCCCCGCGCCCGATCCCAGCCGAGCGTCTCCAGGAGTTCGCGCCGGAGTGCACCGAGCGCGCAAGCCGAGAGCAGCACCATGCGATAGTCCTTGAGCCAGATCTGGCCCTGCTCCTGGTCGAAGTGCAGCAGGCTGGCGAGGTCGATCCCTTTGGCTTTCATGGCTGTGCTGGCTCATCTGAAACGTTGCAAATGAAACGTAGCGATCATCTGAAACGTTTGCAACGTTGCAGATGATGCCAGCTGGCAGGTGGCGATTCCTGTGGGAG
>JAJRTL010000071.1 GCA_024278315.1 Planctomycetota bacterium | reverse complement strand
GCGCCGGAGAATGCCAGGCAGGCAGGGAGCAGGAGGCTGGCTGCCAGAGGCGGGGCCCAACAGGCGGTAACCATCAAGAACGGGCTGGCCTGGTTGGCGGGGCATCAGTCCGACGATGGGCGCTGGCGCAGCGATGGTTTTGCTGAGCGATGCCCGTCCGACGACGCCTGCAAGGGAAAGGGCCTGGCCTCCAACGACATCGGAGTCACCGGTCTCGCGTTGTTGGCGATGCTCGGCAATGGCAACACCCTGGCGTCAGGCCCCTACCACGAGGCAGTCAAGAAAGCAGGTGTCTGGCTCATCGAGCAGCAGGATGCGGACGGGCTCATCGGACAGGCTGGGTCGACGACAACGATGTACAACCATGCCATCGCCACCACCGCCCTCTCAGAACTCGCCGGCCTGAGTGGATCCAAGATCCTGCGGCCCGCTGTGCAGAAGGCGGTCGACTACATCCAGATGGCCCGCAATCCCTACAAGGTCTGGCGCTACCATCCGCGTGACGGAGACAACGACAGCTCGATGACCGGCTGGATGGTCATGGCGCTCACCTCCGCCAAGACCTTCGACTTCGCAGTCGCCAAGAAGAACTTCTCCTACGCCCTGGCCTGGTACGATGAAGTCACCGACACCTCTACCGGCATGGTCGGTTACACAAAGATGGGCGAGTCCTCCAGCCGTCCTCTTGCCATGGGCAAGAAATTCCCGGCCTCCGAAACCGAAGCACTCACCGCGCTCGGTCTCTGCTGCCGGATTTTCATGGGTCAGACCCCAGAGAAAGAACCCCTCCTGCGGACATCTGCCGACCGCCTCATGAGCAAGGTCCCCGAGTGGACAGAGGATGGCCGCATCGATCTCTTCTACTGGTACTTCGGATCCATGGCTTGCTTCCAGATGGGTCGCAAGTGGTGGGACGGCTGGAAGAAGGGACTCGAGAGCAGTCTCCCAAAGAACCAGGTGCAAGAAGGGCACGCGAAGGGATCCTGGGATCCCGTGGGCGTCTGGGGCAGCTCCGGAGGCCGTGTCGCCACAACTGCCCTCGCCGTCATGTGCCTGCAGGTCTACTATCGGTACACAAAGCTGATCCGCAAATGAAACCCGATGGGCATCAACCATAACCAGGTTTCCAGCGGCCGCGTCGTGATCATGGCACTGGTCTTCATCGGTTTCATGGGAGCCATGGGCGTCACGATGGGCGTACTGAGCCCCTGGTTCGTGGCCAAGAAGATCGCGGCGCTGGATGCTGATGGCTACAAGATCAAGGCACGCTTGGACCCGCTGACCAAATACCTGCGCAAGCGACCCGGCAAGGCACAATCCTGGGAGTACTACGCCTGCCTCCGACCTGCCGACCCCCTGAGCCCCGAACAGTCCCGTGTCTGGGGCGAAGCCAGCGCGGCCTCGGACTTTCCCAACCGCGTTTCCATCCTGAAAGAACTGGACGAACGCATCATCGAACACTTGACGCGCATCGAGTTCGAGAGCTTTCACAATGGTCAGGTCGTCGACTTCCAGTTCAAGGCGGACGAGTGGCGCATCGTACGCCCCAACGAGTACCAATGGGCACTGATCTACGGCGCTGGTGCAGTGATGCTGTTCTGTTGGGGACTCGCGATCTACATCTCTGTCCGCAATCGGCGAAACCGCTCCGCATCCCTGGCGCGTCAGCAGCGACGCCTGGCTTCGAAGAGCTGATACACAAGCTCAGGCCTGGACAGATCCCTCATCGACAATCGTGGATTTGTTCAGTGCCTCTATGGCTCTCTGCAGATCCTCGTCGCGTACGAAAAGCTTGATCGCCGGTATCGCGTAGATCCCGATTCCGCCAGGCTGGGCGGAAGAGGACGAGATGACGGCATGGATGCCATGACGCCGAAGAGTGAGATAGTCCAGCTCGGCTTCGGTGTTGAGGTAGTAGGTTTCCAGCACCTTGAATCTGGAACTCATGTTCATCTTGCCTCCGGGTGATGAGTGTGAACAGCGCGGATCATACCGTACGAGCCCAAGGTCGTGTGGAACCCCGCAAGCTGTGGACCGAAGCCGAATGGTCCATGCGATCATTGCGAACACAGCCCACATCCGGACAGGCGCACGCTCGCCAAGGAAACTACGGCCTTGTCGTCCCCAGCGAATGGAACTTCATCCGGCTGCACCTCACAGACCCTGCAGGGCTCAGTCTCCCGCAAAACCAAGGCAAACAATACTGCCGTCAAGTCCCGCAGAATAGACCTGCTTGCCATCGAGAAGGAGGGGGGCGAGAGGATAGAGGGCCTGCTGTACACGCCAGGTAGCCAGGAGCTTGCCGGTCTTGGCGTCGACCATGTAGCAACAGCCATCTCGCTCTCCGTGGACAAAGACATGGTTCTGGCTCACCGCAGGTGGGGTAGACGTGCGACCTACCGGCAAGCGAAGCTCCCAGACGAGACGGAGTGTCTTTGGATCCATGCGGCGCAAATAGCCCTTGGTCGCACGCAGATAGACGGCGTCGCCCGAGGGAGAAGAGGACAGTGCTGCTACATCCTTGAAGAAACCACGGGTGCCTGGGTTCTCGGGCCGGAGCTCCTTCCCTTGCGTGTCGAAGACAGTGAGCTCGTACTTGCGGTCGGCGACGAAGACACGGCCATCGGCCACGGTTGGCGGACAATCCGCTGGGCTGTAGTAGCGGGCGGCGACTCCTCGTGCACCGCGAGATCGACGACTCCAAAGTTCCGATCCATCCTTGGTGGAGAGACAACGCACCTTGGTATCCCAAGCACCGAAGAGAAGCTTGTCCGGCCCCAGGGCCACCGGCCCCTTTTCGACCGCATAATCGGCGACCTGCCGACTCCAGAGTGGCCGACCACCGAGCGTAAAGGCGTGCATCTTGCCGCGGAGATCGGCCGCAATGACGCGGTCTCCTGAAACCAGAGGGCGGGCGGCAAGAGGCGCTCCAATCGACCTACGCCAGAGTTGCTTGCCTTCGATGTCGATGGCCAGGAGTACAGCACCGAGCCCCAACACGAAGCCCTGATCACCAAACGCTGTCACTGCACCAGCGCAGACCATCTCGTAGCGTTTGTGATACAGGGTCTTGCCGGTGGCAGCATCCAGGATGAAGAGTTGACCGTCCTTCCCGAGCAAGCAAAGCCGTCCCTGGTTGAGAGCGAATCCATTTGAGAAGGCACTCTGCACCTGGCGAGACCATGAGAGGCCGAGTCGGTGTGCTTCGGTAGGTGCATCCATCAGAAATCTCTGCAGTGCCCAACGGTTCTTGCCACGCTTGTCCACGGCCTCGACAGCGAGCAGGTGGACACCTGGAACCAGGCCATCGAGAGGAATGTCCTCGATGTAGCGCTTCTTGTATTCACTCGAACCCCTCGTGCTCACGCGAGGCTCCTTTTCTTCATCCACATACCAACGCAGCTTCAAACCACCATTCTTGGCATAGGACTGAACAGCTCGTCTCAGGGATGTGCGCCCAGGCCCTGCCTTGACTGGAACGAATCCAACCTCTGGCTCCGTGGGCGTCTCCATGGCTCGCGAAAAGGTCGTCCGAATCTCCTTCTTCGGATCCTCGAAGTGGTACCGATAGCTGAGCCCCGTACACCCAAGCTCTCCCACTCCATACCCCGCGTTCTTGCCGAAGGTGCTGCCGCCCATGATCCAAGGCCAGTTTCCGAAGCTTCCCGTACGCAGACCATGACCATGTCCCACCATGAAAGCGACGACACTGCGACCACCCAGGATCTCCTGGAGACGAATGGTCTCGTACCGGCCCGCCCACTCACTGCCTTCGGGGGGATGGTGGAGAAAGAGGAGGAGCCGTGGATCATTCTTGGTCGCAGCGAGCGTGCGCTTCAACCAGAGCAGTTGATCTTGACCGAAGCTCGGACGCGGATCCTGCATGCTGCCCGAGCACAGCCCCAAGAAGAGCACGCCGTCCTGGTTGCGGCTGTAGTAAGGCAAGCGTCTCTTGCCCGCCACCTTGTCGAAAATCCCATCCCAGGTCGAATCATGGTTCCCCATGACCGGCAGGTTGGGGAACTTCCCCCCAGCAAAGACCGCCTCATATCGCGCCCAGGCCTCACCGCGTCCACCGAACTCGGTGATATCTCCGGTCAGCAGCGACAGGTGGATGTGATTCTTCGCACCCCAGTCCAGGCACTGGCGCAGAACGCGCTCCGAAGCAGGCCTCGGTAGATGTGTATCGGAAAAATGCAGGAAGCGAATCGGATCCTGTGCGGACAGCGCAGTGGCCACCCCAAGGACTGCAAGGCATCGGATGGAAAACAGCATGCGACTATCCTGGATGATTCATGAGATCGGTGCGAGCAGATGCTCAACTGGCGAATCCGGTCACGCATCTGCGGTCTGATGAGGAGATTGCGAGTTCAGGAGGGACTGACTCTAGCCCGAACGATTCATGACCTCGATGCGTCTGACGGCGTATTTCGGTCCAGGAGCCTGCGCCCCAGAACCTGCGGCCCCAGATCGGTCCGCCAGTGAAGATCTATTGGCCCTGCTCAATCCGGAGAAGCCTCGATGAAACGGTGGCTTCACCTGCGTTTCTTCGGGTTGACCAGGGCATTACTGAACTCGACTGGCCTCCACACCTTCTATGGCGCAAACTCCTAGCGCATCTCGGGAAGGAGCCGCACGACGATCAGCAACCAGGAGGTGGCCACGAGTTGGAGTAGGATCCGTGTCAGGCGATCGGCGAATTGGAGCTGTTGATCATGGGCTGGCCCGAGTAGGACCGCGACGAAGGCAATCAGGAGTGCAAGCCACACGAAACGGGCCAAGGAGCTGTCTCCGCCGTCCTCGCACCTGGAAGCACTGAAGAGCGCCCATGGCAGGAGGACGAAGACGAGACCAAATCGCTTGAAGGCAAGAAGCTCTCGCAAACTGCCCCAGAGCAGCTCGGGAAGGTCCAGCAAGCGTGAGGGGAGATCGGTTATGTGAGCGAAGTACACGCTCAAGAGGGGATCGTGACTCTTGGCAAGCCAGGGGCCGAGAAACAGTCCCAGGATCAGCAAGATCGAAAGGCCTGTCGCGAGCGTGATCCAGCGCGTGCGCCGAGATGGCATCCTGGCAAGTAACCCGGCGCCCGCCAGAGAGAGCAGCAGGAGGATGGGGCCAGCCCAGACCTCCAGGCCTGCAGCTTGAAACTCGAGCCGTGCCCTCAAGGGCAGCCACACCTGGAGCGAGATCGCCAGGGCCAGCGTACAGAACAGATGCATGCTCCTCCGTCCCTCCCACGCAAGCAGGGCGAGAAACAGCAGGGCAAAGACGGTTCCCTCTGGCTTGATCCAAGGCAAGAGAAGACAGGCCAACAGCAGGGGCAGCTTCTCCCGCAGCAGAAGACCAATGGCTCCCAGCGTCAGGGCATAGGACAGCAGCAGGTCGCCGATGCCCGAGTCGATCGAACCCGGCCCCACGTCATACCAAAGCGGCGTCAGGCCAGCAGCCAGCACGAGGAAGAAGGCTTGATTCGTGGAGAGACCAGCCCGCCGACCTGAGACTCCAACCAAGGCAAGCAAGCAAGCGAAGAGCAAGGGGAAGAAGATCCGGGCCAGGTCGGCGCCCAAGCAGGCGGACATCGAAGCCACGATGAGCGGCTGAAGCAAAGGGTAGGATCGACTGTGCGCATAGACGCGCGGGTCGGAATAGAAAGGGCTGCTCAAGTCTGCGGGTGAGCCCAAGGCCTGGGACCGGAGCTCCCAACTGGCGAGTCCGTCCCAACTGCGGGAAGGGGTCGCCAGGGTACTCCAGGTCGCGAATGCGAGTGCCCCGAGGATCACGAACAGACAGAAGAGGATCCAAGCCCTGTTTGGTGGTGTCCGGTTGGCATCTCCACCGTGCTCGATCGTAGGCGCCTGATGACGCACAAGAAAGAGGAGGAAGGTGGCTACGAACACACAGGCCGGTAGGACCAGACACGGAATCTTGCCATCCAAGAGGAACTGCAGATGTGACACGAACCCGAAGAGAGCCAAGGCCACTGGCGGAATCAGCACGAGCTTCCATGACGGCGAGTCGG
Organism: Planctomycetota bacterium; assembly: GCA_024278315.1. Taxonomy (GTDB): domain Bacteria; phylum Planctomycetota; class UBA1135; order UBA1135; genus JAJRTL01. Next base: position 8,690 of record JAJRTL010000071.1, on the reverse strand, counting down.
AAACGAAGCAAGCGAGGACAGGAGACTTCATCGAACCTGGATGCCCACCTTCCGGTCCCTGGAAACTAGCCAGAGAAGGCCATCCCTGCCATCTGCGCCCGTTGCCCTGGCAAAGTCCCGACCAAACAGGGGTTGGGATGGATCGGGCTGCATCCAGGCCCAGATGAGCAACCTCGGATAGAGGAGCGAAGCCGCTAATTCGATTTCACCTCTCCATTCTCCTTCGAGGAGGAGAAGCTCCGTCTCCGAACTGGCCGCTGCCAATCGTGCTACGATCTCGCCACTGGCCGGTCCATTCCGAAAGGGGTAGCGGTAGGGACCCATGGACTCATAGGCGGCTATCTCAGCCCTCTTCTTGCTCAGATTGCGTGGCATCCGGGACAAGCCAAGCACGATGTGTGCAAGGAGTAGAACCAGCAGGATCCTGCCCCTGACGGAGCCAACCCTCGACCACCAGAACGAGGATCCTCTCATCCACCCACCCTTGCTCCGGATCTTTGCTGGATAGCACTCATATAGTTGGCGACTATACAGTCGACAGGGTCTACAACCGAGCAATCACGGGCTACAAGCCTAGGCCGAACTATTCATGACCTCGATGCAACGCTCTCATGAGCAATCCGGGCTGGGCCGGGTCCAAGCGGGATGCTAGGCTCGGGGCCTGTTGTCCAGCCTCTCCCAGACCTGCCCTCTCCGTCCACTCCATGTCCCAGATCGAAGAGCCCGACCAGAGTGAAGCATGTGATGCCGACCCCGGTGGGCGCACTCCCACACAAAATCTCCCTGGATCGCTCGCGCGGTCAGTGGATCCGATCGGTTCACCCACCGATGACGACGATGCTTCCTTGATGGATCTCTTGGCGGAACGCGAGAGGGAAATCACGGCTCTTCGTGAACAACTCTCTGAAAGAGACCTCGCAGAAAAACATCTGCAAGCTCAAGTCGAACTACTTGAAGAAGAGCTGGAAGAGATTCTGGCCTGGCGGGAGCACATCGGAAAGAGCTTGGCGTGGCAGGCGACCCAGCGCTTCTGCAGGACCATCGATCGTGTCATGCCTCCGGAGTCACGGAGGCGCAGGGCTTTGACGCTGCCCTACCATGGTCCGAGGCGTGGGCTCTCGCTCCTGGCGCGGACATGGAAGAAGACCGGCCTTCCCTATCCGCACAACTGGTACACCTACTGCTTCGATCGGTACAAGCGTCAATGGTTGGCGAGTCATGCCGAAGATCTCACGGGTCTTTCGCTGCCCACGATCCCACGTCTCGTGAGCGTCGTCCTGCCCGTGTACAACGGTGAGGACTACGTACGCGAATCCATCGATAGCATCCTGGGGCAAACCTGGCGGGACTTCGAACTCATCATCGTCAATGATGGATCTACAGATTCGACCTCTGCGATCCTCGAGGAGTATCGAGCCAAGGACGATCGCATTCGCGTGTTGGACCAGGAGAACCAGAAACTCCCCAAGGCACTCTCCAATGGATTTCACCTGGCTCGAGGTGAGTACCTGACTTGGACGAGCGCCGACAACCACTTCAAGCCCCAGTTCCTGGAGAAGATGGTCGGCTGTCTCCAACGGCATGCGAGCTGGGACATGTGCTGGGCCAACGTGGACATCATCGGCGAGAATGGAGAGCCACTTCGTCACAGCAAGGAGTATCGCGACTACCAAAGGCCCATGGGCAGCGAGCATGTCCATCTCCCCGAGGATCCTTCCAGTCTGAACATCTGGCCCAACAACTATGTGGGTGCAGCTTTCCTCTATCGGGCGCGCGCTCGCTTCTTGCTCGGCGACTACAGTCCCTGGCGTTTCGGCCTCGAGGACTATGACTACTGGATGCGCATGAACGTGTTCTTGAAGCTCCGCCATGCGGACTTCAAGGAGCCCGTCTATGACTACCGCTTCCACGACACTTCCCTGACGAGCCGCGACAAGGAACTAGGGATCACCAAGGACCGCACGCGCTTGATGGTCTTCGAGGACTTCCGCAGGGACTTCGCCCTGACACCCCTGCTCTGGTCGATCGAGGGTGAAGGCACCGCATGCAACTCATTGCGTGAGCGAGTTGGTCAGGCTGGTCACTATGTCTGCACATCAGGAGAGTACAAAGACCTTCCTGCCTTCTGGGTGCCCTACATACACGTCACCGCCTGGAAGTCGGGTGGAAACCCACCTGTCGCTCCCCGCGACCTGCCCGATTCGAGCCTGCTTGTCCTCCTCGTAGAGGGAGACATGGCGCCTGAGACGCAGTTGCCGGAGGGCTGGGACCTGTGCGTCAGCATTTCGCCAGACGAGACTTCTGTCGCGCTCGATCACCGGGCGATGACCGAGCGCGACAAGCAAGCCGCAGGCAACCGATCCCTGGCCCAGGTGCGTGATCTAGAGACCCTTTTCAGCACCCTGGACATCCGAGGCCGCTGCGATCAGCTGGCGAGGATCGAAGCCGAAATAGAAAATCGGCCAGCCGCCGAACTGGATGCCACGGTGATCATCTGCACCTACCGGCGCAGTGAACGACTCGTGCATGCCCTTCAGTCGGTGGCCCGACAAGGATTTCCCAGCGACCGTTTCGAGACCTTGGTCGTGGACAACGCTCCGGGAAAGGGCGAGGTCCACGAGCAAGTCGCTGAGATATGCAGTCGCGACTTCGATCCAGTGGGTAAGGAGCTCCGCACGATCTCCTGTCCTCTCAAGGGGCTCTCCTTTGCTCGCAACGCCGGTATCGCAGCCGCGCGCGGCGAAGTCCTTCTCTTCCTCGATGACGATGCGATTGCCGACGACGACTGGTTGGAGAAGACCCTTGCGGCCTTCGACCAGAATCCCAAGGCTGGCATCATCGGAGGGAAGATCCTTCTCGTGGACCCAGAGCCCAAGCCATACTGGTATCTGGAGCGCTGGCGTGGATTCTGGAGCCACTTCGAGCCAGGCTACGACCGCTACACGCGCAGCAAGTTCTGGTGGGAGGATCCCTGGGGCGCCAACTGGTCTGCACGGCGTGAGGCGCTTCTCCAGATCGGAGGCTTTCGCACGCGCTATGGCCGGGTCGGCAAGGACTATGGCGGTGGCGAGGAGATCGTCGCTGGCGAGTGCGTTCGCATGCTGGGGATGGACATCGGCGTCGAACCTGCGAGCCGCGTCAAGCACGACGTCGAACCGGATCGGTTCACGATGGAGCATGTCAGCAAGACGATCGCAGCTGGCGACATGGTCATCTACCAGGCCATGCGAGATCTCTACATCGGCCTGGAAGCCAAGATCGTGATTCCGCTCTTCAAGCAGAGCGCCATCAATCTCGTCTTCATGTGTTCCCCAAGCACATCAAGAAGGTACGAAGCCCGAGCTCGCTTTCGCTCTGCCTGGAGACTTGCCCGACGCAAATTCGTGGATCGGATGCGCAAGTGGCGCAAGCCCATCTGCACAAAGCCCTGATGATGGACACGACCACCGAACCAGATCTCGAAATCCCAGCGGTAAGCCTCGTCAAGGAGACGCAGGAGCGCTTTGGCATAGGCCAGCACTTTGCCAGAGCCTATCTACGTTACTGGCAGGTATCCCGCGAACAAAGCTATGCCGAGCTCTCGGAGATCCTGAGTGCTCCCGATCCCTACCCCATGTGGTTCGAATTCGCCATGTCCTCTAACGGTCGGGGTCAGGGTTTCGCCAGCTTTCTCGAACCCCACCTCGGGGACAATCGGGGACGATACCTGGATGTCGGCTGCGGTTTCGGAGGATGTCTGCGCTCCTTTGCGGATCTAGGCTACGCAGTGAGTGGAGTGGAGATCGATCGCGACAGGATTGCACTCTCCAAGGCCAACGCGCTCGACGGGGATCTCGGCGACTGCGTCTTCGAGATGAACATCCTCGAAGACGAGAAGGCTATCGAGAAACTCGGCACCTTCGACCTCATCACCTGCATGGATGTCATCGAGCATGTCCTCCATGTCCCTCTGGCCTTGAAAAAGATGTCTGAGCTCTTGAATCCGGGCGGCGTACTGGCACTTGAGATTCCCAACAAAGACAGCCTGGGTTTCGTCAACTCCGACGGCCATTTCAACCTCTTTGGGATCACGCAGCTGGACCGCGCTACATCCATCCGCTACCACGAGCGCTTCTTCGACTTCGAGTACGACGTCGGCTATTACCATCCTTCTGAGTACTACATCTCAGAGCTGGCAAAGCACAAACTCTCGGCCGGATACCTGCCCTACCCCTTGCAGCCTCCCCACCCCATGAGGAACAACGGTATGTTGGCCTTGAACCTCGCTAGAGGCTATGCGGGTTACATGGGCCGCAAGTCCTGGAAGTTGCCCCTCTCGGTCAATGGAAAACTCCATGCGGCACTCGCCCGCTTCGGGCTGAAATACATGAGCGACAATGCGAAGCGGCTCTTCGGCGCCATGAAGCCCGAAGACTTCCAGCGCAAGTACCTCACCAACTTCTGGATGCTACTAGCTCGCAAGGACGGCTAGAATCCGGGCCGAGAAGGAGCCAGGAGCCACCTCCCTCCTTGAGGCACCTGGCATAGCAAGTAGCACTGCACCTTCGAACCAGAACTCAAGCCCAAGGACCCCAGACCTCTTGTCCAATAACGGAGAAATGGACTCCCGCGAGGGCATTTCCGCGACTTGCGCTCCCGTTGCGCCGAATTCGGACTGGTATGCACGGCATCGCAGGCTCCTCGCTCTGCTATTGGCAGTGACCCTTTTCTATGCGTTCCTCCGCGGGATCGGTTTCCCGAATCTCTACGCTGCAACCCATCTCCTCCTGGACTACGAGCATGGATTCATCAAGCGAGGGCTACCTGGTGCCATTCTGCAGACGCTGGGACTGCCGATCCTGTTGCGGTATTCCTTCTTCTTCTGGACAAGTCTAGGCCTGCTGCTCCTCAACTTCGCTCTTCTGTTCCAGATGGCCCTGCGACTCGCCTGCTCAGGCCGACCGGCCTCGCTGGCCTCCGCATCCCTCTACGTGTCCAGTATGTCGATCGTGTTTTTGTCCCACACGATCGGGTACTTCGATCACGCGGGCCTGCTCGTGACGCTCCTGGTCCTCAGGGTCCATGCCCCGAGACGCCAGCTCTGGATTGCGGGTGTTGGATTCTCCCTCCTGTTGCTAATGCACGAGGGGCAAATCGTCATCTTCTACCCAGTAGTCTTCCTGATCATCCTGGTGAAGCACCTCGACGACGCGAATAGCCGACGCCTGACCCTCCTCCTCGGCGCTACCCTCATGCTCATGACCGGACTCTACTGGGTCGCCTCCATGCCCCTGTCTGCAGAGGGGGCCAAGGCGATGATGGCAAAGGCTGCCGTGACAGGCTACCCGCCGCGCGAGGACCTGTTCTACGTGCATTCACTCAGCGTCGAGGACACCAAGGAATTGGTTCACAGGTTCTGGTCGACTCCAGGGGAAATCGAGCACCTTCAACAATCTTGGTTGTTCACGCTTCCGCTGGCCCTGTTTTTCCTCTTCTTGTCGACCCGGTGCATGCTGCGTTGCAGGGATCCCAAGTGGCGGATGGGCCTGATGATCGCCGCAGGACTCTCTCCCCAGGTTCTGCATTTCGTCAGTTATGATCTGGATCGATGGAACTCACTCACGATCGCCACGAGCTTCCTCCTTCTCTGCACGCTGAGAGAGCGGGAGGGCCAGAGACTCGAAACGGCTCCTGTTGCACCCAGGCGCATCCACCTCGCCCTGATCACCATCGCCGTCGTGGCCAATGAACGCCTGAAATACCCCCTGTTTGACGGCAAAAACGCCCAGAGTTCTCCCTTCAAGAGCCACCAGCGGTACATCCGAGACGTCCTCGACGGAAGTGCCGCGTTCCCTGAGATCCCCAAGCGATAGCCTGCATACGAGCGGAGGCTCACGACCCGCGCCTGCAAGAACCCTCCAGAACGTGATGCTGTTTCTGCGCGGCTCCCAGGCAAGAGCTGGAGGCAAGGGTCTGTCAGTGGTCGCGTCCGACCTCGATTCGCACATGATCCTTGCCATCTTCGAATCTCCATCGAGGCCAACCGTCCTTGTCAGCCTCGAAGACACCGATGTGGAGTGCAGACGTGCCAGCAGGAAGGGCTGGGCGAAACAAGGTCCACACGCGGTAGGGCTTCCCCTTCAGTATGGACTTCAAGGGTGTCGAAGCTGCAAAATCGTACTGCTGCGAGACCGCACCCTCCTTGGAAATCGCATGCACGAAGAACTGAATACGTCCGTTCGCTTGCTGGCCTGGAACGATGTCCATGACGAATCGATCCTCACCCAACCAGGCATCGAGAATCTCGAGACGGTCTGTGTATCGAACACGCAGAGGAATCCGACGACAGCCCTTCACCACGGCCAAAGCCTCTGGATCCTCCGACTGCAACGCGAGGCTCCCGTGTCGAGGCAGATCCTGAGGCCAGGTCGAGATCCAACGATGCAGCTCCTGGTCGGGACGAGTCAACAACCATAGATAGTAGGTCGGTGCAAACTCCAGCGCGCGAGCGTGGACATAGCCCCGCGTCAGTGCCAGGTCATAGATGGCCTTCTCCCAGGGCAGGGGGGAGACCATCTGCGTAGACGACTTGGAAATGAGCACGATGAGAGCAGGATCCCGTTCCAGGATGGGCAGAGCATCATGCCTTCCGGTCGTTGCAATCGAGGGCTCATTGAGACCAAAGCTGTCGAGTGTCTCCCAACGACTGACATAGGGCACTGCGCCTGCGTCGCCGATGACGAGAAGCCCCTGTGATCCCGGATAGTCCCGCAGACGCTCCCCCAAGGCTAGATGCGCACGCTCCATGCCACGTTCATAACCGAGCCAGGTCGCCCGGGTCGCTGGCCAGAGCCTGTCATTCTGAAACACGGGAAACAGCAAGAGCATCAACGAGACCAATGCCGCCAGAAGGCAAGGTAGATGGACCTTGTCGCAGAGCCACTCAAAGAGCCCCTGCACTCCGATTCCTGTGATCAGGAGGAGTATGGGAATCAGAGGGAAGAAGAACCTCCACTCAAACCCCATGACCTGGGCCGGAAAGAGACATGTGAACAAGAACGTAGTTGCCGAGACTACAGCCGGTAGAAAGCTACGATCCAACCTGAAGAGGCCCAACAGGAATGGCAAAGCCAGACCGAGGCCCCAGACCTCCAAAAAACGCATGGCTTCGATGAAGCCCGAGGGCACCGAAGGGTCGACGGCTCCACGGCCGAGGATCTTGATGTACACCGGTAGTGGCAGGAGATAACCGTAGTAGGTCCAGCGCGCGATGAAGTAGAGTGCGCTCGGAATGAGATAGTAGACAACCGAGGCACGAAGCAAGCTCCGATCGCGGGTCTGAAGGAGAACCGTGACCAGCGAGATCACCGAAATGAGGTTGCCATCAGGTCGCGATAAGCCCAGTAGCAGGGCCGACAGAGTCAGCACGGATGCCTTTACCCTCGAGTCCTGCAACAGGAACATCCGCGTCAGCCAAAGGTGCATCGTCACCTGAAACGTGAAGAGGGCTGTCCCCATTCCGGAAACGGAGTGAATGATGGTCGGTGGAAAGCTCGCAAAGAAGAGCGCTGCGAAGAGAGCGGCCAGCAGGCCACCAGGCCTGGCCAATGCACCGCCGATCAAGACCAGGATCGTCGAGGCCATGGCGAGTAAACCCAGACATTTGGCCGCAAATACCAGATCGATACCCAACCAGGCAGGAAGCGAGAGCAAACACATCCAGAGGGTGGGCGTCACACCCTCGACCGGGGGACCGCCGGGATTGTAGGTGGGTCCTTGACCCTCTGCGATGTTTTGCGCATAGCGGAAGATGATGTAGGCGTCATCCACCGTGAAGGACCAGACCGAGAGACTTCCCCACAACAAGAGGGTGAGCGCTCCCAGAAACAGAGGTATCCATGCTTTCCAAGAGGCCATGCCCTTGGAATAGCGGCTAGCCGCATCCAGACAAGGCAATTGCCTCTGTCCACACGGGGGCCAGGGACTAGAATTCCCGCCCTCGAAGATCCGACTTTCATGCACATGAACCGAAGCCCCCACTCGTCGACACCCCAGATCTCTGTCGGCCTGCTCCATCGATTGCCTCTGGTTTCCACCACGATGGCAGTCCTTCTACTGTTCCTGGGCGCCTGCGTTGTAGCCGCACCAATGGGATTGATCGTGGATCGATTCCTCCCGGACGACGCCTTCTACTTCTTCAAGCCGGCCCAGAACATCGCCACGCTGGGCTTCTCGTCCTTTGACGGTATCCACCCGACGAATGGCTATCAGCCCCTCTGGCTCCTGGTCAGTGTTCCGGTATTCTGGCTTTTCCCGAATGGGGGTGAAGTGCCGATCCGCCTCCTGCTATTGATCCAGCTCGCCTTCGGGACCGTCGGGAGCCTCTACTTGCTCCGCGGCCTCAGGGCCTGCTTCGGTTCGTTACCTTCCTGGATTGCCATCCTCCTGTGGGTCACGACCTTCTACCAGTTTTCGACCAACGGGCTGTCCACACCCCTGCTCGTTCTGGTCTATGGCTTCACCTTCGACTACTACGTGCGATTCTTCATCCTCAACGAGGACGAGAATCCACTGAGTAGATATGGGATCCTGGGACTTGGCCTGTCCCTCTGCTTTCTCAGTCGCCTCGACATGGCCTTTCTCGTTGCTGGCCTGTCACTATCACTTTGGTTCCAGAAGCGGCCGAACATGAGGAGCCTTCTCTCCTTCGC
>JAJRTL010000070.1 GCA_024278315.1 Planctomycetota bacterium | reverse complement strand
TTCGGTCCAGGACCGCGAACCTATCGGTTCGCTCGGCATTGCTTCGATTCGACGACCCTCTTGGGTCGCCTCATATCTCGCGCAGCCGTCCTGAACTCGAAATGCGCTCGTCAGACCGCAAGAACGAGCTCGGCTGCGCCGATCTCGCATTTGCTCACAACGATCTCATGAATCGTCCGGGATACAAGGGCGTTGAACTCACTTCCCACCACATCTTGCGATGTCATCCACGCGCGTGCTGGCGTGATCGAACCATCGTGAACTCACTTCTCTCTCACGAAGCCACAGAGAAGACACGGAGATGCATCAAGCAGCCCCGCCATTCAAGGCGACCTTTGAGGCCGCCTCCGTGTCTCCGTGTCTCCGTGCCCCCTGTGAGAGAGAAAGAGTCCATCGAACAACAGGAGCTCCCTGCCGGCATCAAGAGCCGACAGGAGCAGGTTTGGTTACTGCCACAGGTCGCGCTGTTCCCTCCTTGGCCTCTGTGGCTGAACTGGGAGCCTGAGGTGACCACACCCAATACCTCACGCTTCTGCCTGGGTCCCACGGTTCTTGGATACCAGTCCCAGATAGCGTTGGACACGACACCCCCTCCCCTTCCTGTGCCCGCGACGGCTCAACGCTCGGAACCTCGAGACCTTGCGGAACCAAGGGAGGAAGCGAGTCCCTTTTCTACCACGAAGAACGGGGAGGGCACGTATCAGAGGCTTGAGGGGGATGCCCCAATACCTTCCGTATTGGACACCCCTTGGGGATCAATAGTTCGTCGTGTTGCGCACGCCGAAGGCTGGATCGCCGCCGATGTAGGCATTGCGACCGGAACCCAAACCGAGGAACTTGGGTGTGAACTGGAATCGAACGCTCCGGTCTCCCGTGATCTCGTCCTGCCCGAAGATCACCATGAAGATCCAGTCATGGTCTTCACGCATCATCGAAATTGACTGACTCCTGACCTGGCTGAACTCGAAATCGTAGACCAGCCCGTAGCCGAAACCCCATCTCTTCCAGAAGCGTGCGCCGTAGTTGATGGAACCATTGCCATCCCCATCCAGGCCTGAGCGCCACTCGCCAGCAATCGTGGCTCCGGCATGGGGAGCGAAGGCCATACCCATATTGCGAGTCCTCCAACCTCCCAGATTCCAGTCGTATTCCCCTTCGAAGAGCAAGCGGAGATCAGGGAGCAAGAGCATGCTCCCTGCAGGACGGAGAATCACCTCGTACTCGAACAGCCCCAAGACATTCCCACCGTTGTCCCTCTCCTTGTCCGGATAGAGCCTCTGGACGAGATCGATCCAGACCATGTCCGAGAAGATCTCACTGCCGTCGGCAGTCCTCTTCTGCGTCCGAACGCGATTGAGCAGGCCAACGTCAACGAAGCTCCCCTCATCCAGGGCATCGGTTTCATCGAACTGATAGAACTCCGAAGCAGCATCACTCACCTGGAAGCGATCCCCGATCCTCACCTCGGGGATGATTTCGTGCCTCAGACCATGGATCCCGAGCTTCGTCCATGACACGTCGAAGTCACGCCAGACCCGCGTCGAGAGAGTGATCCCAGCCTCCAAGAGAACGCGGTTTTTTGATTCTTGCCCGGGCGTATCCGAGTACCAGAGGTCCTTTCCCGAGAAATACGGTCGCAATGCCCAGGGTCCCAGCCGCATGGGAGTCGAGAGCTCCAGACCTATATCCGACCGGTAGCTCTTCTCGCGTGGAGACGTAGGCAAGGACGCATCGAACTTGTTCTCCAGATACCCCTGGCCGACTTCAGCATCGAGGACCAACGGAACTCCATCCACGAGCTCGAACAATGGTGCGCTGTAGGCATCCATACGGAGATAGCCAAGCTCTTCCTTGAACTTGGGCGTGAGCCGGACCGTGCCATCGTACTGGTAGTCATCGAGGTTGGTTCGTCCCGTCAATCGGACCAGGTAGTTCGACTCCTGATATCTCAAATCAAGCGATGTTTCCAATGGCTCCTCGCCTTTGAGCGCATTGGGGCGGAACTCGAGATAGACAGCCTCATCCGTCGACTTCATGAGTTGGAAGTCCAGCCGCAAAGACTCGCCCAGCAGGAAGCGATTGCTGGTCCTCGCGAACTGGCGATCCTCGTAGGTCACCGGTTGCCCGCCCAGTCGTGTCTTGGGCGATCGGATATCCGTCCCTTGATCCTTCAGGAAGAAGTAATCGATGTCCCCGGCGAAGCTTCCGGGAAGAGCATAGCTGAGACCAGCATCCAGTGGGACACCTCGTCGATCCGAGTAACCGGTCTCAAGATACCACTCTCCGCGGAATTTCTCCGGTCCATCGTGGAAGAGGTCCACGACCGATTGCCCCAGGTCGTTCCATCTCCCTCCGAACTTGACCAGTGCAAAGAAGCCCAGATTTCGAGAGGACCCAAAACGAAAGCCCTGGATCGGAATCCAGTTCTCCTGATCCGAATAGAACGTGTAGTCCGGCAATCCGACGGAAGGAATCCCCTCGACATCGAGGTGATTCCCTTCACCGACGAATCGAACCGAATCCTTGCCCTGCACCACGGACAAGCGGTCGCTCCGTAGAGCGTAGTGAGGATCCCCCGCATTGCAGGTCGACATCTTTGCGTCATAGGCAACGAGTCGATGGGACTGCTTGACGATCTTCTTGGCTTCCAGGTAGAAGGAACTCAGCCCACCACCAGAATCTCCAGGTCGATCGAGTGGGATCCGCAGTTTCACATCCTCCATCACTGCACGATCGGACACCATGGAGAACCAGAGCTTTTCGCAGAGGAGGTTCTGCGTGCCATCCGTCTCGAAGGAGACACTACCCTTGGCGTAGATGCTCCGGATCAGAAGAATGAGATGCTGTTTGTGCTCGGGGAGCATCTCCTTGATGGCTGGGACGGGTCGAGAGAAGCCGGAACCGATCTCGGCCAAACGCCGGATGCGCATCCTCGCAAGCTCGCCCTTCTGGCGATAGGGAGGAGCCAAGCTCCGACGAGGCGCACCCTTCTGACCGACCAGAGCCTTGCGGAGGGCGTCGTATTCATCCCGGTCGAAGACGAGCACTGCGGAGTCAGAGCGGAGACGGAGTTGCCCGATCTGCAGTCGTAGGTTGTTGAGAGTCCAGAAGGTCTTATCGCCCACGGACACCCGCTCCTCACCATCTGCCTGGATCTCGAACTTGTCCCTATCCTCCTTGCTGGCCGCTTGCTGGTGCAGCTTCTCGAGGCGGCGTCTGGCCTCGACAGCTCTCCTCTCGCTGTCGACAAGCTGCTCGACACCGGGTGGGAGCCCCTGGGCAAGCGTGGGCGAGGCCAAACACGGCAATGCCATGCAGCAGAGAATACCTCTCCAAACGCAACCGCCTCTGCTCACCTGTCTCCGCCCCCCGTTGGCATCGGCCCACTCTTGATCAGGAACCGACCAGCCTTCTCCTCACCGGTTCGCAGGTTGTACGAGATTCCTGGATGGTATTTTGCGTGGTATTCATCGGCAAAGCCCAGAAGGACGGGGCGCTTCCCCTGGGAAGAGAGTCGGAACCAACCGGATTCTCCTGCCAGCCCCAGAGCGTCGCCTCGGGCCTCGTACAGATGGTAGAGCAAGTGGACCTGCCCCTTCGCCAGCAGACGATCGAATCCCTGTGGTAGCACCCAATCACCATGGCCACCCTCACTCTTCCCTGAATCAACGCTCCTCGAAACGGTGCGCAACTGGAGAATCAAACGCTCACTGCACGAGACCTGGAACTGCGTAGCAACGCGCGTGTTGAGCTGTTTTCCCGTCACCGGACCAGGGAACTCAACGATGCCATAGCGGCCCCTGTAGTCGCCCTGCCCTGGCGTTTCACCACAGTCCTCTGGCAAAACCCGCGGCTCGACCACATCCGACCGATAGGTCACGGGTGCCCCCGAAGCCATCTGGAAGACCTGATCGGGATCCTTGCGATCCTGAAGCCAGATCTCGACACGCCCACCTCCCTTGGCTCCGAGGTCCAGGGCTGATCCATGTGTTCGGGCGATCTCGGCTCTTGCCCAGAGCCGATCACGGTGCTCCTCCTCGATCTCGACTCGAACGAGCCCACCCTCCTTGGGGAGCAGGCAGGAGGAGAATGAATCCGTCTCGAAAGAGAGATCCTCCCCGAACATCCTCCGGAGATCCCTCCCACGCTCACCACCCAGTTCCAAGAGCTGCAGCTTCACCGAGCCAAGAGCCCGGACGAATCCACGTCTGTTCCCCAACATGTGATTCGCGATAAGACTTCCCCCTGGTCCGAACATCCCCGAGGTGATGTCCTCCAGCGCGGGCGCAGCCAGGATCGGCAGGAATCGGAATACGTCACAGTCCAATTCGATCCTCTGACGCTTCCCGTTCGACTCGGGGAAATCGACCTCAAGTCTCACTTTCCCCTTCGCTTGGATCGGTAGGAGCAGGGGCTTGGTTGCATCCGGATCCATCACTGGGATGCGACGAAACCTCACCACCTCGGCCTTGAGATTCGCCTGGGATCTCTTGTCAGCTCCCCCTACCGTGAAATCGACGGGACGGATCAGGCCCCGAAGACTCCAGGGCTCGCCACTCTTCTTGACGCAAAACTCGGCTTCCGCGCGAATACTCTGCTCCGTGGATGTGAGCACGAGCGGTATGCCCTCGAGCTGCAACGAATAGCTTTCACTACCGCTCTGTTGGTAACCCGCGAACTTGATGCCATCCACGCTAGTATTGTTCCCCAACTGTGTGCGCACCCAAGACAGGTTCTTCTGCAAGCCTGCATGGAACTTCACATCCAACATCGTCCCTGTACGCCCTTCGGCAATCGCTGCTTGATTTCCGAAGAAGCGGACCCACCCCTCTCCCTCGACGATGTCGACGAGGCGCCCTTCCTCTTCCTGTGGATCCGCCGCATGTCGATCCATCTTCACCTGGAAGACGTGGCCATCTTCACCTCCGGCCTGCCCCATGGCACCGCGGACGACACCGCTCGCCATCTCACGCATGAGAGTGAAGCCGCGGTTTCCCCGGGCAATCAAGACTCCCTCCTGCTGCAAGCGGCCTCGAATGCGCACATTCCCCAGGCCTTGGAAGAGGAAGGGGTGGAGATTTCCATACCGCCAGGCGGCATAGATCAACAAGCCACCCTCGGCTGTTGCCTTTTCAACACCCTCCACCAGTCCTCTAGAATCCGTTTCACTCTCATAGGCTGCGGGCCCCAGGATCTGGATCACGTCCTCGGGCCAGAAAGGATCGACAAGAGCCAACGCCGAGCCGAGGAAGTCGATGCCCATTCCTCCCAACATCTGACCTGCTTGACGCCCTTCACGCGTCCAGAGGATTCCATCCCGACCACGAAACTTGCCGATGGGTCGATCCAACTGGTCTCGCAGCCAGAGTCTCGTCAACCCATCGGTGGCCATACGCTCGGGCTCACCGCGGTCGTTCAGCGCCACGTGGATCTGCCGAGACTCCATGATCTGGTTGCCAAAGGTCATTCGTGCCGGCCGACCTTGGAGACTCAGGTCCGAGACACTCCGACCAGGCCGACTCTGTCCTCTTGCCAAGAGTTCAGTAAAACCGATCCAAATACGTACCCGGTCACCAGAGCCTTCCAACAAGGGACGATCAGCGCCGAGGGACTTCTTGACCGAAATCCTGACCTCGTTCGCAAGCTCCAGGAACCAATCCAGTGATCGACCACCCTTGACCATGAGGGGCCCCTTGCCGGTGACATTGATCCCGAAGTCTCCCGTCCCGACGATCTCGATGTCTTCGAGAAGACGAATCTCCGAGAACTCCTCCTTGGCAGAATCCCCCGTCTGTACGGTTCCGCGCAGGCCCAAACCGCTCATGCGGGCACGGCCCTTGTTCGACTGCAACACAACCGTGACTTTCTCCTTCTCGTCCTTGGTGTAGAGGTCCAGGATCTCGTCACGGAAATAGCCGGAGATTTTTGCACACTCAAGCTGCAGACTCTCACTCGACTCTTCGTCATGGACCACTCCCTTCTGCATCTTCCCCATCCGAGAGCGGAGGACCACGTCGAAGAAGTCCATCTCCTGGCTCTTGTCCAAGCGCTGGACCTCACCCTCGGTCTCGATCGTGACCCTCATGCTGGACGCACGCAGTGAGACGGGAGCTCCTCCCACGACCCTGCCCCCTTTTAGCATCGGACGTAGGAACTCGATGAGCACATCCTCCAGGTCGTAGATTCCGTTGTTGCGAATCCGATGGTCCTTTGCAGTCAGGACATAGCCAGGCAGGTCCAGTTGGTGTCCCTCACCGATTTCGTAGGTAATGGGGCTACCCTTGAGCGTCAGGGATCCCGTCCCCGACACCCTCACTTGCGGCTTGTCGACTTGCCCCTTCTTGTCAGATTCCAGCACGACACCGGAGGGTGGCACCTGGGTAACCCGCGTCTCATCCTCCTCGGACGTTTTCTTCCAGATCGGTCCCTCCGTCAGAGACATCAGTAGATAGAACCCACCCGCCAGGAGAACCACGAAGAGGAGCAGCTTGCGGATCATGGTCGTTCCCGTCCCGGGGGAAGGCCTGTCGCCTCCAGGATTTCCTGGAATCGGCCTTGCGCCTTGAGCAGGAGTTCAACGACTTCTCTCACGGCCCCCTGACCAGCCGGGGTCTCCGTGATATAGACGCAGGACTCCTTCACCTCCGGACGGGCCTGTGGGACCGTGATAGGTACTCCCACCCGTCGCAGAACGGGTAGATCCAAGAAGTCGTCCCCCATGTAGCAGATCTGCTCCTCGCTCAACCCAAGCCGACTGCAGATGTCTTCCAACACTTCGATCTTGCGGCCGCGGCCGAGATGGAGCTCATGGACACCGAGTTCTTCGGCACGCTTGCGCACAGGGATCGATTCCCGACCGGAGAGGAAACCGACACGGTGCCCCACACGCTTCCAGTAGGCCACGCCAGCACCATCGAAGACGTGAAAGGTCTTGCACTCACGCCCGTCCGCATCGAAGGGGAGCCGCCCATCCGTCTGGATACCATCCACATCCAGGAGGAGGAAGGTGACCTTCAGAAAGCTCGAACGGATTCGATCCGACAGCACTTGCGCGGACGAGGCGGATGACTCTGGGACGTTGGAGTTCATGCGAGTCGAAAGTCCCAGAGATCCTGCACGTCGATCAGCCCGATCGCCTTGCCTTCCTGGTCCAAGACCGGCAACTGGTCGATCTGGTTCTTCTGCAGGATACGGAAGGCCTCGGCGGCGAGACGATCCTGCGTGATGCTCTTGGGATGCTCGGTCATGACATCACCGATCCTGGCCTCGAAGAAGCCCTCGCGCTTCTGCTGTAGACATCGTCTCAGATCGCCGTCCGTGAAGATCCCGTGCAAGAACCCCTCCTCATCTACGACGACCACTGCCCCGCGCTTGCCCGGCGTCTCGGTCATCGTGACGAGAGCATCCAGCACGCTTCGGTCCGCCGTGATCGCTGGCAACTCCTCTCCCCGGCCCATGAGCTCGGACACCTTCATGAGCTGCCGCCCCAAGGCCCCACTCGGGTGGAAGCGAGCGAAATCCTCGGGACCGAAGTTGCGCCCCTCCTGGACCACCAGGGCCACAGCGTCGCCGAGTGCCAGCATGACCAGAGTCGACGCGGACGGGGCGAGCCCATGAGGCCCAACCTCATCGATCTTGCCGATCTCCAGAACGTGGTCACTCAGCTGACCGAGTGTGGAATTCCGGCTCTCGGTCATCGCGAGGACTGGCACACCTGCCGCCTTGACGATGGGCAGCAATCGCAGCACCTCATCCGTCTCGCCCGACTTGGAGAGGGCAAAGAGCAAATCTCCCTCCATCACACGCCCCAGATCCCCATGGACGGCCTCTGCAGGATGCAGATAGATGGACGGCGTCCCCGTGCTCGCGAGGGTAGCGGAGATCTTCTGCGCAATGAGCCCGGCCTTGCCCATCCCGGTCAGGACCACTCGCCCGTTCATCTCAAGGATACCGGACACCACGCCCGCAAATTCAGCTCCAATCCGACCTTGCAGGCTAGCGAGAGCCTTGGCCTCGTCCTCGAGGATCCGGAGGGCACTCTGGATCCACTTCTGCTCATCCCGAGCGGGTTTGTCTGTTGGGCTTCGATCCATGGCAGCGAAGTATAGCCACACGGTCCTGGAGATCTCTGCTGGGATCTCGTCTTGCCTCCCTTCTGCAACGACTGCCTGGAATTTCACGAATCCCGGTGACTCTGCACTCCCATTCTGGCCCCTGGGATCTTGTTGGATCCCAGGGACTCGCTAACGTACCTCGCCTTTTCCTCCCCGGACCCAGAGAGCGGTCCCAGGAATCCACGAGTTCGGGCCCAAGGAATCCCATCATATGGCATACAAGGTCACACTCGTCCCCGGAGATGGTATCGGCCCCGAGGTCACGCAGGCGGCACGCACCGTGCTGGATGCGACAGGGATTGCTATCGACTGGGAAGTCAAGCCGGCAGGCGGAGACCAGATCGAACGCTGCGGCTCCCCGCTGCCCGAAGAGACGCTGGCAGCCATCAAGGAGAGCGGTCTGGCTCTCAAGGGCCCGATCACGACCCCGGTCGGCAGGGGGTTCCGCTCGGTCAACGTGGCCTTGCGCAAGTCCTTGGATCTGTTCGCCAACTTCCGCCCCGCCAAGACGATTCCGGGAGTGCCGACACGATTCGACAATGTCAATCTCATCATCGTCCGCGAGAACACCGAGGGCCTCTACTCCGGGCTCGAACATGAAGTCATCCCCGGTGTGATCGAAAGCCAACGCATCATCACGAGGCATGCTTCCGAGCGCATCCTTCGTTTCGCCTTCGAGGCAGCGCGCAAACATGGTCGTCAGAGAGTGACTGCCGTCCACAAGGCCAACATCCTGAAACTCAGCGATGGCCTGTTCCTCGAAGTTGCCGAGGGCATTTCCAAGGAGTTTCCCGACATCGAGTATGACACAGCCATCATCGATGCCACGGCCATGCGCCTCGTCATGAATCCCGAGGACTACGATGTCCTCGTCATGGAGAACCTCTTAGGGGACATCATCTCCGATCTCGCCTCTGGCCTGGTCGGAGGACTCGGGATGACACCCTCGGCCAATATCGGCACCCACTGCGCCGTCTTCGAGGCCGTTCACGGCTCCGCGCCGGATATCGCCGGCAAGGGCCTCGCCAACCCCAGAGCCCTCATCCTCTCCGGCGGCCTGATGCTCCGCCACCTGGGCGAGAATCAGGCCGCGGACAAGGTCCGAGACTCGGTCATCCACGTGATGAAAGAAGGGAAGCACCGCACTCGTGACCTGGGAGGAAACGCAGGCACCGAAGAATATGTGGAGGCGATTCTCAATCATTTGAACTCTCTCGTGACTCCGTCGTAGACAGGGCATAGAGAGAGAAGAGACGCCCCCCAGGGGCGTGCGACACCCCATCGAGGTGTCGCAGTGAAAGAGAGAGAGAGAGAAGACGAAGCCGGCCGGAGCCCACTCCGAGCCGGCTTCCTTCTTGATCCCCCCATCGACGGAGATTCTCCTCTGGAGCCTTCCTCTTTCCTGCGCCGTGCTCAAGACTCTCTGGGCAATGAAGGTCCCTGCAAAGCTCCCGCCATTCCGGATGTCCTGGGTTCTCGTGCTTCTGGTCTTATCTCCAGCCATGTTCCACCGCCTCCGGACCCTGGGTGACGAGGTGGGCCAGGCCTGGAGGTCGGGGGGGGGCCCCGATGCCAGCCAGGCCCTCTTGCAGGAACTGGATGCGATACGTCCCAAGCTCCCCCCGCGGGGTCGTATCTCCCTGCTACTCCAAGGGGAAAGCCTGGCCCGGGAGCTTCGACCGATCATCGACATCCTGGCTCCTGCGATCGTCAAGCACTATCAGGACGGTGGATTACCGGCGGACACGGCCATGGCTGCAGTCGTGAAGGCCCAGGCCGACGGTCTCCGATCTCGTTTTCCCGGCATCTCGCAAGGGCATGTCCCGGACAAGGAGGAGATCGCGGACCTCCTCGAGAAGATCGGCTTCGCCACGCTGGACGCAGGAACGCACACGATCGCCCAGTATGCCCTCGCCCCCCTGATCATCGATCCGGTGCTCCGGCCTGGGCTCATCCTGGCAAGGCTGCCCGCAGGCAAAGCTCGCGCTGAAGCGCTTCGCATGGGCCTGCGCTGGAAGAAGGCCGTCGGCGACGGATGGTATCTGCTGGAGAAGCGGCCATGAGGGTCGAGGTCTACTTCTGGATCCTCTTGAGCTGGCTCCTGGGGTTCGGCCTGACCAGTCTCGCCGTCCCCGGCCCGAGGAGGCGTCGCCTGCGCATCGCCCTCGCAGCACCGATCGGCATGGGGTTGGTCTCGCTTCTCGAGTTCCTCGGCCTCTCGCTGGGCTGGGGGTTTCTGGTGCCCGTGGCCGAACTCGCGCTCGTCGTCGCCATCTCCTTCCGGCTCTCCCGCCTCCAACGTACCCAGGCAAGCGCCCACCTGTCTCCGTCAAGCTCCCCTCCCTGCCCGCGCCCTCTCACCTGGGCTCTCATCCTCCTGATTTCAATGGCCCTCCTGAGCTTTGGGCTTCGGAGCTACCATGCTCCTCACGGCGAGAGCGACGCCATGAACATCTGGAATCTCCATGCCCGGTTCCTGTTTCGATCACCTGAACACTGGCAAGACCTCTTCGCACCGACTCTCGACTACAGCCACCCCGACTACCCGCTCCTGTTGCCAGGCTTCGTCGCCAGCACCTGGTCTCGCCTCGATGCAGACACACCGCTCGTGCCGATTCTGACAGCCTTTGGCTTCGCTGCGAGCCTCGTAGCGCTCCTCTTCGAGTCACTGAGGGGGCGCGGGCTTCCCCTGGCAGCGAGCCTGGGTGCGATGGCCTTGGTCGCCGGCACGAGTCTCACGAAGTTTTCCAGTGGCCAGCTCGCAGACGTCCCTCTCGCCGTCTACTACCTGGCAAGCGTGGTCCTCTTGACCCTTGGGGGGACAGAGGAGCGCAGCAGGAAATCGAACGTCGCCTTGGCAGGTTTCTGTGCTGGCCTCGCCGCGTGGACCAAGAACGAAGGGCAGTTGTTCCTGATCCTGTTCGTGGCTTGCAGCATCCCCTGTCTGCGCCACAGCAGACCGGGCAGATTCTGGCCTTCCTTCCTCTCCCTTCTGGCCGGCATGGCACCGGCCCTGATGGCCCTTCTCTACTTCAAGCTGGCGATGGCCCCAAGCAACGACCTCTTCGGCACGACCAACACTGCTGTCGTCCTCGAAAAGATCCTCGATGCCAAACGCTATCTCGCGATCCTCATTGGATTCGCAGACGGCTTCCTCCGACTGGGTGAAGGCGTCCTGATCCTGCTCCTTGTCCTGCTCTTTTTCGCCCAAAGAGCTCCGCAGCCAGGGGATCGATCCACAAGACATTTTTCATGGGCACTGATTACACTCACGCTCCTGGGCTACGCCCTCGTCTACATATGTTTCTCGGGTGATGTAGCAGAGCACCTGGAAACATCCCTCTCCAGACTCCTCTTCCACGTCTGGCCCTTGATGCTCTTCGCCCTTTTGACCCTGAATCCGCTCGCGCATTCACCTACCCCACAGGACACATAGGCATGTACCTCCTCGTCTGTCTCTTGCTCGCTGGCTGTCTCCAAGTCCAGTCGAAGCCGACGAAGCGTCCCAACATCGTCTTCATCTTCTCGGACGACCACGCGGTCCAGGCGATAGGCGCATACGGCTCAGGGCTCAACCAGACACCCAACATCGACCGCATCGCAGCAGAGGGTGTCCTCTTCACGCAGAGCTTCTGCGGCAATTCCATCTGCGCGCCGAGCAGAGCGACGGTCCTGACAGGGTTGCACACCCACAAGAATGGTCAGCGCACGAACCGGACGGCCTTCGACGGCAAACAACGGACCTTCCCCAAACTCTTGCGTACCGCCGGCTATCAAACCGCCCTCATCGGCAAATGGCATCTCAGGTCGACGCCCACGGGCTTCGATCACTGGGACATCCTTACCGGCCAGGGCAACTACTACAATCCAGTATTCAAGACGCCTGAAGGAAAGAAGCGCATCGAAGGTTACGTCACCGACATCATCACCGACAAGAGCCTCGCCTGGCTCGAGCAGCGCGACCCCGGGAAGCCCTTCCTCCTCATGTGCCAGCACAAGGCGCCCCATCGCACCTGGGCGCCGGCACCTCGCCATCTGCGCCTCTTCGAGGGCAAGAGCTTCGCCGAGCCTGCAACCCTGTTCGACAAGCTCGAGAATCGATCTTCGCTGCTCAAGAAGAATGAGATGAGCATCCGTGACTACTTCTATTGGGACTACGACCTCAAGGTCCGCGACTCAGGTCTACCCGACCCCTTCAACCGGCACTTCAAGAATCCCGAATACCGGCGTATGACCGAGGCCCAGCGCAAGCTGTGGGACGCTGCGTACCTACCCAGGAACAAGAAGTTCCTCGAGCACCTCCCCAAGGGAGACGAGATGGTCCGCTGGAAGTACCAGCGATACATCAAGGACTATCTCCGCACGATCCAATCCGTGGATGAGAGCGTTGGCCGCATTCTCGACTACCTCGATGAGAAGGGTCTGGCGGAGAACACGATCGTCGTCTACTCCTCTGACCAGGGTTTCTATCTCGGTGAACACGGATGGTACGACAAGCGCTGGATCTTCGAAGAATCCCTGCGCATGCCGCTGCTCATGCGATGGCCCGGTCGCATCCAGAAGAAGGGCAAGATCGACTCTCTCGTCCAGAACATCGACTACGCCCCGACCTTCCTCCAGGCTGCGCAGGTCCCCGTCCCCGAGGACATGCAAGGGGAGAGCCTCCTGCCACTCGTAGGCCTCGCATCCGGCCATCAGGTCGATTGGCGCAGGGCCATCTACTACTGCTACTACGAGGAAGGCGAGCACAACGTCCCGCGCCATGAAGGCATCAGGACGAAGACCCACAAGCTCTTCTACATCCCCAAGACCAAGGAATGGCAGCTCTTCGACCTCGTCCGGGATCCCAAGGAACTCAAGAGCGTGCATGCCGACCCAGAGTACGCAGAAATCCTCCAACAGATGCGCGAGAGCCTGCGCGCACTCCGAAAGCAGTACGACGCCAACCCTTGGCCACTGCCGAAGGACTGATCAGGGACTAGCCCTATCATGAGATCGTTGCGAGCAAATGCGAGATCGGCGCAGCCGAGCTCGTTTTTGCGGTCTGACGGCGTCTTTCGGGCTAGAATCCGCAGGCTTGACCTGCCGACAGGAATACGCCTGCCAGCAGGCAGATAGACAACCAATCGAACCAGCACTCGAACCAGGTCATCCCCATGACAACCATCCGCAAGATCGTCGTCCCGATTCTCGGCCTCTTCCTTCTGACCACAGTCACCGCCTGCGGAGACAAGCCCGTCGAGGCCCAGGCCGTGAAGGTCAAGGTCGAAGGCATTCGCGACGCCACCCAGCTCGGCGACATCCTCTTTGGAGGACAACCCTCGGAAGAATCACTCAAGCGTCTGCATGACGAGGGCTACCGCACCATCCTCACCACGCGTCCCAAGAGCGAGATGAAGTGGGACGAGAAGGCCCAGGTCGAGGCGCTCGGGATGCAGTTCGTCTCGATTCCGATGTCCAAGCCAGTCAAGACCATCACCGAGGATCAGATCGAGGCCTTCGACAAGGCCATGAAGAACGCACCCCGCCCCATGCTCCTTCACTGCGGATCGGGCAACCGTGTCAGCGGCCTCTATGCGGTCTGGCTCGCCAAACGCAAGGGCATGTCCGCAGAAGAAGCCTTCCGCATGGGAGAGAAGGCCGGCATGACCGCCATCCAACCAGTGGTCAAGGAGATGCTCGGTCTCGGAAAGGACGACTGATTCCCGATCGCCCCTCGCCCAAACGATTCTTGAGATCGTTGCATGTCGATACGCACATAGCGAAGCCGGTTGCGGGCCTACCTTCCCGGACGGAAGGGCGTCGCCTGACACGTTGGGGTCATGAATCCTTCGGGTCAGCCTGGCAAGCCCGGAAGAGATCCGCGAGGACCTGCTCGACGAGACCCAAGGTGTGGCCCTCGAAGCGGGACAGTCCCCCGAGCTCCTGGACCCGCTGTCGCAGGTCTGTGAAGGGCGGCCCTGCGGGGGGCTTCTGTCCGGAGTAGAGCTGGACAGCACAGGAGGCCACCGCAATCGTCGCAGGACAGGCCGTGGCCAGAAATGCCAGCGTCAGGGTGCCATCCTGCCCCACCCGGCCCAGGAAACGAAGCTTGTCGCCACAGACAGGATTCTCGCCTTGGGCAGAGACCTCCGCAGCCGCGAGATCGCCCTGTCCAATCGGCTGGGTCGAAAGCGCCTTGAGGGGATCCTTCACGATCCTTGGATCCTCCGATCTCGGAAACTCAACGGCGGTGGGTGCCCGCGATCTGCCGCTCGAGGTCGCCGGGGGCCTGGGCGGTCGGGAAGAACTCGCCCACCATCGTGCCACAGGCCTGGAACAGGAAGGCGAGGGCCAGAAGGCAGAAGAGCCTGAGGGCGTGCTTGCGCAAGAGATTCTCCGGTGAGGGTTCGGCGGGGGGAGGGCAGAGGATCCTGCCCGAAGGGACGCCTGTCCACCCCCATCGGTTGATTTCAATGAGGCTCCAGGCACTGAATCCGGTCAAACCGGCTTTTCCGCGCTCCCGGGAACAGTAGGCAGCGTCAGGCGAGATCGATGCCCTCCGTGACCTCGTTGCGCCACAGATCGGGGAGCTCCTCCCGGCGGCGGATCAGGGTCGCTTGCCCCTCTCGGCAAAGCACTTCGGCCGGCAGGGGGCGGGTGTTGTAGTTGCTGGCCATCGTGAACCCATAGGCCCCACTGTCGGCGACTGCCAGGAGATCGCCACGATCCAACCTGGGCAGGAGTCGATCCTTGGCCAGGAAGTCGGAGCTCTCGCAGACGGGCCCCACCACATCCACGGGTCGGGGATCGGGCGTGCCGTTCTCGGTCACGGCAAGGACACGGTGCTCTGCACTGTAGAGCGCCGGGCGGATGAGCTCGCTCATCGAAGCATCCACGACGAGGTAGTCCTTCTCGAAACCTGGCTTGCGATAGAGCACCCGGGAAAGAAGAAGGCCGGCATTGCCCAGGAGGTATCGACCAGGTTCGAGCAGCAGCTTCCAAGCGCGAGGCCCAAGCAGGCGGGACATCCCGGCTGCGAGAACGCTGAGGTCCAAGGGATCCTCGAAGACATCCCGGATTCCGAATCCTCCCCCCATGTCATAGGCCTCGATCCCATCGCTGCGAATGGGGTCCTCATCCACGAAGGTGAGGATCCGTTCCACGGCTTCGAGGAAGGGATCGGGCTCGAGCAGGAGCGATCCCAGATGCACGTGGTAGGCCTTGAGATCCAGCCAAGCCGACTCCTGGATCCTCGGGATCATCACGGCTGCCCTGTCGAAGGCGAGGCCGAACTTGTTCTCCTTCTTGCCTGTGGAGATGTACTCATGGGTCTTGGGATCGACATCGGGATTGAGACGAATGGCCACACGAGCCCTGCGACCCGCGGCCCCCGCCAGGCTCTCCAGAAGATCCACCTCGGCTTCGCTCTCGACCGTGAACAGACCGATCCCCGTCTCGAGCGCCAGGATGATCTCCCAGTCCTGCTTGCCCACACCGGCAAAGGCCAGGGTCTGGGGATCCGCACCGACCCTAAGGACACGCTCGAGTTCTCCTCCGCTCACCAGATCGAATCCGCAGCCTTCGCGGTGCAACATCTTGAGGATGGCCCCGTTACTGTTGGCCTTGACCGCGTACCGGATTCCAGGATCCAGATCCGCGAAGGCCTCCCGAAGCGCTCGATAGCGAGCCAGGATGCTGGAGGCCGAGTACACATAGAGCGGTGTCCCCACACTCTCCGCAAGGGCCTCGAGATCGACTCCTTCGACCTGCAGCCTTCCATCTTTGTATGCGATGCGATCCATGCTCCACAGGATCGCCTCTGCTGGCCCCTCAGGCCAGCAGATTGCGGTAGAGCTCGGCGTAGCGGGGTGCCAGGGTGGCAGGGTGATGGTCGCGACGGAGTGCCTGCGCTCGGCTCGCAGGCACGGCCTGGGGCCCGAGACAGGCACGGGCCAGACTCGAAGCGTCGCGAGAGCAAAGGCGGAGCCCAGGACCGGCGAGATCCACGAGACCGGG
>JAJRTL010000069.1 GCA_024278315.1 Planctomycetota bacterium | reverse complement strand
GCATTCGAAAGGCGATTTCTCGGAAAAAGCTCCCCCCCCCATGAGACCATATGTTCAGAAAGCTACAAGCCAGGTCTCAATCAACAGTCCGAGTTGGGGCGGCTGGTCCTTCCCCAGCAAACCATCCCTCAGGAGGTATGAAATGCCAACCCGATCCATGTATCTGCATGCGTTGTTCGCTGTGACGATTCCTCTCCTTCTCCTATCAGCCATTGCCGTGTCCTCACCGCCTTTGCTGCCGGTGCCAGCCTGTGCCGGGACAGGGCTGGGTCCGGGGGGAAAGAACATCGAGTGTTCAGGAAGCTGCAGTACAGGAAGCTGCAAACCTAAAGAAGGGTCGGACAGTGTGAGCCCGTACAGATTCTGCCATTGTTCATCCGGTGGAACCGAGAATCCATGCTGTCACCTGGTTGCACGGAATCTCCCAGAGCCAGAAGGCGAGAAAGAGACCAATGCCTTCAACACGCTCGACGTCCGTGGCTTATGCACCAACACAGCACCTGATTGCGCGGATAGCGATGGTCTCGTTTGTAAGCTCGTGAGCGCACAGCCTGTCTGCCAAACGCCTCCTGTTCCTCCCAATGAAGATTGACCTCTGTAGTAAGGAATGAGCCAAAACAGTCACTTGCATGAAGCGTCCTGGGAGTGGGATCGTGATTCCAAGAAGGAAGACCGTAGTGATCGTGTTGGCTGCTGTGCTTCTGGCGGTGGTGACGAGCATCGTTGCGACGAACCAAGCCAGGCGAGGACTAGATGTCCCTGATGATGGAGGAGAAACAATACAGGTTGGGTCTTCTGGCAAGCCTCAGAGAATCCAGATGGTCTCGGAGCTGCAAGTTCGAAGAATCGACCATTCTCTCCCGAGGGGAGGGAGTGATCGAGATTCCGATGAGACCCCTGTCATGACGGATCGTGCTCGTTTCGTGGTGACAGATCCTGAGGGCAAGCCTGTTCCAGGCGCTTCGATCGCGATCCTCCATCTCCAGAAGTTGGAAGCCCATGGTGCTACCGACTCAGAGGGGCTTTGGTCCGCAACGTATCCCAGCGAGGCTGCATGGAAAACAGTTTATGTGTCTGCGGACGGCTACGCAGATTCCGAGTCCTACTTGGAAGTGGCCGGGGGCAAGGCCAACCGAATCGTGATGGAAGCAGAAGGTGTTCTTCGTGGCACGGTGACTTTGGCAAATGGTACACCTGCGCCTCCGGGGATCACTGTGTACGCCTGGGCAGGAGTGAGTGCGCCGAGCGAAGATAGTTTCACTGCTCTGGATGCCGGAGTTCGAACCTTCCTGAGTGCAATCCCGAACAATACCGGAGCTTTCGAGGTCCGAGGGGCGCGTCCGGGTGCGACCTACACGGTCTGTGCTGGAGGCAAGGGGTGGACTACGATCGATTGGGCACGAAGAGTCACGGTGGGATCACCAGAAACTCGTCTGACTTTGTGGAAGCTCTATGGAGGTCTCATCGTCGCATCGGTCAATGGCTACAAGACTTCGCCCGAATTGTTGTCTGGCTCTACCTATGTTGACTATGGGGATGCGAAATACAGAACCGTCTCCTTCCCTTCGCTTCAGTTGACTTGTGCAGGCGTCAGAAAGTTGGAGCGGGCGCGACTACCCTCTGGTTTCTATGACTGGAGGTACAGGACCCTCTTTGTCGCAAAACCCTATATGGACTCTGATGTGCTCCATGTTGAAATGACCTACTCCATGCCTGGCATCGAGAAGAGGGCATTGACAGTGTCCCTTCGGCCCGTTCCCGGTCATCCAGTGCCTGTCTACAAGGTCGCGCTCAACGTTACAGCAAAGGGCTTTGGCCAATTGGTCAATGTCTTCGTTGGTGGCCCGAAGGCGAAACGGGCGAAGGCTCCCAATGGATTGCCTCCGGCATTTCTGCAGATGATCTCGGTGGATGGGGGAGAGCATCTAAGGATCCCGATCAGCGTGCTGGGAGGAATTTCACATGTTGTATCCGGGATTCCGATTGGAGAGTACAAAGCTCGGCTCGCTACACGAACTGGCTTCTTGCTACGACCTCGAGAAGGCGAAAGGGTGTTCGTTGGGCGAGGGAGGTTGAGTTTGACCTGGGATTTGACTGCATTCGGAGCTCTGCTGCTCGTGCCAAGGAAACTCGATCCCTTGACATGTCGCCAGGGGTTTCAAGTGAAACTCAGGCCATTGGGCAGGGGAGACAGGGCTAGTTCGAGTTTCTCGCTGTATGGGCCTCCATACTTGCTTACGGGCTTGGCTCCCGGGAAGTACAGGGTCGATATCGTACAGGGTACGAACGCAGGGTCGAAGAACACGGTGAGGCTGAGCTCCATCGAGATCGGTGCGAGCGAGCTGACTCAGGCAGATTTCTCCTGGCCGAAACGATGACTCCAAGATGTATCTGGATCCTGAGTTGTCGATGGACCCTGATCTTGATTCTGGGTTTCATCGGATCGACCAAGATACTCGCTCTCATGCAGGGACATGCCTCCTCTGTCCTGCCCATTCCTGTGACCGCTCTGATCGCCTCTGCAGAGCTCATGGTTGCCACATTGCTTCTGTTGTATCCGGACAGAGGTTCGTTCCTGTTGGCCACGCTGCTCTCGGGGACACTATTGCTTGGCTCTATGGCCTTCAGGCTCTACGGCCTCGACCTGGGGAGCTGTGGATGTTTAGGCCCCTTGAAATCCTCTTTGCAATTACGAATGCTCGTTGCGGCGCTGATGGTCGTGATGGCATTTCTAGGTCTCAGCCTTTCGCAGAGGAAGCCAGCAACCTCCTGATGGCTCCGTCTGTCACCCGCGGAGCAGGGAATTCACTTGGGGTCCTATTGGGAAAGCGAGATGAAGGTCAGGTGATGTTCCCGCAGGATTGGAACCGTTGTGTCAGAGAGGACAGACCCTCACTTCATAACGACTGAATCCACCCTGGGATCCGGGCGTAGGCGAACCAGGAGAGGAAGCCCACGAGGACCAAGGTGCTGATACCCATGCCGAGCGTCCAGAGGGTGCCGCGGAAGCCAGTGGGGCGGTCGGGGCCGAGGTAGGCGCGGCTGCGTTGGAGCTTGATGAAGCCGATGTAGGCGATGGGGAGGAGGAAGCCGCAGACGACGTTGGTGGGGACGGCGAGCCAGAGGCTGATGTCCTTCCAGAAGACGGCGCCGAGGACGCCGATGGCGGGGAGGACGAGACCGATCTTGTAGGTGGGTCCTTCACTCTTCTTGCCGAGGAGTTCGCAGAGGGCGAAGCCCGAGCAGAGCATCTGCATCGTGATGGAGCTGAGAGCCATGGCGACGATGCCGAGGCCGAAGACCCACATGCCGACGAGGGGGCCGAGGCGGTCGGGGGCGGCAAGCATCTCGGCGGCCTGCCAGGGGGCGATCTTCTTGCCGACGAAGAGGTCGGGATCACCGTAGTGGAAGACGCTGGCCGAGGTGATCAGCATGAGGGAGGCTGCGATGGCGTAGGGCAGGAACATGCCAAAGCCCAGGTCGATGCGCGCGAGGCGGCGATGTTCGCGCTGCCAGTGACGCTTGCGCAGGGTGTAGGGATAGACGAAGACCATGTTGGCGCCGACGGCGGCCGCGAGGCCCGAGACGACCAGGGTGGCGCCGCGGATGCCGTGCGACTCGCCCGGAATGCGGAAGGGGATGAGGCCCTGGGCCAGGTCCTCGGGATGGGGGATGCCG